>CAYWSH010000057.1:15812-20586 GCA_964460655.1 uncultured Terriglobales bacterium | reverse complement strand
CCGACGGCAGACGGGACCCGCGGTGGCCCCGGAGCGCGGAAGCGCTCCGCGACTTGGACAAAGAGCAACCCGCCGGGATCATGCCCATGCAGCAGCTCATCGCGGCGACGACGTCGGACGCGGAGTTCCAGATGCGGCTGCTCTCCGCGTTCTCGCTGCTGGCACTGCTGCTGACGGCCATCGGGACGTACGGCGTGATGGCGTACGCGGTGACGGAGAGGACGCAGGAGATCGGCATCCGCATGGCGCTGGGCGCGCCGGCGAGCGCGGTGGTGCGGATGATCGTTGGGCGCGTGCTCACGCTGGCGGCAGCCGGCGTAGCCGTCGGCGCGCTCGGCGCGTTGGCCACGACGCGCGTGCTGACGAAGCTGCTGTTCGAGGTCGCGCCGACCGACAAGCCGACGTTCGCCGCGGTGGCGGCGCTGGTGATGCTGACAGCGCTGCTCGCCGGCTGGTTGCCGGCACGGCGCGCCGCGCGGGTGCAGCCGCAGGTGGCGCTGCGGCACGAGTGACATGAGATGGCTTCACCGATTCGCGGCGGGACTGCGCGCGCTGTTCACGAAACCGAGCGGTGAACAGCAGCTTGACGAAGAGCTGCGCAGCTTTGTGACGGCCGCAGCCGAGGACAAGATGCGCGGCGGACTAGGCCGCGAAGCCGCCCTGCGCGCGGCGCGTATCGAGCTCGGCGCCGCGGAAGCGATCAAAGAGCAAGTCCGCGTGGTCGGCTGGGAGTCGGTGCTCGAGTCCGCGTGGCAGGACGTCCGCTACGGAGCGCGCACGCTGCGCAAGGACTGGGGATTCACGCTCGCCGCGGTCCTTACGCTGGCGCTCGGCATCGGCGCGAACACCGCGATCTTCACCGTGGTGGAAGCAGTCCTGCTGCGTCCGCCGGCGTACCGCGATCCCGGGCGCATCGTGGTGCTCGCCGACGCGCAGAGCGAGAAGAACTCCGCTTTTCTTTTTCGCGACCTCGAGGCCTTTAAGGCGCGCAGCCGCGCCTTTTCGCAGCTTGCGTTCTACTACACGATGGGCGGCCGTACGCGCGTCACGCTCGGCGGCGTCGGCGAGCCGGAAACGCTGCGCGCGGCGTTCGTCGACGGGGATCTCTTCAGCGTCATGGGCATTCCGCCGCTGGCGGGGCGTGCTTTCAACGCCGCGGACGTGGAACGACGCGAACGCGTCGCCGTGCTGGGATACGGCCAGGCACTGCGCCGCTTCGGCGGCGCGACAGAAGCCCTCGGCAAAGCACTCCGTGTAGACGACGCCGAGTATCGCGTGATCGGCGTGATGCCCGCGTCGTTCCAGTTCCCGGAGCGCGTGACTCACGTCTGGCTACCGATCACGTTGAACCGCGGTTGGGGCGATCCGGCGCGCGAGCCGTTCAGTCCCGATCACGGTCGCGTGTTCTATGCGCGGTGGCAGGCGGTGGCTCGTCTGCAGCCGGGCAGGACGCGAGCGGACGCACAGAACGAGCTGGACGCGTTCTACCGCGACCTCCAGCGCAGCAATTTCGATGACAATCGCGCTCCCATCGGGGCCCGGCCGTTGCCCGCGGAAGTGACGGGAACGACGCGCCTCGGATTGCTGTTCCTGTGGGGCGCAGTGGCCGCCGTGCTGCTGATCGCGTGCAGCAACGTCAGCAACCTGGTGTTGGCGCGAGGCGCCATGCGGCAGCGCGAAGTCGTGCTGCGCGCCGCGTTAGGCGCGAGTCGCGGGCGCATCTTGCGGCAACTGCTGACGGAGAACCTGCTGCTGGCCGGCATCGCGACGCTGTTCGGATTGTTGTTTGCGCATTGGGGTCTCGACTGGATGCAGGCACTTCCCACGGAGGGCCTCGCGCGGCTGGATGAAGCGGCCATCGATCCGACCGCCCTTGGATTCACCGTTGTCGTGACCACCGCCGTGGCGCTGCTGTTCGGGCTGGCGCCGGCGTGGCGGCTGGCGCGCACGGAGGCGCGTGACGGGCTCATGTGGAACGATCGCAGCACGGGCGTGCCGCGCGGCTTGCGGCGCTTGCGGTCAGCCCTGGTCTCGCTGGAATTTGCGCTCGCCGTGTTGCTGAGCAGCGGCGCGCTCCTACTCGTCCGCAGCTTCCTCGCCGTGCAGGGCGTCGACCCGGGCTTTGAGCCTGACCGCACCCTGACCTTCCGCATGACCGCGCCGGCCACGATGTCCATGGCGCGAATGAGCACGTTGCACGACGCCGTGGTCGACCGGCTGCAGGTGTTGCCCGGTGTCGCTGCGGTCGGTGCGATCGATGATCTATGGGAAACCGGCCAGCCGCCGATGAACGGATTGCGCATGATCGAAGGCCGCCCGGTCGATGCTCGCGAGCAGTGGACGCCATTGATCTGGAAAAGCGTGAGCCGTGGTTTCTTCCCGGCGATGGGCGCCCCGCTCTTGCGCGGCCGCAGCTTCAGCGAGCAGGACCGCGCGGATTCGCCATGGGTGGCGGTGATCGACGAGAGCATGGCGCGGCGTTACTGGCGCGACCGCGATCCGGTGGGCGCGCGCATCAAGGGACAGGACCATCGCGGCGCCAACGACGAATGGGTCACGGTGATCGGCGTGGTGCGCGACATGCGGCGCAGCGGCCTGGAGCGAGCGCCCATCCCCCACGTCTACGTCGCGCTGCGCCAGAGCGGCATGGCGAACCGCGTGGACCTTGTCGTCCGGACGCACATGGCCGCACGCGCCCTGGCCGGTACCGTGCGGCAGACGGTGCGAGTGCTCGACGCCAACATCGTGCTGTCGGACGTGGCCACGCTGGATGAGGTGCTCAGCGAGCAGATGGCGACACGCCGCCTGCAGACGATGCTGGTCGGCCTGTTCGCGGCTTTGGCGCTGGGATTGGCCGGCCTCGGGATCTATGCGGTGATGCAACAGGCCGTGGCGCAGCGGACCCACGAGATCGGGATACGGATGGCGCTGGGCGCGCGGCCGGAGAGAGTCTTGCGCACAGTAGTCGGTGAGGGCGCTAAGCTGGCAGCCGCGGGCATCGTCGCCGGCAGTGCGGGAGCGTTGGTGCTAGGGCGCACGATCCGGAGTCTGCTGTTCGGTGTCGCGCCCGGGGATCCCGTGTCGTTCGGTGCATCGGTGCTCGTTCTGTTGCTGATCGCGTTGCTCGGTTGCTATGTGCCGGCACGCCGCGCGGCGCGCGTGGACCCGATGGTCGCACTGCGGCATGAGTGAGTTAACCCACCCTCCGCTGAAGCGGAAGGGTGGGGCACCCAGCTGTGTTCTAACGCCGGCTTCGCCGGCTGACACAGGCGAGGCGCCTGTGCCACACGAGCTTCGTCAGCCCTTGATGCCGAGCTTCTGCTTCGCCAGTGGACGGGAGAAGGCGCCGGTCGGGTTGTGGGCGTTGATGGTCAGCACTTTCTTGTAGAACTCTTCCGCTTTCGTTTTGTCGCCCGCTTTCTCGTGGGCCTGCGCTTCGAGGACGAGGATGAAGGGATCATCCTGGTTGCCCTGCGCCAGGTCGGCGATCGCCGTCTTGTAATCCTTCAGATAAAACGCGACGTAGCCGGTGAGGTAGGGCCAATAGGGCTGCTGGGCTTTCTTGTCGGCTTCGGACATGGCGTCCATGGCGGCTTTCGCGGCGGTGACGTGCTGCTGGGCTTCGGCTTTGTTGCCGCGGCGCGCGGCGATGCGGGCCTGCGCGTTCTCCCAGCGGAACTGCCAAAGGGCTTTTACTTCGGGCTTGAGGTCCGGTGTCTTGAGAACTGCCTCCCAGCCCGAGCGGTAGGCCTTGAGCGCGTTGTCGAGGTCGCCGGATTCGATGTAGAGGCGCGCCATCTCGTTGGTCACGTCGGCGGCGCCGAGGTAGTCGGGCGGCTGCTTGGCGAGGAAGCCATCGATGGCCTGCTGCTCGTACTTCGCCGCTTCCTTCGCGTTCTTCTCGAAGGCGTAGGACATCGCCATATCGCGCAGCGCGCGCGCTTTCTGCTCGGGCGTGGCAAGCTCGATCGACTTCCTCAGATAAATGCGCGCTTCCTCGTAGCGGCCGGCGAGGTCAAGCGTCGTACCCATGGCGGCCTGCGCGCTCCGCAGGTTCGAGTCACGGGCGATGGCCTTCTGCAACGTCGCTACCGCTTCGTCATACTTGCCTTCACGCGTGAGACGCTGACCCTCACGCACGAAATTTGCAGGATCGTTGGGATCGGCGGGCGCTTTGGGCGCAGTGGTCTGCGCGCAAGCCGCGGCACAGAGGAGAAGCGAGCAGAGCAGGAGAACGAGTCTCGTTTGCATGGCGCGCGAATTATAGGCCCGCTGGCTGCCGAATTGGAAAGCTCCCGAGGGCGTTCGTAGTGCGAGCAGTTGCGGGGTCCTTCGACTCGTGCTCGACTCGCTCCGCTCATCTCGCGCTCGCTCAGGATGAGCGGTTCATTAAGATAGAGAGGTGAGGACAGCGATGAGACTCTTCTTTATTGCCATCTTCCTGCTTGCCATGAGTGCAGTGTCGTTCGCGGCGCAGGGCGCAGCGCCGAAGACGCAACCTGCCGCACCGGAGCGGCCGGCAGCGAACCTTGCCGCGCAACCCGGCGCCATCCTGACCGCCGAGGAACTCGCGTCGTTGCGCGCGGACGTGGCGCGGATGCAGACGCTGATCGAACAAATGGAACAGAACCTCGGGTCGGTGGGCAGCACGCTGACGCCGCTGAAGCACCAGTTCCAACTGGAGATCGAGGCGTGGCGCATCATGACGAACCAGATGGAGAAGAAGTTGCGACGGGCGGAGCAAAGGGCAAAGGCGGCGAAACCTTAGGCTGGG
>CAYWSH010000057.1:14426-15712 GCA_964460655.1 uncultured Terriglobales bacterium | reverse complement strand
GAGTCAGGGCTGAAGCCCTGACCTATGAGCCGTGCCCCTGTTAGGGCGATCTCTAGAACTCGATGGTCACGAAGCGAGCGGGCGCTTCGGTGGAGTTGCGCAGGCGATGGCGGCCGGCGCTGAGCCACATGGCGTCACCGGAGGCGAGGCGGAGTTTCACGGCGCCGTCTTCGTCGGTGACGGCTTCGTCGCGCAGGTCGATACCGGAGACGGCGACCAGCAGCATGTCATTGCGGCGGACGGCGAAGCGGAAGCCGTCGCCGGGATCGAGGGTGGCGGCGGCCAGCGTGACCTGGCCGACACCGAGCGCCCACATCGCGGGCAGCGGGGGCGCGTTGCGGCAGCCGCACACGGCGCGCTCGGTGGCGCCCGAGCAGCCGCAGCCACCGGTGGTCAGGCCGCGGTCTTTTAATTGAACCGCGGCGGCCCGGAGAGGCGTGGTACCCACGTTGGTCGCGCTCTGTACCTGGAAGCTGCGGAAGAGGCGCGCGTCGCCGGCGCGGAAACGGACCGTGACCTCGGGCGAATCGCCGCCACCGAAGCGCACTTCGCCGTCGGTGAGCGCGATCCAGACGACATCGTGCGTGTATTGATAGACGCGCACCGGCGCACCGGGCGCGAGCTCGACCACGTTCACATCGACCCGCGTGTTCTCGAAGCCGCGGGTGAAGCGTCCCGGTTCACCGCGCTGCATGGCGAGCAGAGGCGCGAGGAGCACGAGAGTGGCGAGTCGCATAGCGAGTTGGACGCGGCGCGGCACGGCTGGAGAGCCTAACGGTTGGAGAACGCGGGCGGCAAACGAAATGTTCCCAGCGTGCTCGGGTCGCCGACGCTGCGCTTTCGGCTTCCTCGCACACACCAATGAACGGCCGCTAACGGCCCGACTGAAGTCGGGCCCCTCCGAAAGACGGAATGCACTCACCCGCAACGAGGACGTCCGCACTCTATGGTCCGTAGATAGGTGCTTTTCCCTAGTGTTTTCGCGGGTTTGCGAGGAATCCGGTGGTGCGGGCAGGCTTGACTTCTCAAGTCGCGCGTATATGCTTAGGCCTCTCAGCATGACCAAATGTGGTGGTGCGTCCCCGGGGAAAGTGTTGTTCGTGGCAGAAGCGATGAAACCCAGGAAGTCATGGTGGCGTGGCGCCGTAGCGGGCGGAGCTGTGCTGGCGGCGACGGTTGCGTTTGCCGCGAAAGAGCCGCCGCTGACGGCCATCATTCTGTATGACAGCGGCAGCGGTCAGGCGTACGTGCAAGCCACCGACCTGATGGTCAACGCCAAGACCGAA
>CAYWSH010000057.1:0-14326 GCA_964460655.1 uncultured Terriglobales bacterium | reverse complement strand
TGCTGGAGCGCGACAAGGACGGCACTCTGCTCCTGACGAGCGGCGGGGCTGCGAGCTGCGTCGTCCCCAGCGGGCTGAAGATCGAGAAAAAGGATGGAACGCTCTCCGTCAGCGAGTACGCGGACCGCGCACAACTGACTGGGCGCGTACTGGCGAAATCGAATAACGGTTCCGACGCGGTCCCGGCGGAGATCAAGCCGGGCATGAAGCTGGTCTTCGTGGCCGCTCCCGACAACGAGCTGGCGGAATACATGCGCGCAGCGCGGGCGCAGATGATCGCGGTGTGGCGCGAGTACATACGGCTGTTCCCACAGGGCGCGCACATCGGTGAGGCGAGACAAGCGGCCGCGGGATTGATCACCACGCAGGCGGAAGCGGCGGTCGGGGCGTATCAGCGCTCGGCGGCGAGCAAGACGCCGGCGTTCGAGCAACTGACGCAAGCGAAATCGCAGGCGGAAGACGCGTTGCGCGTCTTCCCGAACTTTGCGCGCGCCACCAAGGTCCTTAACGACGTGCGCAGCGCGCTGGAAGCCGTGGTCACCACGGGACGCAACGACCTGCAGGCGTATCAGCGTGCGCTCGCCGACCACACCACCGGTTATGACAACCTGGTCAAAGCGAAAGGACACGTGGACGACGTCCTGAAGGCCGACGCCGCCTTCGACCCCGGATTGAAGCTGCGCGCCGAGGTCTATGGGCAGATCAACGCGCTGGATGCAGCCCTGACGCTGGCCGAACAGCTGGTCACCGCGAAGCGCTTCGACGACGCTTACAGCGCGGTGCAGAAGTACCGGTCGTTTTCCGAGGAGGTGCCGCGCGTCGGGAAAGTCGTAGAGGCGGCGTTCGGCTATCACCGCGACCGCGCCAACCAGGCGGCGAACGAGACGCGCTGGGAAGACGCGATCGGCGAATACAAGAAGGCGCTGGCGGTACGTCCGGATGCGGAAGTCGCTGACGCGATGAAGCGCGCCGACGGGGAGCTGAACACCAAACGCAATCAAGACGCGGCGAACCAGGCCAAAGACCAGAGCGCGATGTACGCGAAGAACAAGCAGTTCGTCGAGGCGTACGAAGTGCTCGCGAACCTGCCGGACGCGTCGCGCACCTATGTGGGCGATGCGATGGAGGCGCTGAAGAAGGACTATGTGACCGATGCGACGAAGCGCGCCGATGTGCTGGCGCGGTTACACATCCCGATCCGCGGACGCGCGGATGAAGACGGCGTGCGCCAGGCATTCGGCTTGCTGCAGCGCGCGTCGCAGGTGAATCCGGATGAAGTCCTGAAGGTGAAGCTCGACCTCGTGGGCGACCGCATCAGCGCGTGGTACTTGACGCAGGCGACTTCGTACCTCGAAAAGCCGCGCGGGTCGGGCGTTGGGCTCGGTTGGTCGTACCTGGCGGAAGCGCAGTACTTCAAGCCGGAACTCACCGGCGTGAAAGACCAGATGACGAAGTACGCGCCCATGTACCAGACGCGCTCGCGGCTGTCGCTCGGCGTGCGCTTCCGCGATGCGACGTCGCGCCGCGAGGGCGGCGGCTATGCCGATCAGCTAGCGGACGCGATCGCCACGGGCCTTGAGCACGCCGGTGTGCCGGTGAAGGTGATCAACACG
Organism: uncultured Terriglobales bacterium; assembly: GCA_964460655.1. GTDB lineage: Bacteria > Acidobacteriota > Terriglobia > Terriglobales > Acidobacteriaceae > CAVUAF01. The sequence continues at coordinate 12,713 of CAYWSH010000057.1, read as the reverse complement.
GCCGGCGCGGCGGGCGATACGTCGGGAGTCGCGCAGGCGAACTTCCAGCTGGTGGGCGACATCCTGCAGCATCGCGTGGCGAAGAAGACGGACACGCTACCGGTACAGTCGGAGTATCACGCGGCCGACCGGCAGGTGAAGAACCCGAAGTACCTGGAGGCGAAGCGCGTCGTCGACGCGATGCAGGCCGACCTCGACAAAGCGAAAGACGCGCAGACGGCGGCGCTCGCGCGCAATCGGAAGGCCGAGATCGCCGCACAGGGCGCGGTCGTAGCAGAAGCCGAGAACAAGCTGCGCGCGGCCAAGCAGCGCATGGACAGCATCGACGACACGGTGTACGAAGCCGTCATCCGTCCGTACACCTATACCAAGAAGACCGTCGAGTTCGACGGCATCGTGGAGATCGCGTTCCACCTGGCCGACGCGAACGGCACACCGCTCGACAACAACACCACGGTGAAGAAAGAGATGCCGAAGTCAGCGGTGCTCATCGAGAACGCCAAGACGGAAGACGTGCATGGCGCGCCCGAGTCCGGAACACCGCCGGACGAGGAGCAGTTGCGGCTCGACACCGAGATGGCAGCACAAGATGAATTGGTGAAGCAGGTCGCGGAGAAGCTGCGTACGCTGCCCAAGAAGGTCCTCGATGCGGCGCGGCAGCGCGCGGCGGGCAACGACCGCGAAGGAGCGGCGGAACAGTACATCCTGTATTTGAATTCCACGCCGGGGAATGCGACGACGGAGCGCGATGAGGCAACGGCCTACCTGCGCAAGGAATTCAACATCACGGCGCTGCGGGCGGCGCAGTAACGAAAACCAGCGCAGAGGACACAGAGGACGCATAGAGCTGCGTCCTTTCATGTCCTAAGGCACAGTAGTCGAAGAGAGCCACCGCCGGAAGGAATGGAGCCGCGGTGTAGGGGTCCTTCGACTCGTCCGCCGCGGCGGACTCGCTCAGGATGAGCGGTTGTGTTTTTGTTCGTTTGCTTTCTCCCATCTATAATCCCGCGCCTATGAACAATCCATTCGATCGGCGGGCATTCATGGCGGCGTGTTCCTCGCTGGGCCTGAGCTCAACGTTGTTCCCGGGCGCGTTGTGGGGCATGGTGAACGAGCAGGCGCCCGCAGCAGGTGCGGCTGCCGCTTCTGCGCAACAGCCGGCAGCGCCACCGGCGCCGACCATCACACGCGACCAGGTGAAAGCGGCGATGGCCATTGCGGGACTGAAGTTCGACGATGCGCAGATCGACATGATGCTGCGCGGATTGAGCGACCGGCTGCGCAGCTTCCAAGCCGTCTGGGACCTGAAGCTAAGCAATGACGTGGCGCCGGCGATCCAGTTCAATCCGGTGTTGCCAGGCATGACGTTCGAGACGGCGAAGAAGCCGGCGCGCATCAGCCGCATCACACCGCCGGGCGTACCAAAGAACATCGAAGACCTGGCGTTCGCCACGGTGCGGCAGCTCGGCGAGTTGCTGCGCTCGAAGAAGATCTCATCGACGGCGCTGACGGAGATGTACCTCGACCGCATCAAGCGCTACGACCCGGTGCTGCACTTCGTCATCACGGTAACGACCGAGCGTGCGCTGGCGCAGGCGAAGGAAGCGGATAAGGACATCGCGGCCGGGAAATATCGCGGGCCGCTGCACGGTGTTCCGTGGGGCGGGAAGGACCTGCTGAAGGTTGCGGGCTACAAAACGACGTGGGGCGCAGGCGGCTTTGAAGACCAGCAGTTCGAGGGCGACGCCGAAGTGGTGAAGCGGCTCGACAAGGCGGGCGCGGTGCTGGTGGCCAAGACCACGCTCGGCGCGCTGGCGCAGGGTGACGTGTGGTACGGCGGCGTGACGCGCAATCCGTGGAAGCCGCTGGAGCAGGGGTCGAGTGGCTCGTCGGCGGGAAGCTCGAGCGGTACGGCGGCCGGTTGCTTCGGATTCTCCATCGGTTCGGAGACGCTGGGCTCGATCTCGTCACCCTCAACGCGTAACGGCGTGACGGGATTGCGGCCGACGTTCGGCCTCGTTCCACGCACGGGCGCGATGGCGCTTTCGTGGTCCATGGACAAGCTCGGGCCGATCTGCCGCGCGGTGGAAGATTGCGCGCTGGTGCTGAGTGCCATCTACGGCCCTGACGGCGGCGACACGACGGTGCACGACGTGGCGTTCAACTGGGACGCCGACATGCCGCTGAGCGCGATCCGCATCGGGTATCTCAAGGCGGATTTCGAGCAGCAGCCGACCGCCGAACAACTGGCGCGCATGAGCGACGCGCAGAAAAAGGCGCAGGAAGAAGGACGCAAGTTCAACCAGGACGCGCTCACCGTGTTGCACGACAAGCTGAAGATCAACTTGATCCCGGTCGAGTTCCCGACCTCGCCGAATGCGAACACGCTGCGCCCGCTGCTGGAAGCGGAAGCGGCGGCGGCGTTCGACGAGCTGACGCGCTCGGGTCGCGACAAACTGCTCACCGCGCAAGGCCCGCAAGACTGGCCGAATTCGTTCCGCACGTCGCGCTTCATCCCGGCGGTGGAGTACATCAACCAGAACCGCGCGCGCACCCTACTGATGCAGAAGATGAATGACGCGTTCAAGAACGTGGACGTGGTGGTGTGCCCGACGTTCGGCGCACAGTTGACCATCACGAACCTGACGGGACATCCGGCGGTCATCCTGCCGAATGGATTCCGCGCGGCCGATGGGACGCCGACGAGCCTGACGTTCCTGGGACGCCTGTTCGGCGAGGCGAAGCTGTGCCGCGTGGCGAAGGCGTACCAGGACGCGACGGACTTCCATTTGAAGTATCCGAAGATCCCGACCGAGCCGACGCCGGCGGTGCTGCCTCCGCCGCCAAGGACAGGTGGGTAGAGAGATTCTTTCGCCCGCTTCGCGGGCTGCGCTCTGACTGTCGCTGCGTACCCACGGCTTACGCCGTGGGCTGTGCTCTAACGCGCGCTTCGCGCGCTTGACGCTGGCGAGGACGGGCGGGTAGGGCTCTCATAGAAGAGCAACCTACAGCGGTGGCAGACCGGGCGGGCGTGGGGTCCTTCGACTGCGCGAGGTCTGTCCCGAAGATTCGGGATATCCTCGCTACGCTCAGGATGAGCGGAATCTGAGGGTTTCCTGCATCCTTTCGCGATGCAATAAAATCAATCCAGTATGACCACGTGGTCCCTTCCCATCGGCCGGTTGTTCGGCGTGAACCTGCGCCTGCACGTAGCGTTCTTCTTCCTGCTGGGCGTAGTGTGGATCACGGAAGCGGGCACGCCGCCGGTGGCGCCGGAGCGCGGGCTGGCGCTGCTGGGGATCATTTTCGCGTCGGTCATCCTGCATGAGCTGGGACACGCGCTGGTGGCGCGGCATGAGGGCGTGAAGGTGCGGGCGATCATCCTGCTGCCCATCGGTGGAGTGACGCTGATGGATGACGCCACGCTCGCCGGCGAGGAAGCCGCTGATGCCGAGCGCTGGCATCGCGATGCGCGCATCGCCGCCGCAGGACCGATCGTGAATCTGGTGTTGGCAGGCGCGGCGGCGGCGGCGATCCTGGGCCTGGCGCCGGAGATCGAGTTGTGGAAGTACCCGCTGGTCTTCAGCGGGGCGTTGCTGCGCAGCATGGTGTGGGTGAATGTCGCGCTGGGCGCGTTCAACCTGCTGCCGGCGTATCCGATGGACGGCGGGCGCGTGCTGCGCGCGTGGATGGCGCAACGCATGTCGTTCGTCGAGGCTACGCGGCGCGCGGTCACGATCGGACAGGGATTCGCGCTGCTCTTCATCCTTATCGGCCTGGTGAGCACGTGGATGATGCTGGTCGGCCTTTTCCTGTTCGTCGGCGCGCAACTGGAAGAGCGCGGCATCGTGTTCCAGGCAGTGCTGGAAGGCGTGAGCATGGAGGACATCATGCTCACCGACTTTGCGACGCTCTCGCCCGCCGACACGCTGGAAGACGCGTTGACGAAAGCCGTCCACACGCTGCAGGAAGATTTTCCCGTGATCCGCGGGACGGACCTGGTGGGCGTGATCTCGCGGCGCGGCATCCTGCGGGCGCTGCGTGCCGAAGGCAACGGCTATGTGCAGTCGGCGATGGAGCGCGGGTTCGAAGTTGCCGCGCGGAAAGAGTCGCTCGCCAACGCGTTCCGCCGGCTGACGGCCAAAGGCCTGAGCCTGATCACCGTGGTCGAAGACGGCAGGCTGGTCGGGATCGTCACGCTGCAGAACGTGCTCCACAGCATGAGCATGCTGGCGGAAACGAAGCGCATGCGCGCACGCTCGGACGAGTAACCGCGGTCAAACCCGTAGATCCTTCGTCGGCCGCCGAGCGGCCTCCTCAGGATGACATCGTCTTGGTGGGTGGCTGCTGGATGAGTCCCGCCATGGCGGCGATCCCGCAGACCGGTCCCACCGCCAGCGAGGCTATCGCCCAGGGCCAGCCCCAGTGCGCGGCGATGTAGGCGGTGACGCGCAGCGAGATGGTCGTCAGCAGGAAGCCGGCAGCGACCTGCGTGGTGAGCGCGGTGCCGACGTAGCGCTGGTCGGCGAGTTCGGAAACGAGCGCCGAGAATTGCGCCGAGTCGGCGACGACGGCGACCCCCCACACGAGCGCGATCGGGACGAGGATCCAGAAATTATGAAAGAAGATGGCGGCGAGCAGGCAGCAGGAGCCGCTCACGGCGAGCGCCACGATGGTGACGCGCGCGCGGGCGGGAGTCTGGCCTGACGCACGCCCGGTCGAGGGCGACCGGGCTCCATTCCTTTCTCCCCATTGGTCGCTGAGTCGCCCCGCCCAGATGCAGCCAACCGCGCCGATAGCGATGACGGCGAACGCGAGCGCTTCATTCCGCATGCCGCCGCTCGCCGACGCCGCAAAAATGGCGGCAATGAATCCCCAGAGCGAGTACAGCTCCCACATGTGGCCGAGATAGCCAAGGTTGGTCAGCAGCAAGCGTCGATTGCGCACGAGCTGCGCGATCTGGCGCGGGTCGAAGCGCGGTGAGGGTGCGGCGTAAGGGCCGTCGTGGACAAAGAGCGCAACGATGAACCCCGCGACGACGGCAGATCCGCTGGCGGCGAGACAAATGGCGAGGACATTTGTCAGTCCGATGAACGAGCCGATGTAAAGGAGAAGATGCGGCGAGGCGGAGCCGACGGTGAGCGCGCCGATCAGTACGCCGAGCGCGAAGCCACGTCCTTCGCGGAACCAGCCTGCGAGGATCTTCATGCCGGTGGGGTAAACGCCGGCGAGAAAAGCCCCGGTAAGAAAGCGACAGAACAACGCGGCGGTCTCATTGGTCTCCACGAGCATCGCGAAGGCAACGTTCCCAGCGGCGGCAAGCACTGCTGAGATGACGAAGATGCGCGGCGCGCTGAAGACGTCGGACAGATTGAAGATGGCGATGAGCAAGGCGCCGGCGACGAAGCCCAATTGAACACTGATGGTCAGCCACGCGGTGAGGCTGAGACCGGCACGGGCGAGCTGGGGCGCGACCGCAGTACCGCTGAACCAGAGCGCCATCGCCAGCAGTTCGGCGAGCGACAGCAGGATGAGGACGCGAGTGCGCGCGGACATTCGCGGCATTTCAACACATTGGACAGCGTTGCGCGCTTCTTTCGGGTGGAGAGAGCCCCGGTTACGGCACGGCTGAAGCCGTGCCCCTCCGAAAGACTGGCGCCGGCTTCGCCGGTTCCAGGATGAAGCATTCGGTAAATTCGGATTTCGTGGGATGAATGCCCGGTCGGGGGCGACCGGGCTCCATTTGTTTATCAACCGGCTATAATCGACGATTAGCCTCATGAAGACGAAGCGACCAGCACGCCTGCCGCGCACGCAGCGGAGCAGCGAGACAGCGCCACGCATCCGCTCGACGACGGTGTTGTGCGTGCGTCGTAACGGCAGCGTCGTCATGGCGGGCGACGGGCAGGTGACGATGGGCGAGACCATCGTGAAGCACTCGGCGCGCAAGATCAGGAAGCTGTATCAGAACAAGGTGCTGGCGGGTTTTGCCGGTTCGACTGCTGATGCGTTCTCACTCTTCAGCCGCTTCGAGGCGAAGCTGGAGCAGTATCACGGGAACCTGGGGCGGGCGTGCGTCGAGCTGGCGAAAGACTGGCGCACGGACAAGGCACTGCGGCATCTGGAAGCGCTGCTGCTGGTCTGCGACAAGGAGCAGACTTACTTGATCTCCGGCGCGGGGGACGTCATCGAACCAGATGAGGGTGTGGCGGCGATCGGGAGCGGCGGCCCTTACGCGCTGAGCGCGGCACGCACGCTGGTGGAGCACACACAGCTCACGGCGCGGCAAATCGCGGACGAAGCGATGAAGATCGCGGGCAAGACGTGCATCTTCACGAACAGCAACGTGACGGTGGAAGAGCTGTGATGGCGCGAACGAGAAGCAGATTCTTCGCTTCGCTCAGAATGACAAACAAGAGAGAGTAGTAAGAAGTTATGGCGATCTATCTACCCGGAACGGCCGAAGAAGAACAGGTAACACTCGACGACCTGACGCCGCGCGAGATCGTGGCGGAGCTGGACAAGTACGTCGTCGGGCAGCATGAGGCGAAGCGCGCGGTGGCCATCGCGCTGCGCAACCGCATGCGGCGGCAGAAGCTCGCGCCTGAGCTGGCGGAAGAGATCATGCCGAAGAACATCATCATGATCGGGCCGACGGGCGTGGGCAAGACGGAGATCGCGCGGCGGCTGGCGAAGCTGACGAATTCACCGTTCCTGAAGGTCGAAGCGTCGAAATTCACGGAAGTCGGTTACGTGGGGCGCGATGTCGAATCGATGGTGCGTGACCTGGTCGAGATCGCCATTGACATGGTGCGCGGCGAGAAGCTGGAAGACGTCGCCGACAAAGCCGAAATGAACGCGGAAGAGCGCCTGCTCGATCTGCTGCTGCCGGCGGGACCGCAATCGCCGGCGCCGACCGGTATCGGATTCGAGAATCCGGCGCTGGAATCGCAGACGCGCACACGCGAGAAGCTGCGCCAGCAATTGCGCGAAGGCAAGCTCGATGACCGCATGGTCGAGCTGGAAGTGCGCGAGAAGAGTTTCCCGGCGTTCGAGGTCATCTCCAACCAGGGCGTGGAGGAGATGGACATCAACATCAAGGACATGCTGCCCAACATCTTCGGCCAGCGCACGAAGAAGCGGAAGATGAAGGTGAGCGAGGCGGCCGAGTACCTGATCCAGGAAGAAGAGCAGCGACTCGTCGACATGGACCAGGTGACGCGCATGGCGGTGGAGCGCGTGGAGAATTCCGGCATCGTGTTCCTCGACGAGATCGACAAGATCGCGGGGCGCGAAAGCGGCCATGGGCCGGATGTTTCACGCGAGGGCGTGCAGCGCGACATCCTGCCGATCGTCGAAGGTACGACGGTGAACACGCGCTACGGCATGGTGCGGACGGACCACATCCTGTTCGTCGCGGCGGGCGCGTTCCATGTCTCGAAGCCGAGCGACCTCATTCCTGAGTTGCAAGGGCGCTTCCCGATCCGCGTAGAACTGAAATCGCTGACGATCGAGGACTTCATCCGGATCCTGACGGAGCCGAAGTCGAGCCTGGTGAAGCAGTACACGGCGCTGCTCGAGACCGAAGGGCTGAAGCTGGAGTTCACGCGCGAGGCGCTCGACGAGATCGCGAACTTTGCGTTCAAGGTGAATGAATCGACGGAGAACATCGGCGCGCGGCGGTTGCACACCATCATGGAGCGCGTGCTCGACGAGATCAGCTTCGGGGCCAGCGAGATGAAGGAGAAGCAGGTGACGATCGACGCCGGCTACGTGAAGAATGCGCTGGCGGAGATCGTGAAAGACCAGGACCTGTCACGTTACATACTCTGAGAACTTCCACAGGGAGGAGGGGAGGACGGGAGGAAATAGAATCCTCTCATCCTCACTTCCTCCCTGTAGATTTGTCTATGCCCTATCGCCAAAAACCCGCGACCGGCAGCCTGTTCGGCACGTCGCCGCCGACGCGCCCGGATGAGTATCTGATCGCGCACGTCGATGGCGGGGCGCGCGGGAATCCCGGGCCGGCGGCGTATGGCGTGGTGATCACCGATCAAGCAGGCAAGCCGATGGCAGAGCTGACGGAGTATCTCGGCCAGCGAACGAATAATTACGCCGAGTATTCCGGCATGATCGCGGCGATGGATTACGCGGCGCGCCATGCAACGCGGGCGCTGCGCGTGGTGAGCGACTCGGAGCTGATGGTGAAGCAGATGCGCGGCGAGTACAAAATGAAGTCGCCGGCGCTGAAGGAGTTGTTCGAGCAGGCGCGGGTGCTCGAGCGGCAATTGCAGTGGTTCCGCATCGAGCATGTGTTCCGCGAGAAGAATCGCGAGGCGGATCGGCTGGTGAACGAGACGCTGGACCGGGCAGCATCGTTGGGAAGCTCTCGGCATCACGGATAGCGCTAACTTTCTCGGGGTCCTTCGACTGCGCCGTCATCCCGCAGCAGCGGGATTCCGGCTCGCTCAGGATGAGCGGCTCCATTTCGCAGTCATCAAGTTCGGGATTCCGGCACATTCGCGCTTACATTCTTGTCGACGGGCGGTCCCCAGCGCTAAAGCGCTGGGCTTACGAAGGCACTCCTCTATAATCCCGGCGGATGAAGCTCGAGGAAAAACTAGCGGAGCTGAAGCGCCGCGATGCGCTAGCGCACGCGGGCGGCGGCGAAGAGCGGCGCGCGCGCCAGCACAAAGAAGGCAAGCTTTCGGCGCGCGAGCGCATCGAGTTCCTGCTCGACGAAGGCACGTTCGAGGAGACGGACCGCTTCGTCACGCATCGCTCCACCGATTTCGGCATGGCCGAGCAGAAGCCGCCGGGCGACGGCTTCATCACCGGCTACGGACGTATCGAAGGCCGGCTCGTCTTCTGCTTCGCGCAGGACTTCACCGTCTTCGGCGGATCGCTTTCCGAGGCGAACGCCGGCAAGATCGTGAAGATCATGGAGCTGGCGATGAAGGTCGGCGCGCCGCTGATCGGGCTGAACGATTCCGGCGGGGCGCGCATCCAGGAAGGCGTCATGTCGCTGGCGGGTTACGCCGACATCTTCCTGCGCAACACACTGGCGAGCGGCGTCATCCCGCAGATCTCGGCCATCATGGGCCCATGCGCCGGCGGCGCGGTGTATTCGCCGGCCATCACCGACTTCATCTTCATGGTCGACAAGACCAGTTACATGTTCGTGACCGGGCCCGACGTCATCAAGACGGTGACGCACGAAGAGGTCACGAAAGACGAGCTCGGCGGCGCGGCGACGCACAACGAGACTTCTGGGGTGGCGCACTTCGAGGCGCATGACGACGCCGAGTGCCTGGCGATGATCCGTGAGCTGATGAGCTTCCTGCCCTCGAACAATATTGACGACCCGCCGCGGCGACAGTGCAGCGATCCCGTCGATCGTGCGGATGAGGCGCTGGACAGCATTGTGCCGGCGGAATCGAACCAGCCGTATGACATCAAGGAAGTCATTGCGGCGATCGTGGACGAGCGCGATTTCTTCGAGGTGCACGAGCACTACGGACGGAATCTCGTGGTCGGCTTTGCGCGCATGAAAGGGCGACCCGTGGGCATCGTGGCGAACCAGCCGGCGTTCCTCGCGGGCGTGCTCGATATCAATGCGTCGCTCAAGGGCGCGCGCTTTGTGCGCTTCTGCGACGCGTTCAACATCCCGCTCATCACGTTCGAAGACGTTCCCGGTTTCCTGCCGGGCACGAACCAGGAGCACGGCGGCATCATCAAGCACGGCGCCAAGCTCCTGTTCGCCTTCGCCGAGGCGACGGTGCCGAAGCTGACGGTGATCACGCGCAAGGCTTACGGCGGCGCGTATTGCGTCATGTCGTCAAAGCACATCCGCACGGACGTGAATTACGCCTGGCCGACGGCGGAGATCGCCGTCATGGGTCCCGAGGGCGCGGTGAATATCGTGTACAAGCGCGAACTGGAGAAAGCGAAGCCCGCCGAGCGCGCGGCGAAGGTAGAAGAGTTCCGCGAGCGCTTTGCGAACCCCTACATCGCTGCCGAACGCGGCTATGTGGACGCCGTCATCCTGCCGCACGAGACGCGCGCGCGGCTCATCCGCGCGCTCGAGATGCTCGAGACGAAGCGCGACAAAAACCCACCGAAGAAGCACGGGAATATCCCGCTGTGAGCGAGGGTTGGTCACGATAAGGATCCTTCGACTGCGCGGCCGTCCTGTTGGACGACCGGCTTCGCTCAGGATGACGATTCGTTGAGAGTCATTGCCGGCAAATACCGCAGCCGTCCCTTGGTGGCGCCGCGCGGCATGGATGTGCGACCCACCTCCGACCGGCTGCGTGAGACGCTGTTCAACGTGCTCGGGGCGCATGATCCGGCACTGCTCGAAGGGAGCGTGTGGCTCGATCTGTATGCCGGGACGGGCGCGGTGGGGATCGAGGCGCTGAGCCGCGGCGCGCTGCGGGTCGTCTTCGTGGAGTTGAGCAAGGCGGCGGTAGCGGCGCTGCGGAAGAATCTGGAGTCGCTGGCGGTCAAGGATGGATTCGAGATCGTGCAGCGTGACGCCGGGAAAGCGCTGCCGTCGTTGCTCCCACCCTCCGCTAAAGCGGAAGGGCGCGACCCCACGGAGCCAAAAACGGGCTCCGCGGGGACCCCGGTGTGGGGCACCCGAGATCTTGGTGGGTTCGATGTGGTTTTTCTTGATCCGCCGTATGCCGAAGCGCGCGAGTATGAGCGGACGTTAGGATTCCTGGGAAACTCGAAACTGCTCAAGCCCGAGAGCATCGTGATCGCGGAGCACGACAAGCGCTTCGATCCGGGCGAAGTGTTCGGCGGGCTGCAGCGTTGGCGACAGGTGACGCAGGGGGATGGCACGCTGAGCTTTTACAAACTTCTTGCCGCAGATCAACGCAGATGAACGCAGATCGAAGGCAAGTCCGCGCTCTGTTGCTGGCAGTTGTTGTCTGCATAGCGCTGCCCGCGGCTGCGCAGAAGCCGAAGGCGCCGAAAAGCCGCGCGCCCCAGAAAAAATCTTTGCCGCGGCGCATCATCGAAGCGTTCAAACCGAAGCCGAAGGACGTCTCGGCGATGCTGCCCGAGCGCTTTGAATGGAAGGTCCCGCGTCCGCCTGACCCGCCGACGCCGGATGATCGGATATCGATCGCCGCAGTCGGCGACGTCATGCTCGGCTCGACGTTCCCGGACGAGACCGGCGCCTCGTTGGCACCGGACGACGGCGCCCAGCTTCTTTCCGAGGTGACTCCCATACTCAGATCGGCCGATATCACCTTCGGCAACCTCGAAGGGCCGATGGTGGACAGCGGCGCGACGAAGAAGTGCCCGCCACGGCGGCAGAACTGCTACGCGTTCCGCGTGCCCACGCGTTACGGCGCGCTGCTCCAGGCCGCCGGGTTCTCGGTGATGAACCTGGCGAACAACCACGCCATGGACTTCGGCGCTGAGGGCCGCGCCAGCTCCCGCGCCACGCTTGACGCCCTACGCATCCAGCACACCGGGGAAGTCGGCGATGTCGCGACGTTCGTCGTCAAAGACAAGAAGGTCGCGGTGATCGGCTTCACGACGTATCCGAGCGCTTACAACCTGCTTGACCTCGACGTGGCCAAGGCGCTGGTCCAGCGGTTGGCCGAGGAGGCGGACATCGTGGTCGTCTCGTTCCACGCCGGCGGTGAGGGCGCGCAGTTCCAGCACGTGACGGGCAAGGCAGAGAAGTTCGCCGGCGAGAACCGCGGCGACGTCCGCAAGTTCGCCCGGGCGATGGTGGAGAGCGGCGCGTCGCTGGTGATCGGGCACGGGCCGCACGTGGTCCGCGGCATGGAGCTCTATCGCGGCCACCTGATCGCTTACTCGCTCGGCAACTTCGCCACCTACGGCACTTTCAACATGGACGGGCCGAATGGGCTGTCACTCATTCTGCGGGCCGAGCTGGGGCTGGACGGCGAGTTCCTGACCGGTCAGGTGTTTCCAGCACGGCAGGAGCGGCCGGGCGGACCGCATCTGGATCCGGACGCCGCCGCAGTGCTACCGGTGGTGCGGAGCCTTTCGGCGACTGACTTCAAAGAAACGGCCGTAGGGTTCGGAGACGACGGGACCATCCTCGGGATAGCGAACGCGCCGCCTGAGAAAAAGGTGGTTTCACCGCCGAGACGCGGAGCGCGCAAAGCAAAGAAGTAAGCGCACAGGCGAGGCGCCTGTGCCACACGAGTCGGGGAAGGCAAGCGCATCGGCGTTGCGCCTGTGCCACACGGCCTGACTAGACCCATTACCACCCGCCACGCCCTTTACTCATCCGTAAACTGTACTGCTGTAACGATTTAACTGATTTACCAACGCGGATTTCGTTGACAGTCCCAAACTGGGGCTGTTAGCTTGTCCAAGCTGTTTTCTTAATACCTCTGGCTGGGCCTAAAGACGGTAACCGCCGTCAGGGCATTTTGGGTTGCGCGCCGCACCGGCAACCGAGTGCCGATTTGCACTGGAAGCCCGTCAATCTTAGGAAAGGGATCTGCGAAGGAGTAAACGCTTGCGAAAGCGCTATTACATCCTGTTTGTCGCGCGCGGAGCCGAGGGAGAGTTCCGCAAGATCCATATCCCTTTGCACTATTTATACGTTTTCCTGGCCGGGGCGCTCCTGGGCATGATGACCATCACCGGTATGGCCGGGTCGTATACCCGCATGCTGATGAAGGTGGCGCGCTTCAACCAGCTGCGCACCGAAAAAG
>CAYWSH010000056.1:0-20930 GCA_964460655.1 uncultured Terriglobales bacterium | reverse complement strand
ATCCTCTGTGCCAGGCGGTGGAATCCGCGTGGCGCGCCGGCATCGTGGTGGTGGTGGCGGCCGGCAACGCGGGCCGCAACACGGCCGCCGGCGGCTACGGCACCATCGCCTCGCCGGGCAACGATCCTTACGTGATCACGGTGGGCGCGATGAACACCAAGGGCAGCGCGCTACGCACGGATGACGTGATGGCCAGCTACAGCTCGAAGGGGCCGACGGCTTACGACCACATCGTGAAGCCGGACCTGGTCGCTCCGGGCAACTCGATCGTTTCGGAGTACAAGGCCGGCTTCACGCTGTCCAACCAGTATCCGAACCAGATCGTCGCCAACAACGAGTACATCATCGCGGGCAACTCGAACGCCTCGGGCACGTACTTCCGCCTGAGCGGCACGAGCATGGCGGCCCCGATGGTGGCCGGTGCGGCGGCCGACATGCTGGAAGCCAATCCGTCGCTTTCGCCGGACACGGTGAAGGCGCGCCTGATGAAGTCGGCGTTCAAGGCGCTGCCTTCGATCATGAATGTGGTGGATTCCACAACCGGCACGACGTACACGATTTACGACGACATCTTCACCGTCGGCGCGGGCTACCTGGACGTCCAGGCGGCGATTTTCGCGACCGACGTAGTGGCGTCGAACAAGTCGGCGAAGTCGCCGGCGGCCTACTACGACAGCTCGACCGGCAAGGTCCGCATCGTGGCCGATAGCTCCGTCATCTGGGGCGATTCGGTCCTGTGGGGCGACTCGGTCGTGTGGGGTGATTCGGTGGTGTGGGGTGACTCCGTTCTGTGGGGCGACTCCACCTGCTGGGGTTCGACGACATCAAGCGGGTTCAGTGTTCTGTGGGGCGACAGCGTTCTGTGGGGCGATAGCGTCCTGTGGGGCGATACGACCACGTCGGCCACGAGCGTTGAGCTGGGAGGGGATGGCAACTAATGACTACTCAAGCCAAATCCTTCATCGCTCTGATGGCAATGCTCGGTACGGCGGCGCTGGTGAATGCGGGCCGGAACTTCGCGGCGACGGATGTCGTGATGTTCAGCGTGCTCGCCGTGGCAGCGTCTCTGGCCGCGCGGCTCAAACTGAAACTCCCGGGTCTCGACGGTACGATGTCGATGAACCTGCCCTTCGTCCTCGGAGCCATCGCGATCGCGCCCGGCTCGGCCGTGCTGATCGGTTGCTTCTCGACGCTGGCGCAGACGTTCCGCACCCGCAAACCGCACTTCAACTTCGTGCACGCGCTCTTCAACACCGCCACGATGGCGTTCGCGGTGGAAGTGACGCGCACGCTCTATGTCAACGCGGCGTTCGTGCCGACGCAGTCGGCGCGCATCGCCTTCGCAACGGGCGTCTTCTTCGTGCTCAACACCCTGCCGGTGGCGATCATCATGTCGCTGACGGAGTCGAAGCCGGTGTTCCGCACCTGGGGCGCGATCTTCAACCTGTCGTTCGCGTATTACGTGATGAGCGCCGGCCTGGCCGGGACGCTGATCGCGGGTCCGAACCCGATCGGGTACCAGGGCATCCTGTTCCTGGTGCCGGTGATGTTCGGCGTGGCCAAGTCCTTCCGGACGTACTTCGGTGGGGCGCGTGCCGAAGCGCTGCAGGAGAAGTTCCAGGCAGCCGCGGTGGCTTCGCTGGCCGGGCGTTAACCAGAACTGCAGCACTCTACGAGGCGGCTTCGGCCGCCTCGTTTTTTCTGTCGCCTCCGGCTCTCAAACCGCTAGAGGGCATGTTTCGCGGATAGACCTTGGAGGCCTCTGATCGCGCTACGCGGCTGTACCGGCCGCTCCGCTTTGTTTTCCGGCTCCAGCTAGTCGTCCACCAGCCTTTCATGGATCGTGCCGCCGTGGCGCGGTTGACGTGGGACAAACTGTCCTCCTCGCGAGCGACAAGTTGTCCACGCTTTAACAGGTCTTACGACTTCATCCGCCTCATTTTCAGTAACTTGCGCCAACAAGCGTCATGGCACGCCGCGTGCCTTAGAGAAGTCGTCCGAGAAATCTGCGCTAGGAGTGCGCATGAAGAAGCTGCTCAAAATCTCGTTGCTTGCGCTGATGGCGGGGACGTTGGCTCAGCCGACGTCACGGACGCCCGCACAGCGTGCTGAGGGGACTGGCGCCCGCCTGAACGGCGCGGCGGTCCAGGTCGCGAAGATCAAGGAAGGGGTTTCGCGCGTTGCGCCGCAAGGCAAGACGCATGCGACTTCGACAACCGCCGCTGCCGAGCCGGCCGAGAAACAGGAAGTCGCTTCGGCGTTGTGGGGTGCGTCTGCGGAATGGGGCGCGCCGAGTCTGTGGGCCGATGAAGCGGTAGTTGCTTAAACATCTCTGGAGAGGCAGAGGACAACAATAATGATCAACAACCTTCAACGCGGCACAAAACGGCCGATTGTGGCCGTGCTGCTGTGCTTGATGTTGGTGCTGGGGGCAAGCGCCTTCGCAGATAAGAAAGCGCCGGCGAATCCCTACGCCAAGATCTCACAGGAGCTGCTGGCCGCAATCGCCAATAACTCGAACAATGACCAGGTGACGGTCATCGTTCAATTCACCGGCCCGGTCACAAGCGACAAAGTCGCCAAGATCCTGGGCATGGGTGGAAACTTCAAGAAGTCGCTCGACATCATCCAGAGCGGCGTCTTCACCATCAGCACCAAGAACGTTTACACGTTGGCTACGTTCCCTGAAGTGTTCTACATCTCGCCGGATCGTACGGCTACGACGACGGCGCAGATCACCGCAGACTACATGATCCAGACGGTTTTCGCGGACATGGCGGCGACGAACTTCGGCGTGGACGGCACGGGCGTGGGTGTCGCGATCGTGGATAGCGGCATCTGGGCGCACGGCGACCTGAAGACCAAAGCGGGTCTGGGTTCGCGCGTCGTTTACAACGAGAGTTTCGTGGCAGGGGATGCCACAACGAATGACACGTACGGTCACGGCACGCACGTTGCCGGTATCGTGGCGGGCAACGGCAACGCGTCGCTGACGAAAGTCCGCGGCGTGGCGCCGAACGTCAGCCTCATCAACCTGCGCGTGCTCGACGCCAACGGCGCCGGCACCGACAGCGGCGTGATCTCCGCCATCCAGCGGGCGATCGCGCTGAAGAGCCAGTACAACATCCGCGTGATGAACCTCTCGCTGGGCCATTCGATCTACGAGAGCTACACGCTGGACCCGTTGTGCCAGGCCGTGGAGCAGGCGTGGAAGGCGGGCATCGTGGTGGTGGTGGCGGCCGGCAACTCGGGCCGCGACAACACCATGCACACCAAGGGCTACGGCACCATCGGCACGCCGGGCAACGACCCGTTCGTGATCACGGTGGGCGCCACGAATACCAAGGGCACGATCAACCGCGCCGACGACGTGATCGCCAGCTTCAGCTCGAAGGGGCCAACGCTGATCGATCACATCGTGAAGCCGGACATCGTTGCTCCGGGCAACCAGATCGTTTCGTTGCGCGTTCCGGGCAGCACCCTGGACATCAAATTGGGTGCGGCCGGTCAGATCACGCCGGACGAACTCGGCCTGCTGGGCTCGGTCCTGAGCCTGGGCACGACTGCGCAGTACTTCCAGTTGAGCGGTACCAGCATGGCGACGCCGGTGGTTGCCGGTGCGGCGGCGCTGCTCTTCCAGAAGGACCCGTCGCTGACGCCGGACATCGTCAAGGCCCGGCTGATGAAGACGGCCTACAAGAGTGCACAGCAGTTCAGCTCGTCGAGAGACACCGCGGGCAACAGCTACAACAACCAGTACGACATCTTCACCTACGGCTCCGGCAACCTGGACATCCTGGCGGCGATGCAGAACACCGAGCGCCGTGGGGGCTACGCCGTTTCGCCGGCGGTCGCGCGTGATGCCAATGGTCACGTCGTGCTCGTCTCGAACGGCACGCTCCTGGCTCGTTCCGTCCTGTGGGGCGACTCCACGGTGTGGGGCACGTCGGTCCTGTGGGGCGATTCGGTCCTGTGGGGTGACTCGGTCCTGTGGGGCGATTCAGTCATCTGGGGTAACACCATCCTTTCGGGCAGCTCCGTACTCTGGGGAGACTCGGTCATCTGGGGTTCCAACATCGACACTGGCTACAGCGTCCTGTGGGGCGAATCGGTCCTGTGGGGCGACAGCGTCATGAAGGGTCTCAGCGACGGCGACTCCGACTTGGAGGACCCGACTCTGTAGGCGCGCAAGCGTCCTAGAGGGGATGACACCCATGACTAAACAAGCCAAGTTCTTCATCGCTCTGATGGCAGTCCTCGGTACAGCAGCGTTGGCGAAGGCGACCATGAACTTCACGACGACCGATGTGGTGATGTTCAGCGTGCTCGCCGTGGCAGCGTCTCTGGCCGCGCGGCTCAAACTGAAACTCCCGGGTCTCGACGGTACGATGTCGATGAACCTGCCCTTCGTCCTCGGAGCCATCGCGATCGCGCCCGGCTCGGCCGTGCTGATCGGTTGCTTCTCGACGCTGGCGCAGACGTTCCGCACCCGCAAACCGCACTTCAACTTCGTGCACGCGCTCTTCAACACCGCCACGATGGCGTTCGCGGTGGAAGTGACGCGCACGCTCTATGTCAACGCGGCGTTCGTGCCGACGCAGTCGGCGCGCATCGCCTTCGCAACGGGCGTCTTCTTCGTGCTCAACACCCTGCCGGTGGCGATCATCATGTCGCTGACGGAGTCGAAGCCGGTGTTCCGCACCTGGGGCGCGATCTTCAACCTGTCGTTCGCGTATTACGTGATGAGCGCCGGCCTGGCCGGGACGCTGATCGCGGGTCCGAACCCGATCGGGTACCAGGGCATCCTGTTCCTGGTGCCGGTGATGTTCGGCGTGGCCAAGTCCTTCCGGACGTACTTCGGTGGGGCGCGTGCCGAAGCGCTGCAGGAGAAGTTCCAGGCAGCCGCGGTGGCTTCGCTGGCCGGGCGTTAACCAAGAAACTGCATCACTCTACGAGGCGGCTTCGGCCGCCTCGTTTTTTCTGTCGCCTCCGGCTCCCAAACCGCTGGAGAGAGCGCTTGTTTCGGAGACCCTCAAGGCCTGCGAGCGTTGGCTTTGCGGGTTGAGCAGAACTCGTCGGCGGTTTTGGAGCGGAGCGACCGAACTAATTGATGGAGCGGTCCCAGCCTTCTTCATGCAGGCGGGTGGCCAACCACTGATTGAGGCGGCGTTCTGACGACACTTCGACTTCCTGGAATTGGATCCCCGCGCGACCTGTTACGTCCGCCCACGTCATCTTGCCCTTGAGGCGAATGGGCTCGGGCTGGCCCGGCAAGCTCAATGCCAGGTCCAAGGGACCGGTCAGACGGAATGGCTCCGCAATCCCCTGCACACCGAGGCCGCGTCCGCTGATATTCACCGTCGTCGCATCGACAGCAGTGCCGTCAGCAGCCGAAAGCGTGACCGGCAGCTCGACGCTCGCGCGATAGTAGCCTTGCTGCTCGGTGCTCATCGAGCCCAGCGTGGGTGCGGGCGCGGCGGCTTTGTGACGCTCACCTTCGATCTTGTACTGTTTCAGTTTGCGGCTCAGCGTGCGGCGCGAGATCCCTAATTGTTCCGCGGCCTCCGTTTGATCGCCGGCCGTGCGCTCGAGCGCCTTCTGGATCATCAAGCGCTCCATGTTCTCCAGGTCGCCGGCGGGAGCATCGGGCGCGATGCCGGGCAAGACGGCGCCCGAGATCTCCGACGGCAGATGCTGCGGCCCGATCGTGCCGCCTTCGGATTCGCTCATCATGGCTGCGTTGATCACCACATTCTTCAGCTCGCGCACGTTTCCGGGCCAACTGTAGCGGCGCAGGCGGTCCAGCGCATCTTTCGAGAGTTCAGCGGTCACGTGCGTCTGCTTCAAAACCAGGTCAGACAGGGCTTCCACGTCTTCCGGACGTTCGCGCAGCGGCGGTACCCGCAGCTTGATCTGATTCAGCCGATGGAACAGGTCGCGGCGGAAGCGGCCGGAACGCACCTCTTCATCCAGTTCGCGGTTCGTCGCGGTGACGATGCGCGTGTCCACCGCGACTTTCTTGTTGCCGCCGAGCCGGTAGTACGGCGTACCGTCGAGGACGCGCAACAACTTGACCTGCATCTTGGGATCGAGTTCGCCGATCTCGTCAAGGAACAGGGTTCCTCCGGCGGCGAGTTCGAAGAAGCCTGGCTTCGTGCTATCGGCGCCGCTGAAAGCGCCTTTCTCGTAGCCAAAGAGTTCCGATTCGATCAGGTGCTCGGGGAGCGCCGCACAATTGACGTCGACGAATGGCTTGTTGCAGCGCAGCGAAAAGTGATGCAGCGCGCGCGCGATGAGCTCTTTGCCGCTTCCCGTCTCGCCCTCGATGAGGATCGCCGTGGGATAACGGGCCACCTTCTGGACCATCGCCAGCAGCTTGCGCATGATGTCGCTGCGCGCGACGAAGGGCATCCCATCGAAGATCATCTCCTCGACGGACGAGTCGCCCGCGGGACGGCTACGCGGTATTCCTCCACCGTAGCCATGCGTCACCATATGCACCAGAAACTAGTACAAAATGGCAACGCTTACAATCCGCAAGCGCGGTTACCGAGCGCAAAACGACGCATTTGAGTCGAAAGTCTGACTCTCGTTCGTCGGTGCGGCAGGCATTAAATGCCGTTGGATGCGGCGCTTCGGAGAGTGGAAATAGCTTGGCGACTCGGGATCCCTCCATGTGAAATGAAACTGCCAGGAAGTGAAAAAGTTTGCGATGCTACGCAAGATTTGTTGTCAAGAGGCCGACTAAACGATTGGGAACAAAACGGTTGGTAGCCGCAACATTGGGTGATAAATTGCGTTAGAAGCTAGGTTACGAAGGGTTGCGAGGAAGCAATGCGTCAAGCCGGCAAGGTGGTTTTCTTGTGCGCACTGGTGCTCTTCTGCACAGCCGCACTGCGTGCGGAAACGATTCCCGATCCCGTGATCGACGTCAGCGACCCATTCTGCTTCCTGGGCCCAGCGTGCCCGAATCCCGTCTTCACCAACACATTCACCTTCTCGAGCAACCTGAACGGGGGCGGGTTCTTCACTTTCACGAACCTTACGGGCCATACCGTGACCGAGCTGACGATGCAGGTGCCGATCAGCAACACCGTCTTCGTCGGCAACATCACGTGCA
The DNA here is from genome assembly GCA_964460655.1 of uncultured Terriglobales bacterium. Lineage (GTDB taxonomy): Bacteria > Acidobacteriota > Terriglobia > Terriglobales > Acidobacteriaceae > CAVUAF01. The sequence continues at coordinate 13,810 of CAYWSH010000056.1, read as the reverse complement.
CGACCGATGCGTTCCAGTTCTGCACGCTGAGCAGCGACGCGTTGTTCGTCTACATCGTTTTTTCCGGCACCCCCTGCGACGGCATCGAAAGGTGCGGCTGGGTAGCGAACCAGTTGCTCAACGTTGACCTGACCGATCTGGGGAACCAGGATCCCAACGGCGGCGGTGGCTGGGGCCCAACTACCACGGTCGTTGGGACTGCCAGCACCGTTCCGGAGCCGGCGACGTTCGCTTTGTTGGCAAGCGGCGCCTCTCTGCTCTGGCGGCGTCGCAAGCGGTAGTCTGCCCATCGTCGCTGCGTTGCCAGAACAAGGCTGAGGAAAAAAGGCGACACGACAGTTTTCTCCTGATTTGCTTCGCACCAATAAATTCAATGCAGTCTATGACTTATGTGGTAACCTACGCTAGGTAACGCGGGTCAGTTTGCGTCCACCGCGTGCCGTGAGACTATTTTGGGCAAGTTGACCGTCGCTGTTCGGCGGCGAGGAAGAAATGAGAATCCTGAGAGTACTGCTCGCGGCAGTAGTCGTGGTGGTCGGGGTTACCGCCTCACATGCTGATTTCCTGGATCCGGTGATCGATGTCAGCGATCCGCCGGGATGTTCGCCGGGGCATCCGGAGCTTTGTCCGAATCCGATATTCACGCCCGTCTCGACGCTGTTGATTCCCGCGAACCAGCAGGGTGGCGGCGTGACGCAGTTCACGAATCTTTCCGGCACGCTGATCACGTCTCTGCTCTTCGCGGCGCCGACGGGCGGCAACGTGTTCACGGGGAACATCACGTGCACGACGGATTCGTTCGTGCATTGCGATATCTTCGGCGATTCGCTGTTCACGTACATCTACTTGTTCGGCATCGGGTGTCACGGCGGGCAAGCGTGTGGCTGGCAGAACAACACGATCATGACGGTGAACCTGAACGATAACATCGACGTGTGCAGCAACACGGCGAATTGCGGCCACTGGTTTGACGCGAACGGAGATCCGATCACGCTCGGCTTCTTCACCGATGCGCCCGATCCGCGGCTCAATCCGCAGACCACAACGGCGCCCGAGCCTGCGACGCTCATCCTGCTTGGGACCGGCGGTCTCGCGATGTGGCGGCGCAGACGCAGCGCCTAGCGCGAAAATGCAAGCTTCAAGCCCCGGCGATAGCCGGGGCTTTTTGCTGCGCGGTCACTTCGCCGCCGTCACCGGCAGGACGATCTGCGCCTCGCACCCGCGCGCGGCCGCGCGATTCTGCAAGCGCAGCGTGCCGCCGTGTGCTTCCGCGATCTGCCGGCTGAGGGCCAGTCCGATCCCGGTGCCGCCGGGCTTCGTGGTAAAGAACGGAACGAACAGGTTCGAGGGATTGCTGATGCCCGGCCCCTCATCGCGCACCATCACTTTCACGGCATGACCGTTCTTCGACCAAGTGACGTGCACGCCGCCGCCAGTCTCGAGCGAGGCATCCACCGCGTTACGCAGAATGTTGATGAGCAACTGCTCCACCTGGTCGGGGTCGGCCTGGATGGTGATCTCGGGCCCGGGCTCGAGCTGGACGGCTACGCGCGTCTCGAGGGCGGCGATGCGGCGCACGAGCGGGCCGAGTTCCACCGCGCGAGGTTCGGGCTTCGGCAGGCGGGTGAGGCGGGCGTAGTCGCGCATGAAGCGGCTGAGCGCTTCGGAGCGCTCGGCGATGACGTGCAATCCGCGGCGCAGGTCTTCTTCCCAATCGGTAGGCCGCGGCTCGCGCTTGACGAGCATTTCCAGGCTGTCAGCGATGGAGCGGATGGGCGCGAGCGAATTGTTCAGCTCGTGTCCCAAGACCCGCACGAGGCGCTGCCAGGCTTGGCGCTCCTCTTCGCGCAAAGCGAAACTCAGATCGGCCATGACGATGAGTTCATGCGGCATGCCGCCCTGGCGGAAAATGCTGCGACGCACGCCCCAGCGTCCGCTGCCGCCGGGGAATACCATCTCCAGCGTCTGGCCGCGCGGACCTGCGAGGCAGCGCGCCAGCCCGAGTTCCGCCGCGGTCTTGCCGAGCAAACGCTCGATGTTCTGCGCGAGCAGCCGTTCGCCGGCACGATTCACCACGCGCAAACGCTGGTTCGCGTCGAAGGCAAAGACGGCAACGTCGACCTCCGCCATGACCCGATTCAGCAGGGCGCCGGCTTCGAGCGCGCCCAGTTTTTCTTCGCGCATCGCGTCGGTGAGCGCGTTGATCTCGAACATCAGCTCGCTGAGCGCGTCCTGCTGTCCCGAAGCGCGGGCACGCATGGAGAAGTCACCCTCGCGCAGCGCCGCATGCATGTTGGCCAGCGTTTGCAACGGACGGATCACCAGGGCACGGGCACTGAAGGCGCAGATCAACCAGCTGCCGACAATGAAGACGGTGGCGGTCCACTGCACCCGGCTGCTGTAGTCGCCGGTCCAGAGCAGCGCGAGAGAAATGACGACCGCGAGCGCGCCGGCGGCCAGCGCCAGCAGCAGTACGTTGTTCTCGTGAACGACGCGGCGCTTCGGGCGCGGCGGCGCACGGCGCACCACCGTGCGCGCGGCGGATGATGGCGTGGGTTGGGCGCCGCTCGGCAGATCAGGAGAGGCCATACTTCTGCAGCCGGCGATACAGCGCACTGCGGCTCAAGCCGAGCGCGTCCGCTGCCTGGCTGATGTTGCCACTATAGCGCGCCAAGGCCTTCTTGATGAGGAATGCCTCGACTTCCTCGAGACTCATCTCCTCCAGCCGATGGCTGCTCTCGCGCGCGCGCAACGCGAGGTCGGCGGGACGGACTTGTCCATCCTGTGCCATCAGGACGGAGCGTTCGACGGCGTGGTCGAGCTCGCGCACGTTGCCCGGCCATGGATGTTCGAGCAGCGCCTGCAGCGCCGCCGAATCGAAGCTGCTCAGGTTCTTGCGATACCGCTGGCTGTATTGCCGCAGGAAATGCATCGCGAGCAGGGCTATGTCTTCGCGCCGCTCGCGCAGCGGCGGCAGGTGGATCTCAACGGTGTTCAGGCGAAACAGCAGGTCTTCGCGGAAGCGCCCGCCGGCGACGTCCTGCGGTAAGTTCGCATTGGTCGCGGAGATGACGCGAACATCCACGCGCACGGTGCGCGAGGAGCCGACGCGCTGCAACTCGCCGGTCTCCAGCACGCGCAGGAGTTTCGCCTGTTGCGGCAGCGGAACATTGGCGATCTCGTCGAGGAACAGCGTGCCGCCTTCGGCGAGCTCGAACCGGCCGACACGATCACTCTTCGCGTCGGTGTAAGCGCCTTTGACGTGGCCAAAAAGCTCGGATTCGAAGACGCCTTCCGCCAGGCCTCCCGTATTGACCGTCACCATCGGCTTCACGGCGCGGCCGGAGAGCGCATGCAGTGTCTGCGCGACGACTTCCTTGCCGGTGCCATGCTCGCCGGTGATGAGCACGTTCGCGTCGGAAGGGCCGATGCGCGCGAGCATCTGCAGTACCGGTTGCATGGCCGGCGATTCCGCGATGAACGTGGGGCGCCCGCTGGCTCGCAGCAGCCGGTTCTCGGCTTCGAGACGCTGGGCATGGCGCAACGCGCGGCTGAGTTCGAGTTGCGTGCGCACGATGCTGAGCAGCCTCTGGTTCTCCCACGGCTTTTGCACGAAGTCGCGCGCGCCGCGGCGCATGGCCTCGACGGCGAGCTCCACGCTGCCCCACGCGGTCATCACGACGATGGGCAAGGTGCTGTCGATGGCCTGGATCTGCGAAAGCAGGTCGAGCCCTTCGCGGCCACTGGTGGTGTCGCGGGCGTAGTTCAGGTCGAGGAGTGCGATGTCGAACTCCTGCGTCTCGACGGCGCTGAGCGCCGCCTGCGGCGTGCCGACCGCTTCCGTGCGGTAGTTCTCGCTCTTGAAAAGCAGTCGCAACGCCTCGCGAACGTCCGGAGCGTCATCGGCGATGAGGACGCGCGGTGCGGTGTTCGGCAGCGCGACCACGGGCGTGAGCGTGTTGGCAGAGGCAGCGGTCATCGGTTCTTCTGCAGCTCCATGATGTCGCCACGAGGCGTGACGCCGGGAACACGCGGCATGTGTTCCATGGAACCGCGTTCGGCATCAGCGATGTCAATGCCGAGCCGATTGAGCGTATTGCCGGTGACGCGGTCGAGTTCTACGCGCGACTTCTCGTACTGCGCCATAGCGGTCACAAAATTCGACTCGGCTTGTGCCAAGTCACGCTGCGCCTGCAAGACCAGGTTGCTGGTGCTGGCGCCGAGGGCCATCTTCTTCTGCTCGATGTCGAGGCTGTGGGCGGCGAGATCGCGGCTTTTCTTGACGGCATCGACGCGCGCACGGTTCTGCTGCATCGCGAACTGCGCGTTGCGCACCTCGATCCCGATCTGGTTCTGCAGCTGCTGCAAGCGCATCTCCGCTTGCCGGAATTCTAGTTCGGAGCGTATCTGATCTGCCTCCGCGGCGCGATTGCGCAAGGGAATGGTCATGTTAAACCCAACCGCGTAGTCGGGGTTGTTGTTGTTGAACAGACCGCTGAACGCCGTGCCGAAGCCGGTGATGGGGATCGAGCCGGCGGTGAGGCGTGTATTCGTCGGGTTCTGCACCCCGGCGAGCGCGGAAGCGCCGTACCACGCGACCAGGTCGAGCTGCGGCAGCAGCGCGTTGGCTGCGGCTTTCTTCGAGATGGTGCGGTTCTGCATGTCGATCCGTGCCTCGACCAGCTCGGGGCGATGCGACATCGCATCGGAGATGAGGTCTTGTACCGGGACGACCGGGTCTTCCTGCGGCACGTCCATCGTGTCCGTGGGAACGACATTAGCGTCCGCCAGGATGGGGTCGTTGCTGTTGCGCGTGATGGCGTTCTTCATCAGCAGTTGCTGCAGTTGCAGTTGCGTGCGCGCGAGGATGAGGTCCTGGTTGCCGGTCGCGACCTGGGCTTCAGCGCGCGACACTTCGATGGGCGGCAAGCTGCCGAGCCGCACCTGCTCTTTGTTGTCGGCGAGCGTCTTCTCGGAGAGTGCGAGGGAGCGCTCCTTCACGCGCACATCTTCATAGGCGTTCACCAGGTCCCAGTAGATGTTTTGGATCTGCGATACCGTTGCCACGACCTGATTGCGGAAGGCAACGTCGGAGATCTCGCGGTTGTTCCTGGCGATGCGGATGAAGCGCAGGTTCGGCCCGAGACCGAAGCCGGAAAGCAGGTGCTGGCGCAAGGTAGCGCGGAAGTTGGAGTTGAGCTGCGGTACCAGGGTGCTGTTGACCGAGTTCGTCGTGATGCGATTGTTATTGAAGCCGACGTTGAAGGATGTGCCCGTCGCCCACGCCTGTTGATAAGTGAAGTCGGCGGTACCGCTGTTCTGCTGCAGCGACGCAACGCCGTTCAGGACCGTGTTCGAGAGCGGTACGGTCGTGTGTTGGATGAAGAGCTGCGAGTTCAGCGTCGGATCGAACGAATCGACGTTGGCGCCGGCGCCGAGCGTGGATTGCACGATGCCGGAAGCGCCGGTACCCGCGCCGCCCGCTCCACCCGAGGTTCCACCGGCGCCGGAACCGCCGGCGCCCGCTCCGAGTCCACCCACACCGCCACCGGGTGTGCCCGATACGAGGCCGGTGGCGACGCCGCGCGCGGTTGCGCCGGCCTTGGTGCGCAATAGGTCGGTATCGGCGATGGCGAGGTTGAAGCGCGCGATGCCGAGGTCGAGATTGTTCTCCAGCGCCAGCGCGATGGCGTCATTCAGCGACAGCATGATCTTGCCGTCGCGCACCACGCCGGCGGTACGCGCGCTGTTGTTCATCGTCGGCGGCGGGACGTGGCGCCCTTGGTACGGCGCGAAGACGTTAGGAAACTGCCGCGGCGCTTTCGAGTAGTCGACGGGCTGCTGCTGGGCAGCGCCAAAGGCTGCGATCATCACGATCAGAAGTGCGAACACGATGGAGCGTGGTTTCATGAGTTCCTCATTCATTGCGTAATGCGGTCATGGGATCGACAGTAGTGGCGCGGCGCGCCGGGACGTAACTGGCAAAGAGCGTGACGGCGCTGAGTAGAACCACGGCAGCGCCGAGCGTTGCGGGATCGACTCCGGTCACGCCGAACGCGATGCCCTTGACGAGTCTCGATGCGGCCAGCGCGCCGGCGATGCCAGCCAGACTTCCGCTGCCGATGAGCCAGCCACCTTCGCGCAGGACGAGCCGCAGCACGTCGCTGCGCGTAGCGCCGAGCGCCATCCGGATACCGATCTCGTGCGTGCGCAGCACGACGTAGTAGCTGAGCAGGCCATATAACCCGACAGCGGTCAGCAGGAGCGAGAGCGAACCGAACGCAGACATCAGTTCCATGCTCAGACGTGGCGACGCCAACGAGCGTTCGAGCAGTTGCGAGGCCGGCTGGATGGCGATGATCGGTTGCTGTGGGTCGGCAGCCGCAAGAGCGCTGGTGATGGCGGCGCGGACGTCGACCGTACCGGCGGTCCGCACCTCGATGCTCCACTCGAAGATGCTGTTCTGGTAGCGCGTGATCGCGTCGGCAACCTGCGCCTGCGGAACGTAGATGGTCGGCGCGGCGGGACGAGCGAGGCCGAAGTCGCGCGCGTCGGCTACGACGCCGACGATCTGCCGCGGCGCTTCCTTCATTCCCGATCCGGCGCCGCTGATGATCTGACCCGTCAACGCGTCCTGCTGCGGGAAGCAACGGCGCGCGAGCGCTTCATTGACGATCGCGACGGGTGCAGGCTCGCTTTCGGCGAATGCTCGACCGCGAAGCATCGCTGTGCCGACCGTAGCGAAGTACGAGGCGCTGATGGCGCGATACTGGATGGAGCGGCCGTCGGTGCAATCGCCGAACGCGTAGCTCAGGTTGAGGTCGCGATGCGTCGGGTACGAAGTTATGGTGGCAGCGGCAGCGATGCCCGGCGTGTCGCGCAGCCGCTCGAGTACGTCGCGCTGCAGACGGGCTACTCCGTCGGTCACCGCATAGCGCGGTGAGGAAAGCGACATGGTGGCAACGTACAAGTTGTGCGGGTCGAGTCCGACCGGGACAGCGCTGAGCCGCGCAAAGCTGCGCACCAGCAGGACGGAGCCGGTAAGCAGCACCACCGCGAGAGCGATCTCCGCCGAGACCAGTAGCTTGCGGGTGATGCTGTGACCAACACCCAGCGACGAGCGTTCGCCTTGCTTCAACGCCTTCTGCACATCGGCGCGCATCGCCTGCCATGCCGGTGCGAGACCGGCGAGCAACCCAGTCAGCACCGCGACCGCGAAGGTGAACAGCAGGACGCGCGCATCGAGACGAATGGCGCCTGCCGTCGCATAGTTCTTCGCCGCATAGGCATTGACGCCTTCCAGCGACCAGTAGGTGAACACGAGTGCAACAGCGCTGGCGATCAGGTTGAGCAACAGGGTCTCCGTCAGGAACTGGCGCAGCAGGCGTCCTGGCTTGGCGCCAAGAGCGAGGCGCACCGCGATCTCACGCGAGCGGCCGCCCGCACGCGCCAGCAAGAGGCCGGCAAGGTTGGCGCACGCGACGGCGAGCACGAGGACGACCGCGCCGAATAGCAGGAGCAAAGCTTGACGATCGGCCGCCGTGTAGTACTCGCGCAGCGGCATGACCGCGAAGCGCGCCTGCTTCGCACCCATGGTGAAGTTCGGGAAATCGTTTGTGAACTGCGCGCCGGCGGCGGTCAGCGGCTGGTCGGCTTGTTGTGCGGTGATCCCGGACTTCAGCCGGCCGAAGACGAAGTAATTCGAGCCGTTATCGCGCAGGTAGCGCGTGATCGGTTCGGCAACGTACAGTTCGGGACCGAAGGGATAGCGAAACGTCTGCGGCAGGACGCCGATCACGGTGTAAGGCGCGCCGTTGCAGGCGAAGGTCTGGCCTACGATGCCGGGCTCGCCCCCAAAGCGTCGCTTCCACGCTTGCGCTGACAGGATGACCGCGCGTGCACCGGTCGCATCCGCCGCGATGAAGTCACGGCCCAGCGATGGTGCGACTCCCAGCGTGCGGAAGAAACCTGTAGAGACGAACTCCTGCTCGACATGTTGCGGCTCGCCGGTACCCGTCAGATTGCAACCTGGCGTCGGAAACATGACGGCCACCGATTCGAACGGCCCAGGACTCTGCAGCAGGAAATCCGCCTGGCGCCCATTCAGGTAGTCCGCTTGGAATTTGCCCGGCGTAGTCCAACTGATCTGCATCAACTGTTCGGCGTGCGGATAGGGCAACGGCTGTAGCAGCACGGCATTCAGTACGCTGAACATCACGGTGTTCGCGCCGATGCCGAGTGCCAAGGTCAGGACGGCGATCGCGGTGAATCCCGGTGCCTTCACCAGCATGCGCCATGCGTAACGAATGTCCTGGACCGTGTTCATGGCAGCCTCATTCGTAGCGTAGTGCGACCATAGGGTCGACCTTCGTTGCGCGCCGCGCCGGGATGAGCACGGCAGCCAGCGCGATCACGATCAGCAGAAGAGAAACCGCGGCGAACGTCAGCGGATCGCTACTTTTCACCTCGAACAGCAGCGTGGCGAGGAAACGTGTCAAGGCGAACGAAGCCACCACGCCGATCCCTATGCCGGCGAGCGCGAGCACCATGCCCTCGCGAATGACCATGCCGGCCACTTGCGATGTGGTGGCGCCCAGCGCCATGCGAATGCCCATTTCGCGCGTGCGCTGCGTGACGGCGTACGACATGACGCCATAAATACCCACCGCCGCGAGCACCAGTGCCAGCACGGCGAAGCTGCCCGTCAGGGCTGCGAGAAAGCGCTGCTGCTTGAGCGATGCGGCGAGTACGTCGTCCATAGGACGGATCTTCGCCACGGGCTGGTTCGCGTCCACCGACGCAACGGCCGCACGCAAAGATGCGGTCAAGGCGCCGGGATCACCGGCGGTCCGCACCACGATCGACATGAAGCTGTTCGGTGCTTGCGGCAAGTACCAGTAGATCTGCGAGCGCGCGTTGGCGCTCAGCGTAACGAGTCGCTGATCGGAGATCACGCCGACGACCTCGCCGTGGTAGACGTCGAACCACGGCATCGTCAGATGTTTGCCGAGTGCGTTCTCGCCGGGCCAATACGTCTTCGCCAGCGTCTCGTTGACAACGACTTTCTTGACCGCATCGCCCGCACGATCGCCGGAATCGAAGCTGCGGCCGCGCAGCAGTGGTATCCCCATGGCGCGGAAGTAATCGTCGGTCACGAAGCGCACATCGGCTGTGGGCTGCTCGCCCTGCGCCGGTACGGGGCGGTCATCCACGGTGAAGCTCGTGGCTGAGCCGAGACTGTCGAGTGGGAGCCACGAGATCGCGCCCACCGACTGCACGCCGGCCAGCGCACGGATGCGATCGACCACCTGCTGGTAGAACTGCGGCGTCGTGTCGGGCTCACCGGGGCGCGTCGCTACCACACGATTGATCTGTGCGGTCAGCAGGTGATCAGGGCGGAAGCCAGGATCGGTCTGGAGCAAGCGGACAAAGCTCTTTAGCAACAAGCCGGCGCCCACGAGCAGCAGCAGAGTCAACGCAGCTTCGGCCACGACCAGCAGATCACGCAGCCGGTGGCGACTGCTACTCAAGCCCTTGCCGCCTTCCTTCAGGGACTCGACGGGATTGAAGGCGGACACGCGTAACGCCGGCGCAAGACCGAAGACGAGGCCGGTGAGCAGCGCAATGCCCAGCGTGAACCCAAGCACCGGCCCGCTGATGGTGATGGCGGTGTAGGTCGGAAGTTCAGCGGGAACGATAGCCAGTAGTCCACTCAGGCCCCAGTACGCGATGCCGAGTCCGGCAGCGCCGCCGAGCAGCGCCAGCAGCAAGCTTTCGGTCAGAAGCTGGCGGATCAAGCGGCTGCGGCGCACGCCGAGTGCCGCACGGATCGCCATCTCACGTTCGCGCACGCTCGCACGGGCGAGCAACAGGTTGGCGACGTTCGCACAGCAGATGAGCAGCACAAAACCGACGGCGGATATCAGGACGAGCAGGGGCAAACGAATGTCGCCGACGATCTGTTCGCGCAACGGCACAACGAGCGCGTTCCAGCCGGTATCGAATGCCGGGTCTTCTTTTTCGATCTGCGAAGCCAGAGCCGACATGTGGGCCTGCGCTTGTTCGACGCTGACGCCGGGCTTCAAGTGCGCGATGGCGCTCATGTAGCGCCCGCCGGCGTTGCGGAAGCGTTCCCCGAGGTGCCAGGGGACCCAGATGTCGGTACCCGCGGGGAAAGCCGAGGCGTTATCGACCACGCCGACGATGGTGTAGGTGTCGGCGTCAAGCTTCACGGTCTTGCCGATGGCAGCGCGCTCGCCGGCGAAGCGGCCCTTCCAGAAAGCTTCACTCACCACCACGGGGTTCCCGCGATCGGTCGCCTCATCCTCGGGTAGCAGGATGCGGCCGGCTTTGGCATTCACGCCGAGCGTAGAGAGCAGGTTTGGAGTCACATAGGCGATCGGCACGCGCTCGGGTTCACCGTCGCCGGTGAGATTCACCTGCCACTGAAAGAAGCCGCAGATGGAATCGAAGACCTGGTTGCGCTCGCGCCACTTGATGAAATTGCGTGGGCCGAGCACATTGCGTCCGTGCCCCGCGCTCCCCGGCGTGTTGCGCTTGTAGTTGTGTTCCCAGAGTTCGACGAGGCGGCTCGAGTCCTTGAAGGGAAGTGGCCGCAAGAGGACCGCATTGATCACGCTGAAGATCGCCGTGTTCGCTCCGATGCCGAGTGCCAAGGCCAGGACGGCAACGGTCGTGAAACCGGGATTGCGCATGAGCATGCGCAGTCCATAGCGCAAGTCTTGAAGCAGCGAATCCATTCGGCACCCCCAAGCGATCGGCGGAAAATCAGCAGATTCTGGAGAGCAATCCGAAGGCCGAAGAATGACAGCTAAATAACTGATTAGAAAGGCGTAACGTCGCGCTCCTGTCCGCTATTGGGAAGCGATTGTCCGAATCCGAACACCGCCTTTTCTGCCCTATTCATAACGTAGCGCGAGCATCGGATCGACGTTGGCCGCACGCCGTGCCGGCAAGTAGCAGGCGAGCAAAGTCACCAGCGCGAGCAAGCCGGCAATCGCAACAAATACGGCGGGATCAGCGGCATGGACTTCGAAGAGCAACGCCGACATCGTGCGTGTGGTGGCGAATGCCCCGAGCAATCCGATCCCGATGCCAATGAGCGCTATGCGCAGGCCGCCGCCGACGACCTCGCGGAGCACCGCTGCTTTGCTGGCGCCGAGTGCCATGCGTACACCGATCTCGTGCGTTCGCTGCGTCACGGAATAAGAGATGACGCCGTAGGTCCCGACCGCGGCGAGCAGTAACGCCAGGCCGCTGAACATGCCGAGCATGATCATGGCAAAGCGCGAGCCGGCAAGCGATTCGTCGACGACATTCTGCATGGTGCGAACGTCATAGACAGGCTGCTGCGGGTCGATGTTGCGCACGATGCGGCGTACTTCGCCCGCCAGAGCTGTCGGGTTCGCAGCGCGGATCACGATGTTCTGGTTGCGCCCGCCCAGTTGCTGGTAGGGCAGGTACACCTGTCCGTCGGACTCCTCGCGCAGCCCAGTCTGCTTTACATAGCCGACCACGCCGACGATGGTCCGCCACACCGGCTTGTCGCGTGTCCCTTCGAAGCTGTAACTGATGTGAGAGCCGATGGGATCCTGCCCCGGCCAGAAGCGGTCCGCGAGTGACTTGTCGATGACCGCGACCGGAGGCGCGTCAGCGCCGTCGGAATCGCTGAGGAAGCGGCCGCGAAGCAGTGGGATGCGCAGCGTTGCAGCTAACTTCTCGCTGCTGACGACGGAGGCAGCGTGGGGCGACGGGGAGAGCTGCTTGCCTTCGATGTTGAAGGACGAGAACGAACTCGCGTCGAGCGGCAGGTTGTCGGTGATCGCTGCCGTTTCCGCTCCCGGGAGCGCCGTGATGCGCTCCACCAGCTGTTGATAGAAGCCGCGGACCTGCGCACGATCGGAGTACTTGTCACGCGGCAGGTCGAGGTGCATGGTCAACAGGTTGCTCGTGTCGAAGCCGGGATTCACTGACTGCAGCCGGACAAAGCTTTTGATCATCAAGCCCGCGCCGGTAAGCAGCACGACGGCGAGCGCGATCTCAGCTACTACGAGCGCATTGCGCGCACCCTGGCGGCGGTGAGTGGCGCCGCTGCGTCCACCGACTTTCAGCGTGTCATGCAGGTTCGTCGCCGCGGCATGCAGCGCGGGCAGTGCGCCGAACAGCAGCCCGGTGAATACGGCGAGCCCAAAGGTGAAGAGCAGCACCGGCGTGTCGATGGCGATCCGGTCGCGCATCGGCAAACCTTCCGGCGTGATGGCCAACAGCGCATCGAGGCCCCAATAGGCGAACGCCAGCCCAAGGGCACCGCCGGCCAGGGAAAGCAGTACGCTCTCCGTCAGGAGCTGCCGCACCGTGCGCCAGCGGCTCGCGCCGAGCGCGCTACGGATGGCGATCTCTTTCTGGCGCGAAGCAGCGCGCGCCAGCAGTAGATTCGCGATGTTCGCGCACGCGATCAGCAGCACAAAGCCGACGGCGCCGAGGAGGATGAGCAGCGGACGGCGCACGTCGCCGAGCATGGCTTCCTGCAGCGGCCACATCTCGACATACCAGCCGCCATCGTTCTGCCCATTGAACAGGGTGCGAACGACCTCCTTGGTGGTCGTCTCCATCTCCGCGCGCGCCTGTTGCACCGAGACGCCGGGTTTCAGGCGCCCAACGACTTGCAAGTACTCCGTGCCCGAGCGTAACTGCTGTGGCGTGAAGGCGATCGGCACCCAGAGTTCGATCGGAGCAAAAAACTGGAACCCGGCGGGCATGACGCCGATGACGGTGTAGTTGTTGCCGTCGAGCGTGATGTCTTTGCCGACGATTGCCGAGTCACCACCGAAGCGTTGCTTCCACAGACCGTGACTGAGCACCACCACGCGATTGTGGCCCTGCTCATCGTTCTCCGGCGCGAACGTGCGGCCCATCAGCGGTGCAACGCCGAGCACGTTGAAGTAACTCGCCGAGGCGCCAAGCGTGCGCACGCGCTGCGGATCGCCACCCGACGTCAGGTTTGCGGGGACGCGCCACATGGTCATCGCGGCCATCGCTTCATAGCTCTTCAGGTTGTTCCGGTAGTAGTCGAAGCCGAGGGGCGAGACCGTGACGCGCCGCATCTTCAGCTTGGTGTAGCCGTGATAGAGCATCACCAGCCGGTCGGGTTGGCGATAGGGCAGGTTGCGGATCAGGATGGCATCGACCACGCTGAATATCGCCGTGTTGGCGCCGATGCCAAGCGCCAGCGCCAGCACGGCGACCGTGGTGAAGCCGGGATTGCGTGCCAGCAGGCGCAGGCCGTAACGGATGTCCTGAACCAAGGTTTCCATGGTGACCTCTTTTAAGAGGAATACTCTGCAATCGGCGTGCCGGTTACACGCCCCGAAGTCGCGCCGCTAGCACGACTCGTCTGAGCAGGTGCGCGGTTGGCGTTCGTCCTTGGGACACAACTGTTCACAACCGGACAGTGAAGAAAAGCATTAAGTGGTGACCACCGCGCCCGAACCCGCCCCGACTTTGGTCTCGCCCGTGATCCAGCCATCGAACAGGTTGAGCACGCGATTGCCGTAGCTGGCGTTCACTTCCGAGTGCGTCACCTGGATGATGGTGGTGCCTTCTTCATTCAGGCGGCGGAAAAGTTCCATGATCTCCTTCGCCTGGCTGGAATGCAGGTTCCCGGTGGGCTCGTCGGCGAGGATGAGCTTGGGATTGCCGACGACGGCGCGCGCTACACCAACGAGTTGTTGCTGCCCGCCGGAGAGCTGGTTGGGATAAAGGTCCTTCTTGCCGACGATCTGGAAGCGAT
>CAYWSH010000055.1:14745-21049 GCA_964460655.1 uncultured Terriglobales bacterium | reverse complement strand
AGGGCGAAGGTTTTCTGTCGCGCGATTCGCGCGGCAAAGAGCGCAAGAAGTACGGGCAGAAGGGCGCTCGTAAGCGGTTCCAATTCAGCAAGCGCTAATCGGCTTCGAGACGCGGCACGCCGCGTCTCTTTTGTTGCAACGGTGGTAAATTTCCCGTCCTCGCCTTCATGGTGGGGCGGGGTCATCAATGACGGGAGTAATCCGGGACGCGCACGACGGGCGGGCCGGATGCAATCCAACACAAAGGAGAAATGGATTGGCTAGCATCACCATGAAAGAGCTGCTCGAAGCGGGTGTTCACTTCGGGCACCAGACCAAGCGCTGGAACCCCAAGATGAAGGAATACATCTTCGGGGAGCGCAACGGCATTTACATCATCGACCTGCAAAAGACGCTGAAGATGTTCAAGGAAGCGTCGAAGTTCATCTCTGACCTGGCCACCAATGGCCGGGTGGTCCTGTTCGTCGGCACCAAGCGGCAGGCGCAAGACGCGATCTCCGAAGAAGCCAAGCGCTGCGGCATGTTCTACATCAACAACCGCTGGCTCGGCGGCCTGCTCACCAACTGGGTGACGGTGCAGAAGTCGGTGAAGCGCCTGAAAGAGCTCGACGACATGGCGACCGACGGTCGCTACGAGCTGCTGCCGAAGAAAGAAGTCATCAAGCTGGAGCGCGAGCGCAAGCACCTGCAGGCGAACCTGGCCGGCATCAAGGAAATGACGCGGCTGCCCGACGCGGTGTTCGTCATCGATTCGAACAACGAGCAGATCGCGGTGCGCGAAGCGCGCAAGCTGGGTATCCCGGTGGTCGCGGTGGTGGATACGAACTGCGATCCGACCGAGGTCGATTACGTCATCCCCGGCAACGACGACGCGCTGCGTGCCATCCGGCTGTTCACCTCGAAGATCGCCGAGAGCGTGATCGAAGGCGCGCAGGCCGCGAACGACAAGCAGATGGCTGAGCTTGGCGGCGCTGCCGCGGCAGGCCGCGAAGCGGGCGAAGAAGGCGGAGACGTGAGCGCCGTGGGCGAACCCGCGGAGCCCGGTCCCGATTCACCGGGGACCGCGGAAGCGGCAGACATCGACATGAACGATGTCCTCGGCGGCACGCCGGCTCGCAAGCCGGCAGCCGGCGCTGATGCGCCCGCAGAAGAAGCCGTTGGCGCCCGCACGGCGGAAACACATTAGTTATTGGTTGTTGGTTATTCGTTATTTGCGTCGGCCGGCGCTCCTCAATAACCAATAACGAATACCATTAGCGAAATGGCGCGGCGCATCGTCTTGCGCGCTGCGGCATCTAATCGGTATCCCTAACAAGAAAGAAGTCTTGGTTGTCATGAGCACAGGTATGAGCACTCCGAACCCTAATCCGAATCCCAACATTTCCGCGGCCCAGGTGCGCGACCTGCGCGACAAGACCGGCGCGCCGATGATGGATTGCAAGAACGCCCTCTCCGAAGCCAAAGGCAACATTGATGAAGCTATCGTGCTGCTGCGCAAGCGCGGCGCTGCCATCGCGTCGAAGAAATCCGCGCGCGCGACTTCCGACGGCTCGGTTACGAGCTACATCCACGCCGGCGGCAAGATCGGTGTCCTCGTCGAGGTGAATTGCGAGACTGACTTCGTGGCCCGCACGGATGAGTTCAGGGATCTGATCAAGGACATCGCGATGCACATCGCGGCCTCGGATCCGAAGTTCATCCGCCGCGAGGACGTCACGCCGGAGGCTTTCGAGAAAGAGAAAGACATCTATCGTGCGCAGGCGGCGCAGACCGGCAAACCCGCGAACGTGATCGAGAAGATCGTCGAGGGCAAGATGACCAAGTTCTACGAGGAAGTGTGCCTGCTCGAGCAGCCCTTCATCAAGGAACAGAGCATCTCGGTGGCGCAGCTCATCGCCTCGAAGGTCGGCAAGCTGCAGGAGAACATCTCCGTGCGCCGCTTTGCCCGCTTCAAGGTCGGCGAGCCGGGCTGGACCACCGCGCAGACCACGGCGCAGCCGGAAGCGAAAGCCGAGTAAGTCTCAATCTAACGTGTGATCGTGTGGACGCGGGCGACTCGCCCGCGTCTTTATTTTTGCTCCGCCCGCCACTGGAAGCACAGCAGGTAGCCGTCCGGGTCTTCGAAGTAGCACTGCTTCATGCCGTAGGGAGCGACCGCCGGTGGCTCGGCCTTCACGCCTTTTTCGCGCAGATGCCGATAGGCGGCGTCGACGTCCGGAGCGGCGAAGTACAGCGAGGTATCGCGGTGTGTACGGACGATCGCGGGATCCGGCTGCGCCGGCCGCGTGTCGCTCTCATAAGCCGTGTTCAGCATCAGGTAGAGATCGTCGCGCTTCAGCAGTACCCAGTCGTTGTTGGGTACGGGCTTTCCATCGTTGCCGGCAACGGTGAAGCCGAGAACTTCGCAGTAGAACCGGATGGACGTCGGCATGTCGAACACTTGCAGAAGCGGCGTCATATCGCGAACGTCGATTGCGGTTGTTGCCATGGTTGACATGTTTCCCGCCTTTCCACCCGCCACCGCGCCGATGATCAGCAACGGCTCTTTGCCGGACGCGACATTCTCCGGCAGCGCAGCGTCCGGTGATTCGTGCGATAGATCTTCCTGGTTCGCAAAAAACCGCAGGAATGCGCGGCGTTGCTGGGTGACGTGATCGCGGATCGTTCCGCGCAGCATGGGATAACGCGTTTCGAGCGCATCGAGCACGCTGCGCTGTGTCACGGGCGCCGCGACCTCGAGCCGGACTTCGCCAGAGACCTGCGCGAGCGTGCGCAGATGCGTCGGTAATTCGATCCGCACCATCATTACCTCAGCGGCTAAAGCCTATGGCGGGCGCCGAAGGATGCAGGCCTGAAGGCCTGCTCCACCCGCGTCCGTTATTTCAACGTCTGCACTTCGACGGACAGCACCTGCGGCAGATGCTCGGCGATCGCGGTCCACGAATCGCCGCCGTTCGGCGAGCAGTACACCTGCCCGCCGCTCGTACCGAAGTAGATGCCGCATTGGTCGAGCGTGTCCACGGCCATGGCGTCGCGCAGCACGTTCACGTAGCAATCGCGCTGCGGCAGTCCCTTGGTGAGCGGCTCCCATTCGTTGCCTCCGCTCCGGCTGCGGTAGACGCGCAGTTTGCCCTCGTGCACGAAATGCTCGCTGTCGCTCTTGATCGGGACGACATAGATCGTCTCCGGTTCGTGCGCGTGCACGTCGATAACGAAACCGAAATCGGTCGGCAGGTTGCCGCTGACCTCCGTCCATTTGTCGCCGGCGTTGTCGCTGCGCATCACGTCCCAGTGTTTCTGCATGAAGAGCGTGTTCGGCTTTGCCGGATGCATGGCGACATGGTGCACGCAGTGCCCGACCTCCGCATTCGGATCGGGAATGTACTGGGAGCGCAGCCCTTGATTGATGGGCTTCCACGTCTTGCCGTTGTCATCGCTGCGGAACGCGCCTGCGGCCGAGATGGCGATGACGATGCGCTTGTTCTTGGGATCGAGGATCACGGTGTGCAGGCACATACCGCCGGCGCCCGGCTGCCATTGCGGGCCGGTGCCATGGCCGCGCAGGCCGGAGAGCTCGTGCCAGGTGGCGCCGCCATCGTTCGAATGGAACAGCGCCGCATCTTCTACGCCGGCATACACCGATTCCGGATCATCCGCTGTCGGTTCCATGTGCCAAACGCGCTTGAACTCCCACGGACGCTGCGTCCCGTCGTAGTGCTGATGCGTCGTGAGCGGTGCGGCCGCGGCGTCATAGACGAACATATTGCCTTTGCCCGCCGCTGGGCCGGTCGGCAGTGTGCCACCGCCGGGGATCTCCCACGTCTTGCCACCATCGTTCGAGCGCTGGATCACCTGTCCGTGCCAACCGGTCGATTGCGACACATAGATGCGGTTTGGATCGGCGGGTGAGCCCTTCATGTGGTAGATCTCCCAGCCGGCGAAGTGCGGCCCGCTGATGTCCCATTTGTCCCGCTTGCCGTCTGCGGTGAGGATGAATGCGCCTTTGCGTGTTCCCGCTAACACTCGTACACCGCTCATGCGATCTCCTGTTTGAGTCTGGAGCAATATAAAGGACGACGGTGGGCGCTGTCCTGTCAGCGACGAGACACTTTGCGGACGAAAACGAACATAGAATAGCGCGCGGCGAGCGGCACGCTGTTTGCGGTCAACTTCAGCAGGATTGCGACAAACAACCTTTTGGACGCGAGTCGCATCCACTGAGCCATTGTTTGCCATCCCACATGCGGGAGAAAGAGAAAGTATGAAACGCTTTGTGATGTGTGGGCTCTGCTTCGTCCTCCTCCAGTCTGTCCTCGCCTTCGGTATCACTTCCAACGTCGCGCCGCCCAGCAAACAGGCACTCAAGATCGCGGATGCGGTGAGTAAGCTCGACACCGGCGATAACAGCGTCGTCGCGTTGCGGCTCCAGAACAAGACCGTCATCAAGGGCACGCTCACCGAGGTCGGCCCGGATGCGTTCGTCGTGACCGACAATGAAACGGGCGACCAGCATCGCGTTCCCTACGGGGTGGTGGCGCAGCTCCACGGCTATAGCCTCGTGAACGGCAAACAGGTCCACGTCGGTGGTGGCTTCCGGGCCAAGGTGATGGCGGTTGCGACTCGCCTGCTGCCCGTGCATCCGCAGATGTCCAACAACCTGACGAACACCGAGAAGACGTTGCTCATCGCCGGGTTGATCGGCCTGCTGGTGGGCATCCTGCTCGCGGCGGCGCTCTAGCGCAGCTCAAATGCGAGGGCGCGGTCCCGAACGGGGCGGCGCCCTTCGTCGGCTATACTGAACGCCGATGCCCACGCCTGTCTTCAAGCGCATCCTGCTCAAGCTTTCCGGTGAAGCATTGGCCGGCGGCAAAGGCTTCGGCGTCGAGACGCAGCGCATCCACGCCATCGCGGCGGAGATCCAGGAAGTGCAGGCGCTCGGCGTCCAGATCGCCATTGTGGTGGGTGGCGGCAACTTCTTCCGCGGCGTGGCCGACCAGGCCAAGGACATGGACCGCGTCTCCGCCGACCACATGGGCATGCTCGCCACCGTGATCAACGCGCTGGCCCTGCAGGACGCGCTGGAAAAAGCCGAGGTGTACACGCGCGTGATGTCGGCCATCGAGATGAACCAGGTGGCCGAGCCCTACATCCGCCGCCGCGCTATCCGCCATCTGGAGAAAGACCGCGTCGTGATCTTCGCCGCCGGCACCGGCAATCCGTATTTCTCCACCGATACCGCTGCGTCGCTGCGCGCCATGGAGATCAAGGCCGACGCGCTCATCAAGGCCACCAAAGTCGACGGCATCTACGACGCCGACCCCGTGCTGGTGAAAGACGCCAAGATGTTCGACCAGATCACGTATCTCGACATCTTGAAGCGCGGGCTCAAGGTGATGGATTCCACCGCCATCACGATGTGCCGCGACAACAACCTGCCGATCGTCATCTTCAACCTGAACCAGCCGGGCAACATCCGCCGCGTGGTCACGGGCGAGAAGGTCGGGTCGCTGGTCAACGCGTAACACCCGCCTCTATAATCTTCAGTTTCTTTGGCACCGACCGAGGCGACTATGGCGCAACCCGTGATGGCGTCGATCCCCGCACTACGAGATTCCTTCGTACAGCTGAAAACCCGCATGGACAAGGCGGTGGAAGACTTCCGCCAGGCCATGGCGGCCACGCGCACCGGGCGCGCGAACGTCCACATGCTCGATGGCGTGCGCGTGGAGGCCTACGGTTCGGAGATGAAGCTGAACGAGCTTGGCCAGGTACACGCCGCTGATCCGCAAATGATCACCGTGTCGCCCTACGACCCGTCGCAGCTCGGCCCCATCGAGAAAGCCATCCGCAACGCCGACCTCGGGCTGAACCCCAGCAACGACGGCAAGATCATCCGCGTGCCCGTGCCGGCGCTCACCGAAGAACGACGCCGTGACATGGTGAAACACCTGCACAAAGTGCTCGAAGACCACCGCACCGCCGTGCGCAACATCCGTCGCGACGGCAACGACGCCATCAAGAAGGCGCTCAAGGACAAGAAGATCACCGAAGACGAAGACCGGCGCGCGCTCGACGAGATCCAGAAGCTCACCGATGCCGAGATCAAGAAGATGGAAGAGATGAGTGCGGCGAAAGAGAAAGAAGTGATGCAGGTCTGACGCTGAGCCAAAGCGTTGTGTGGACGCGGGCGACCTCGCCCGCGTCTTTACTTTTGGTGCAGCGGAGCGCCCACGGTAAAATGATATTCTCATGAAGCGCGTCGTCCATGCCGCGTGTCCGCACGATTGTCCCGACGCGTGCGGCG
>CAYWSH010000055.1:6120-14645 GCA_964460655.1 uncultured Terriglobales bacterium | reverse complement strand
ATGAAGCGCGTCGTCCATGCCGCGTGTCCGCACGATTGTCCCGACGCGTGCGGCGTCCTGATCACGGTCGAGCAGGTGAACGGACAGGAACGCGCGACCAAGATCCAAGGCGACCCGCAACACCCCATCACGCGCGGCTTTCTGTGCGCCAAGGTCGCGAAGTATCTCGACCGTGTGTACTCCCCGGACCGCGTGTTGTATCCGATGAAACGAGTCGCCCCAAAGGGACCGCGAGCTGACTCGAAGTCGACCTGGCAGCGCATCTCCTGGGACGAAGCGCTCGACATCATCGCCACGCGGCTGCAGCAGGCGAGCGACGAGTTCGGCAGCGAGTCCATCCTGCCGTACAGCTACGGCGGCACGCTCGGCGTGCTCGGCAATGCGTCGATGGACCGGCGTTTCTTCCACCTGCTGGGCGCATCGCAGCTCGACCGGACCATCTGCTCCTCCACCGGCGGCGAAGCGGTGATCAGCGTCGTCGGTCGCAAGCTCGGCACCGAGCCCGAGCAGTTCGCGCAGTCGAAGTACATCATCGCCTGGGGCGCGAACATCCACGGTAACAACGTGCACCTGTGGCCGTTTATCGAAGAGGCACGGCGCAAGGGCGCGAAGCTGGTCGTCATCGATCCCTATCGCACGCGCACCGCCAAGGTCGCCGATTGGTACCTGCCGATCAATCCCGGCACCGACGTGGCGCTCGCGCTCGCGATGCTGCACGTCATCATCGGCGAGGGACTGCATGACCGTGAATATTGCGCGCAGGCTACAGTTGGTTTTGCCGAGCTTGCCGAGCGGGTGAAGGAGTATCCGCCGGAGCGCGTCGCGCAGTGGACGGGCATCGCGGCGGCTGACATCGTGAAGCTGGCACGCGAGTATGCCACGTTGCGACCGGCATCGATCCGCGTGAATTACGGGGTGCAGCGCGCCGAGAATGGCGGCATGGCGATGCGCGCCATCACGATGCTGCCCGTCATCACCGGGTCGTTCACGGAAGTCGGCGGCGGCCTGCAGCTCTCCACCAGCCAGGGTCATGCGCTCGACCGCGATGCGCTGGAGCGGCCCGATCTGATGCAGCGCAGCCCGAAGGGCGGGGTGACGCGCGTCGTGAACATGTCGCAGCTGGCTTCCGCGTTGACAACTCTCGGCTTTGCTGATGATGGCCCGCCGGTGAAGGCGCTGTTCGTCTACAACTCGAATCCCGCGGCCGTCGCGCCCGACCACAACACGGTGGTGCGCGGGCTACTGCGGCCTGACCTGTTCACCGTGGTGCACGAGCAGTTCTTCACCGATACGTGCGATTACGCGGATATCGTCCTGCCGGCCTCGACGTTCTTCGAGCAAAAGGAGCTGGTGCCGGCGTATGGGCACTACTACTTGCAGGTGTCCGATCAGGCCATCGCGCCCCTCGGTGAGTGCAAATCGAACGTCGAGATGTTCAGCCTGCTGGGCCAGCGCATGGGACTCGATGCTGCACTGCTCGGCGAGTCGGTTGATTCGATGATCGATGCCGCCCTGCGTGGCGTGAACGACGAGCGCAAGCCGTGGCTCGCGGGCATCGACCGCGCACGACTGGAGCGCGAGCATTTCGTCAGAATCAACTTCCATGGCAACGGCAACGGCGACAAAGCGCCGTTCCTGCCCTTCGCCGACGGCAAGTTCCCTACGGCCTCCGGCAAAGCCGAGCTTTACAGCGAGAAGCTGAAGAATCTTGGTGTCGATCCCATCGCGTCGTTCATTCCGCCGACGGAGTCGCGCCACACGGATGCCGCGCGGCAGTTCCCGCTGGAGTTGCTGGCCCGCAAACCCGACAACTTCCTGAACTCGACTTTCACGAACATCCCTGCGGTCCAGACCATGGAAGAGATGGGCATCCTCGAGCTGAGCCGGCACGACGCCGCGTCCCGCCAGATCAACGACGGCGATCGGGTGCGCGTCTTCAATGCGCGCGGCTCAGTCACTCTGACGGCGCAAGTGGACGGCCGTGTGCAGTCGGGCGTGGTGGCGGCGAAGTTGAATTGGGCCAAGCTCTCGGCCGGCGAGAGCATCAACGTCCTGACGTCGGAGCGCCTCACTGATTTCGGCGGCGGCGCTACTTTCTATTCGTGTCTGGTAGAGGTCGAACGGGCCCCGTAAACACTTCGTTCGCAAGACGGTAACACCCGACCGTTCCTTCCCCGTCACGCACTTCTTCCGTATAATGAGCGTTTCCGCGAGTCCAATTAGAGGTCGCCTTATTTCTGCTGCTTTCAGACGGGGCCCCGGCGAAGCTGCGCCGGGCGAGGATCATCAAAATCCACCAGGTTCGGTTCGGGCTCCCCGCTTGCAGAACCTCGGTGCGTCCCGTCGCCTTTGGTTTCCGAACCTCCTCATTGCTTTTGTTTTCAGTGGCTTGAGCGGGATGTCTGCGGTCGCCGCTCCCCAGCAGCAGGTGATCGCCGCTTTCGAGTGCCGCCAGAACCGGCGCATCCCGTGCGAGACCATCAAAGCGCGCCTGGTCTCGCGTCCCGGCGATCCCTACGATCCGCAATCGCTCGAGCGCGATTTCAACTCCATCTGGAACACCGGGTTCTTCGAAGACCTCCGCTTCGAGCGCGAAGATACCGACAAGGGCGTCGTCGTCTACATCTACGCGAAAGAGAAACCGACGGTCCGCAGCATTCAGTACTCCGGGTTGAATTCGGTCACGCAGTCCGACGTGCTCGATCGCTTCAAGCAGGCGAAGGTCGGGCTCTCGATGGAGAGCCAGTACGATCCGACCAAGGCGAAGAAGGCGGAAGTCGTGCTGAAGGAACTACTCGCCGAGCATGGCCGCCAGTTCGCGACCATCCGTACGGAAGTCCGGCCGATCCCGCCTGCGGCCGTAGCGCTCACCTTCGTGGTGAAGGAAGGACCGAAGGTCAAGGTCGGTAAGATCATCTTCAAGGGCAACAAGCGCGTCGGGCGGCGCTACCTGTTGCGCGCGATGAAGAACTCGAAGCCCATCGGCATCCCGCACAGCATTGTGCTGGAGAGCCTGTTCCACCGCACCTACGACGCGACGAAGCTCAGTGAAGACGCCGAGCGCACACGCTTCGCCTATCAGCAGAAGGGCTTCTTCAAGGCGCTCATCTCCGACCCGGAGACCAAGATCCATGACACCGGCGGCGGCGTCCGTCTGTGGCCGTTCGGCGGCAAGGGCAAAGCGGTGGACATCACCATGCCCATCGAGGAAGGCGAACGCTTCCGCCTGAAGCAGATCACCTTCACAGGCAACAAGACGCTGAACAAGAACGAGGCGCTGCGCAAGATGTTCGCCATGAATGACGGCGACATCTTCAATACGGACCTGGTGCGCAAAGGCATCGAGAACCTGCGCAAGGCATACGGCGAGTATGGCTTCATCAACTTCACCTCGGAGCCGAAGACGGAGATCGACGACGACAAGCGGCTCATCTCGCTGAACATCGACGTTGACGAAGGCAAGCAGTTCTACGTGCGCCGCATCGAGTTCACCGGCAACCAAACGACGCGCGACAAGGTGATCCGCCGCGAGCTGGCGATCGAGGAAGGCTCGCTGTACAACTCGCGCCTGTGGGAATTCAGCCTCCTCAGGCTGAACCAGCTCAACTACTTCGATCCGCTGAAGATGGAGCAGGATTCCGACGTCAAGGTCAACAACCAGACGCAGACCGTCGATTTGACGCTGAAGGTGAAGGAAAAAGGCAAGAACACCATCGGCCTGACGGGTGGGGTCAGCGGGCTGGCGGGCTCATTCATCGGCCTGAACTACCAGACCAACAATTTCCTCGGCCTCGGCGAGACGCTGACCGTTCAGGCCGACGTCGGCAACCGGCAGCGTGACCTGCTGTTCGGCTTCACTGAGCCGTACCTGTTCGACCGGCCGCTGCAGCTCGGTTTCACCGTCTACACACGGCGCTACAACTTCGACCAGGCCAAGCAGTTCGAGCTCCTTACCGGCAACAAACTGAATCTCGGCGCCGAGCAGCTCGGCCTGTTGCAGAACTACACGCAGTCGAGCACCGGTTTCAGCGTATCGGCCAACTATCCGCTGCATCGCTCGCTGAAGCGCGTGGGGTTGAGCTACGCCTATGACCGCTCGAACATCACGACGTTCAGCGATGCCTCGAGCCAGCTGTTCCAACAGCTCGCTTTCCGCAACTTCGCCGGACCGGACTCGCTGAAGGGCATCGTCACCAGCAAAGTCATTCCCGTGTTCTCGGTGAACAGCGTGAATGGCACCTTCCAGCCCACCGGCGGCAAGAGTTTCTTCGTCTCGGCGGAATTCGCGGGGCTTGGGGGCAACGTGCGCTCCATACGGCCGGTGGTGGACTTCAAGCAGTTCATACCGCTAAAGGCGAAGCACGTGCTCGGCTATCACCTGCAGGGTGCGTGGCTCACCGGCTACGGCGGGCGCGTGGCCCCGCCGTTCGAACGCTTCTACCTGGGTGGCGATAACGACATCCGCGGCTTCGACATCCGCGCCGTCTCGCCGGTCGCGTTCCTTGTCGACAAGGTGGATTCTCTCCTGACGAATCCGGACGATTTCTGCGTGGGCCGCAGCGGTGTTGCCTGCACCGGTGTTCCGAAAGACCCCACGAATCCGCGCCAGGGCCAATACACCGTGCCCATCCCGTTGCACCGCATCGTGTTCCCCGGCGGCGATACCAGTGTGGTGGGGAACTTCGAATATCGCGTGCCCATCATCCCGCAGGTCACCATAGCGGCCTTCACCGACGTGGGCATGAACTTCATCACGCGCGCCAGCCAGTTGCGCGTGAACGACCAGCAGCTCAACACCCTCAACACCACGGGATTCGGCTGCCCGGGGCTGGATGTTGCATTTACCTGCATCGGGACGCAGTCGCTGCAGTTCAACGGCGAACTGAAGCCGGTGGCGGGCACCAACTACCTGCCGCGCATGTCGAGCGGCCTGGAGATCCAGGTCTTGATGCCGGTGATCAACGCGCCGCTGCGCGTCTACTGGGCGTACAACCCGCTGCGCATGGATACGCGCATCAAGACGCCGAACCAGATCACCCGCAGCATGTTCCCGCTGGGTGGCGCCGGCGACTTCAGCTACCAACAGGCCATCGCCGGCTTCGCGCCTGACTTCATTCTGAAAGAACCGCGCAAGACTTTCCGCTTTACCGTCAGCACGACGTTCTAAGCCGTCGGGTGAGCGTTCCGGCCCGGGTGGCGCCGGAACGCGCCGCCGAAAGGCCTTCCACCCATACGGCGAAAAGCCGCTCTCGAGCGGTTTTCGAAACAGAAGAACCGCGCAAGACGTTCCGCTTTACCGTCAGCACGACCTTCTAGCGACTCTCCAGCAAAGCAAAAGGCCCGATCCGCTCGGACCGGGCCCTTTGTCGTTTGGGGAGGAAAACTCTACGCGATGTTCACGTGCGTGACGGCGGGGATCTTCTCCGTCTTCGGGCCGACCTTGGCGGCCGCCGTCTCTTCCATACGGTGCAGCCAGACCCACAGCAGCGGACGGAGCCGGTCTACGACCGCCTTCAGTTCGGTCAAGCCGTCCTTGGAAGGCGCCATGCTCTCCTGCAACGTGTTGTAGCGCGTGGTGTGGACTTCGACCAGCGCACCGCATAATTCCTGCTCGAGCGCGATCAGGTCGTGGGTAAGTTTCTCAAGGGAAGCCATAGTTGTTTAGGTGGCGACAGTGGCGCGAAGCCCTATTCCACTACAGCTTGTGCAGACGAGCAAATTACCAAGGTACCCGCTAAGTCCTTAGCACAACTTGGCTTACCGTGGCACGAAGGTGGCGTTACCTCACGCCCAGTGCTTGAAGGCGAGGCAGCCGTTCGTGCCGCCGAATCCAAAGGAGTTACTCAAGGCGTATTCCAGCTTCGCGGGACGCGCGGTGTTGGGGATGTAATCGAGGTCGCACTCGGCGTCAGGATTCTCGTAGTTGATGGTCGGCGGAAGTATTTGATCGCGCAGGGCCAGGACCGTGATGCCGGCTTCCAGTCCGCCGGCGCCGCCGAGCAGGTGTCCGGTCATGCTCTTGGTGGAGCTGATGGCGACCTTCTTCGCGAGGTCGCCAAAGGCGCTCTTCAGGGCCATGGTCTCCAGCTTGTCGCCGATGGGCGTCGAGGTGCCGTGCGCGTTGACATAACCAACCTGCGCAGGAGTGATGCCGGCATCCTTCATGGCGTTCCGCATCACGCGGAAGCCGCCCGCGCCCTCTTCCGCGGGCTGCGTCATGTGGTAAGCGTCGGCGCCCATGCCGTAGCCGACGATCTCGGCCAGGATCTTCGCGCCGCGAGCCTGCGCGTGCTCCAGTTCCTCGAGGATCAGGATGCCAGCGCCCTCGCCGACCACAAAGCCATCGCGCTGCGCGTCCCAGGGCCGGCTGGCGCGCTCCGGTTCGTCATTGCGCGTGGAGAGCGCGCGCATCGCCGCGAATCCGCCGATGCCCATCGGCGTGACCGCGGCTTCGCTGCCACCGGCGATCATTACGTCGGCATCGTCGCGCGCGATGATCTCGTAGGCATCGCCGATGGAGTGTGCGCTGGTGGTACAAGCGGTCGCGGTGGCTTCATTCGGCCCTTTGGCGCCCCAGCGGATGCTCACCTGGCCGGCAGCAAGATTGATGATGGCCGACGGAATAAAGAACGGCGAGATCTTGCGCGGCCCGCCCTCGATCAGGTTCGAGTGTTCGCGCTCGATGATGTCAAACCCGCCGATGCCGCTGCCGATGTGCACGCCCACGCGCTCGGCGTTCGCCGGCGTGATTTCCAGGCCCGCCATCTTGATGGCTTCATCCGTGGCCGCGATCGCCAGGTGGATGAAGCGCGCCATCTTCTTGATCTCTTTTTTCTCGATGAAGTTGAGCGGGTCGAAGCCTTTGACTTCGGCGGCGATCTGGCAGGCGTAGCCGGTCACGTCGAACGCGGTCACACGCCCCACGCCGCTTTTGCCCGCGAGCAGGTTCTTCCAGGCTTCAGCGCTGGTATTGCCGACGGCGCAGATGAGCCCGAGCCCGGTTACCACGACCCTGCGTCCGCGTGCCATCAGCGGTTACTTGCCGCCCTTGGAGTGCTTGTTGATGTAGTCCACCGCGTCAGCGACGGTGCGGATCTTCTCCGCGTCCTCGTCGGGTATCTCGATCTCGAAGGCTTCTTCGAAGGCCATGACGAGCTCGACGGTATCGAGCGAATCGGCGCCCAGGTCGTCCACGAAAGAAGCGGACGACGTGACCTCGGCCTCATCCACGCCGAGCTGTTCCACGATGATCTGCTTTACTTTCTCTTCCACCGCCGCCATCGGTCCCTCCTGGACGGATTCTGGCGCCGCAACTCGCGCCTCTGCCGCAGCTATTTCGCTACCTTGGCCTTCTTCTCGATGTGGTCGATCGCATCCTGCACGGTGCGGATCTTTTCCGCGTCTTCATCGGAGATCTCCAGGTCGAAGGCCTCTTCGAATGCCATGACGAGTTCCACCTGGTCGAGCGAATCGGCGCCTAGGTCGTCGACGAACGACGCGGAGGGTGTTACGTCAGCCTCATCCACGCCGAGCTGTTCGACGACGATCTCTTTTACTTTCTCCGCGATTGATGCCATGACGCAGCTCCTTGCCGCAGAAATCTTCCGCGCAGGTGATGCAAACTTGCCAGTGTATCGGTCGCGCGCGCGGGTTGTAAAGGCGACCGGGCCTCAATCGGCCGGCGGGAACGCGCCTTGCTCGATGACGAGCTCGACCACCCACGTACTGGCAAACCCTAATGCGCCGAGCGCGGCCAGGAACGCCGACCAACCCACATGGTCGGCGAACATACCTGCCGCCAGGGCGAACAAGCCAAGGCAGGAGAGCGCGCACAGCACGCGCTGCACCCAACGCCGTACCTCAACGCGGTGCACCGAAGTGCGGGGCAAGCCGAACCCGACAAAGAGGAGTAGCGTTACTCGCAGGCCAAGTTCCAGTCCCGAAGCGACTGCCACGACCAGGAAGACTGCCTTGCTCCAGCTCTGCGCGATCATCTGACTGGCCGTCCAGGAGACGTAGAGCACCAGCGGTGTGACGACTGCGCTCATGTAGATGTTGTGGCACCACCACCAAACCCGCACCGGATTCCGGCTTCCGCCCGTCCGCACCGGGTTTGGTTGCATGCTGCCGGGAAAGGCGGCGCGCGCAACGCTGGGGTCGAGGAACAGCAGGCAACTGATGCCACCGACGGTGAGCCCGGCAAAGAGCGAGGAGCGCACGATCTCGTGCATCGCCACCAGCGTGCCCGCAGAAGCCAACAAACCCGCAACGATCGGCCAGCCGGTCCACTGGATCCACCGGCCCATGCGCCGCACGGCGGCAGCGGCTTCACCCGGGTTCCCCAACACCATGCTCAGCAGCGAAAAACGCACCGTCCAGTGCAGGCAGACGCTGAATACGACGAGGTAGAAGAGCGCCTGACGAGCGCTCTGCGGCATGACGGGAAACGAGTTGGCGGCCAGCCAGATGATGAGCGGTGCGGTGAAGAACATCGTGGCCAGCTGGTGCGCCCACCACCAGATGCG
>CAYWSH010000055.1:0-6020 GCA_964460655.1 uncultured Terriglobales bacterium | reverse complement strand
TGAGCGGTGCGGTGAAGAACATCGTGGCCAGCTGGTGCGCCCACCACCAGATGCGCCCCGCGCGCGCCGGCTCAGCGGCTGCCGACTGCGTGCTCAGTGCCGGCCGCTCACCGCTGCTCTCCCGCTTCAGCTCGCGCAGGTCTACGGCCAGGTCACGCGTTGATTGGTAGCGCTCATCGCGCTGCTTGCGCAGGCACTTGCGCACGATGCGATCGAGCTCCGGCGGATGCAGATGCGTGTGTTCGGTGATCGGCTTCGGGTCGAGCGTCATGATGGCGGCGATGCTGGCCGCGCTGCTGCTCGCCCGGAACGGATGCACGCCGGTGGCCAATTCGTAGATCAGCGTGCCAAAAGAGAAAAGGTCACTGCGAGAATCCACCTCGCGGCCTTCGAGTTGCTCGGGCGACATGTAGCCGATCGTGCCCACGACGAGGCCGGGATTCGTAAGGACAGAAGCGGTCGCGCCCGTGTCATCCGGCAGGGTGACGCGCGCCAGGCCGAAGTCGAGCACCTTGCAGGACTCATCGGGCGTGCGCATCACGTTCTCGGGCTTCAGGTCACGATGCACCACGCCCGCGGCGTGCGCCGCGGCCAGCGCTTCGGCGACATCGACCGCGATATCGAGCAACTCAGCGCGGGCCACGCCGCCGGCCGCCACCAGTTCACGCAACGTGCGCCCCGGTACGTACTCCAGGACGATGAAGTACTCGCCTTGCGATTCTTCGAGCTCATAAACGGCTGCAATGCCGGGATGCGATAGCGCTGCCGCGGCGCGCGCTTCCTGCTCAAAGCGCTGCCGGCGGATGGGATCTTGCGCGGCATCTTCCGGGAGGAACTTCAGCGCGACTTTGCGACCGAGGCGCGTGTCTTCCGCCAGCCACACCACGCCCATGCCGCCTTGCCCAAGTTTCTCGAGCAGGCGGTAGTGGTCATAGACGAGGCCGGATTGCGGAGCTGAGCCCATGGCGCGCGCATGTTATCGCGCCCACCCGAGAAGTCAAAAGGGGAAGCCGGGAGCGGAGCGGCCGTCCCGATGCTTCGGGACAGGCCGCAGAGCGCGAGGAAAGGCCTCGAGGGTATCCGGGCGGGCAAGACCCTCCGGCGGCTTGGAGCAAAGCGACAGGAATCTCAGTGCGGCCGATGCGTTTCGCGTAGCGCCAGACCGAAGCTCCTGCCTCCCAGCGCCGCTCCCTGCATCACGTTGCCGGCCACCGTCACGGTCGCGCCCTTCTGCGGTACGCCATAGCCCGTGCTGATGACCCAGATCTTTCCCGTGCCGTCATCGAGTTCGTACGCGCCTTCACCCAGCGCACCCCAGGCATTCGTCACGTGGCCGCGTACCGCGACTTCCTTGTTGAAATATTTGCCCGGGTTATTGTTCAGGTCGCGGACGTGGACGCCCGTTGGGCATCCGGCAAGCACAAAGAGCGTCAGCGCCGTCAGTCCGATAGCCAATAGCTTTCTCATACGGTTAGCTTTCTCCAGACGAAATGGCCCATCGGTTATTTGATGGTAGAACGCGGGAATACGACTGCTTTGCGCCGTGCCGAAAACCGCAAAAAGATAGAACCGATCCACCGACGGCGCAGTAAGGCAAGGTAGAGGCGCGCTATGGACGTCCTGGAACGGTTCGCGAACGGCGATCTCGATGCCTTCGAGGAGCTGTTCCGGCGATTTCAGGGCCCCGTGTACGGCTGGATCGTGCGCATCGTGCGCGACCGCGGCGTGGCCGAAGATCTGACGGTCGAGACTTTCTGGCGGATCTACCGGGCGCACGCGCGCTTCGATCCACGGCGTGAATTCGGCGCCTGGGCGCGGACCATCGCGATGCACGCCGCCATCGACCACCTGAAGCACGCGCGGCCCGCCCTCGCCCTGCCGGCCGAGGTCGCCGCCGCGCCGCAGCCCGATGCCGCGCTGCAGCGCGAGGTCGCTGAGCACGTGCAGCAAGCGTTGCGCGAGCTGCCGGCGGGACTCGAAGCCGTTGCCATCCTCGCGCTGCTAGAGGACGAACCGTATGAACAGATCGCCGCCGCGTTAGGCATTGCGGTGGGGACCGTTAAGTCACGCGTCTATCGCGCGGTGCGCTTGTTGCGCAAGAAGCTGAAGAGAAGAGGGATCGAACCATGAATCAGGCTGACGAAAAAGCAGTCGGAGCATTGCTCAAGCGCGCTATCCGGCCCACGTGTGCGCCAGATCTCGAGCGCGACCTCTGGCCGCAGATGCTGCAGCGCCTCGGGGAACGTTCGGCAGCGGTGCCGTGGTTCGACTGGGCACTGCTCGGCGCTCTGTCTCTCTGGCTCTGCCTGTCGCCGCAAACCATCCCGCTGTTGCTGTACCACCTGTGAGGAGGACGCCATGAAGAACCATCCTTTGCTGCGTGCATACCTGGCCGGGACTGCCGTGCCCAACGTCATGATGCTGCTGGTGCTGAGCGGCTTCATCGTGGTGCGCTACGTCTGCGGTGTCCCGGCGCCGCTGGAGCGCGTTCTGGTCTTCCCGCTGGCGGTGGTCCCGAACCTGTTCGGTGTCTGGAACATCTTCTATGTCGCCGCGCACGGGCGCGGAAGGCATTGGCCCATCGGCCTGCATGGCGCGCTGCTGCCCTTCATCCTGGCGCCCCTCGGAACAACGCTCGCCTCCTCGCTGGGGTTCCTTAGCGCCACGCCCGCTGGGGTTGTCTGGTTCGGAGTCATCGCCGTGCCTTATGGGTTCGTGGCGGGCGCCTTCACCGGCGCCATCATCCTCTATTACCTGGTGTGGAAGTATGTGGTGGGCTTTCTCAACGGACTTCTGGGGATCGCCTAGCGAGCTAGCTCGTGCCACTGGGGATCGTGGGCCGCGTCGGTGATCACGCCGTCACGCATGTGGATGATGCGGTCGCCGATCTTTGCGGCCTCGGGATTGTGCGTGATCATCAGGACGGTCTGCTGCAGCTCCTGGTTCGATTGGCGGAGCATCTTCAGCACGATGTCGGAGTTCCTCGAGTCGAGGTTGCCGGTGGGCTCGTCGGCCAGCACGATGGCCGGATGATTGATGAGGGCGCGCGCCAGCGCGACGCGCTGCTGCTCGCCGCCACTCAGTTCCGAGGGGCGATGGTGCAGCCTCCCCTTTACGCCCAGCAACGCGGTGATGCGGTCGAAATAGGCGCGGTCCATCGGGCCGGCGCCCGCGATGTCGCGCGCGATCTGGATGTTCGACTCGGCGTCGAGCGTGGGCAGCAGGTTGAACTTCTGGAAGACGAAGCCGATCTTGCGGCGGCGCAGGCGTGTGCGCTCGCCGTCACTCAGCGCGGCGAAGTCGTCGCCATCGATGAGGACACGGCCACTATCGGCGCGCGTCAGCCCGCCCAGCACGTAGAACAGGGTGCTCTTGCCGCTACCGCTCGGCCCCACGATGCTGACGAACTCGCCGCGCTCGATGGCCAGCGACACGCCGCCCAGCGCCGGCACGTCCACCCTGCCCACGCGATAAGTCTTGCGCACGTCCTCGACTTGGATGATCGGCGGCACGCGAATCCTCGATGTTACATGAATGGAAAACCTACAGGGAGGAAGGGAGGAGGGGAGGCAATCAAAGCAAACCTTAAACCGCAGACAACGCAGATGAAGACGCGCAGATTACGCGGATCGATGTATCTGCGCAATCTGTGAGCAGTTATCCGCGAAATCTGCGGTTTAGGACTTTGACGTTGGCTGGTCCGTCGTTACGACGCAGCTACGCCCGTCAGCGCCGGTGGCTGTGGCGCTTCGGCAATGACTACCGGCTGCGCGGCTTTCTTCGGGCCACGCTTGCGTACCAGCAGCAGGCGTATGCGCTCCAGCAATTCGCTGGCGGCATACGTGCCCTTGGGCAGGAAGACGTCGGCGGGCTCCGAGTCGTAGACCGCGATCTTGCCCGACACCAGGATCGCCGGCGTGGTCGGCGAGATCTGCTTGATCTCCTGGATGAGCTTGCGCCCATCGCATTCCGGCATGATCAGGTCGGTCAGGACCAGGTCGATGCCGCCGTTCTTGAATTCGTTGAGCGCTTCCGTGCCGCTCACGAAGCTCTTGACGCGATAGCCGCGCGTCTCGAGCATGATCTTGCGGATGGAGAGGGATTGTTCGTTGTCGTCTACACAGAGGATGGTCTTCTTCGGTCGCATGGGATCCCGTGTCCGTTCTCATCTGCGCGTCCGCATCGCCAGAGCATGGGCTGCGTTTGCGCTGATTTTTTTGTTTAAGGGCGTATGAAACGCGGAGGGGATACTACGGCCACATCCGTTCGTGTGGCAAGTACCGCCGATACAAACTGCGCAATATCTTCTGCAAAAAACCGCGCGCGCAACTTCTCCGCGATCCACGCGCTCTCGCGCGCACCGCGTGCAACAGTTTTGCGACGTGCGCAATCCTCCTTCCGCATCGCTACACAGCTTTTTCACATTCGCTGAGTTGACGCCGACACCAATAGCGCAAACCTGGTGCAAGGCGACCCCAAAGGCGCGAAGTAACGAAAAAACATCAAGCGATCCTTCGTGTCTTTGTGCCTTCGTGGTGGATTTACAGCGTTACCTCGCCGCGCGCCACCTCGACCGCATGCCCGCCGACGCGCACATCGGTCACGCGCTCACCGTCGCGGCGTCCGCGCACGTAGAGGAAGCTGGGACGCTTCATGTCGAGCCCTTGCGC
The DNA here is from genome assembly GCA_964460655.1 of uncultured Terriglobales bacterium. Taxonomy (GTDB): domain Bacteria; phylum Acidobacteriota; class Terriglobia; order Terriglobales; family Acidobacteriaceae; genus CAVUAF01. The sequence continues at coordinate 1,350 of CAYWSH010000055.1, read as the reverse complement.
GATCAACACCTGCTCATCGCTGGCGGCGACGTCGTAACGCGCCATCCATGCAGCGCAACAGCCTGCGGCCGAGCCGGTGGCCGGATCTTCGCCGTTGTAGAAGAGCATGCGCGCGTGCACACGGGCCTTGGCCGCCTCGCCGCTCCAGCCGGAGACATCGCGCGTCACGAAGTAGAGGAACCTTGTTCCCGACTTCTCCAGGTACGACGCGGCATTCCGCGCGTTGTAGTTCAGTCGGGTGAGCGCCGCGCGCGTTCGTAGTGGTACGACGCCGAAGGCAAGGCCGGTGGACGCCGTTTGGATCGGAAGATCGGGATCGAAGTCGTTCACCTCCAAGCCGCAAACGCCTGCGATGTCCTCCCGCGTATGCGTGACGCCGAACTCCGGATCACGCTGCCGCATCTCGCCGAACGGACGGCCATCGCGCTCCGTGAACGTCACCGGGATCCTGCCGACCTTCAAGTCGAGGAAGACCTGTTTGGGCGCGGCGCCCGCCTGCGCCAGGCAGTTGCGGATGGCCATCGCGGTGCCGAGCGTGGGATGACCGGCGAACGGCAGCTCCTCCTGCGTGGTGAAGATCCTTACCCTCACGCCATCGTGCGCCTCGACGTCGGCCGCGCGCGGCAGGATGAAGGTCGTCTCCGAAAGATTGGTCTCGCGCGCGAGCGCCTGCATCTCGCCGTCGCTCAGGCCGGTCGCATCCGTGAAGACGGCCAACTGGTTGCCTTCCAGCGGGCGGGTGGTGAAAACATCAAGCAGGAGGTAAGAGAACGTTCGCATGTTGCACTCAAACTTAGTTTACAGATGCTGATCCTTCGTCTCGCGCGAAATGTTTCTCGCGACACGTCCGTTTGACCTGCGCGACCCGCAGCGATTACGCTTCTTGGATTCGTTCCCCGTCATCATCCAGCTAAAGGAGACACTGCATGAGCACCCCAAGTGTCGCATCGCCTGCGCCGGCGCTGCGCATCAACGACACGGCCCCGAACTTCAGCGCCGAGACCACGCAGGGCAAGATCGATTTCCATCAGTGGATCGGCGACGGCTGGGCCATCCTGTTCTCGCATCCCAAGGACTTCACGCCGGTTTGCACCACCGAGCTCGGCTACATGGCCGGCCTCAATCCGGAATTCCAGAAACGCAACTGCAAGATCATCGGCCTGAGCGTTGATCCCGTGTCGAACCACGGCAAGTGGGCAGCCGACATCGAGGAGACGCAGGGCCACAAGGTGACGTACCCGATGATCGGCGACCCGCAACTCGCGGTCGCGAAGGCGTACGGCATGCTGCCCGCCACCGCGGGCGACACCTGCGAAGGCCGCACACCGGCCGACAACGCCACCGTGCGCA
>CAYWSH010000054.1:0-21065 GCA_964460655.1 uncultured Terriglobales bacterium | reverse complement strand
AACGGCCGCAGCTCCGCGCACGCTCGCTTCTTCGATATCGACTGGCGCCCGCTGCGCGACGACCTGCAGAACAAGGTGCTGTTGCCCATCCTGGGCTCGCAGTACGGCGAGGTCCTGGAGCGCGGCGAATTCAAGCTTGGACACGAAGACGGCCGCTTCCACCTCGACTACTACGACACGCGCCTGCCTGTCGATCCGCAGTCGGTGCCGCTCATCTTTGAACCGCTGCGCGAGCGTGCCACGCTGCCGAACGGCGGCGATGATCCCGAACTGAAGCAGCTCGATGCCATCGTTGGCGCCTTCGGCCAACTCCCGCCGCATCATTCGGACGACCCGATCATCGCAGCTGAACGCCGCCAGGCGATTCCCGAACTGGAGGCTCGCTTGCGGCAGCTCACCGCGCGCTCCTCGCGCGTACGCGAGACCATCGAGCACGCGATCGCGCTCCTGCAAGGAACGCCCGGCGAAGCGCGCACTTTCGACGCGTTACATCGGCTGCTCGAGGCGCAACCCTACCGGCCCGCGCATTGGCGCGTCTCGGCCGAGGAGATCAATTACCGGCGCTTCTTCGACATCAACGACCTCGTCGGCTTGCGCATGGAAGAGCCCCGCGTCTTCGCCGCGACCCATCGCCTGCTCCGCCGGTTGCTCGCCGAGGGCAGCGTCACCGGGCTGCGCATCGATCATCCCGACGGCCTGCTGAACCCGGCGCAATACTTCATGCGCCTGCAAATGCTCTATGGCGCCAGTCAGTGTGCCGGCTCGGAGCCCGCCGGTGTGGTTGCGGAAAATGGCATCGAGCGCGACATCCAGGAGGCGTTCGCCGCGCATCCGTGGGTGGCGCAGCAGCCACCGCTCTACATCGCGGTCGAGAAGATCCTGGAGCCGAACGAAGCACTGCCGCACGACTGGCCCGTCGATGGCACGGTCGGCTACGACTTCCTAAATCTGCTGAACGGCATCTTCATCGACGGGCGCAACCAGCGCGTCTTCACCACGTTGTTCCGCCGCTTCACCGGCATCACCCTCGAGGTGCCCGACCTCGTCTATGAAAGCAAAAAGCTGATCCTCGACGTCGCGATGGCGGGCGAGGTCAACGTGCTGACGCACCTGCTCGCCGAGATCTCCAGCACCGACCGGCGCGCGCGCGACTTCACGCGCAAGGCGCTCGCCGACGCCATCATCGAGACCATCGCGTGTTTCCCGGTGTACCGCACCTACATCGACGAGCGCGGCAACATCGCGGAACGCGACCGGCAATCCATCCAGCTGAGCATCGCGCGGGCGCAGCGCCGCAATGAAGCCATGTCGGCCGCGGTATTCCGTTTCCTGCGCGACGTGCTGCTGCTGGAGCCGAGTCCCACCTCTTCGTTCGACGCACGCCGCCGACGCCTGGCGTTCACGCTGAAATTCCAGCAGTTGACCGGGCCCGTTATGGCGAAGGGCATGGAAGATACGGCGTGCTACATCTACAACCGCCTGGTCTCGGTGAACGAGGTCGGCGGGACGCCGCAGAGCTTTGGCGCGGAGGTGGACGACTTCCATCGCGCCAACATGGTGCGCGCCGAACGCTGGCCGGCGGCCATGCTCACCACCGCGACCCACGACACCAAGCGCGGTGAAGATGTGCGCGCGCGCCTCAACGTGCTTTCCGAGATGCCGCGTGAATGGGCGCGCCAGGTCACACGCTGGCGCCGGCTTAACCGCACGCGAAAGCGCACCTTGGTCGACGGCCGCAGCGTCCCCGATCACAACGAGGAATACCTGCTGTACCAGACGCTGGCCGGCACGTGGCCTTTTCTGGACGGTGCCACGCAAGGCGACCGCGACGCCGTGCGCACCCGCGTGCAGGACTACATGACCAAGGCCGTGCACGAAGCGAAGGTCAACTTGAGCTGGGTGAACCCCAACGACGATTATGTCTCGGCGTTGCGCGACTTCATCGCGCGCATCTGCGATCCCGCGCCGCCCGGCAAAGGCACGCCGTTCGTGCACGAGTTCGAGGCATTCGTCCGGCCCGTCCAGTGGTTCGGCGTGGTGAACTCGCTGGCGCAAGCGCTGCTCAAGTTCACGTCGCCCGGTGCGCCCGACCTTTACCAGGGCACGGAGATGTGGGACTTCAGCCTGGTCGATCCCGATAATCGTCGTCCCGTGGACTTCGCGGTGCGCCGCAGCGCCGCGGAAGATCTGGCGCAGCGCGCGGCGACGAGCGAACTCTCGGCACTGTGTGCTGAATTACTGGCAGATTCTCCCAGTGGACGCGTCAAGTTGTGGCTTACCGAGCGTGTCCTGAGTTTCCGCCACGAACATGCCGATCTGTTCCGCGCCGGGAACTACACGCCGCTCTATGGCGCCGTAGAAAAGCAGGAACACCTTGTGGCCTTCGCGCGCGCCGATGGGCACAAGCACGTCGTCGTCGCGGTGCCGCGGCTCAGCTACACGCTGCTGCGCGGTACGCTCGCCTGGCCTCTGGCCGGAGCGTGGGGCAACGCCGAACTCGGATTACCGCCGCGTGCGCCCGCCGAGTTCGAGAATGTTCTTACCGGAGAAGTCGTGCGCGCCACCCCGGCCCGCTCGCTGCTATGCTGCGAAGTCTTCGCGCACTTCCCGGTCGCGCTGCTCGCCGGCCGCTGAGGCTGCGGGCGCGCGATCACACGTCGTGGTGAGTTCCGCGAGCCGTTGCGCGATCGGCGGCGTAAGGCCGCCGCTGCGGTAGCGCCAAGTCCAGTTGTCCTCCGGATGGCTCGGCACGTTCATGCGCGCTTCGCTGTCGAGCCCGAGCACATCCTGCAACGGGACCACGCACAGGTCGGCGATGCTCCCCGCCGCTGCGCGGATGAATGCCCAGGCGACGTCGTCATCGTTCGTGATGCCAAGATACGCTTGCGCTGCGCTCTTCTCTTGGTCGCTCGCGACGTTGTTCCACCAGCCGAGCATGGTGTCATTGTCGTGCGTCCCGGTGTACGCAACCGTGTTGCGCTCGTAGCGATGCGGCAGGTAGATGTGGGCGCCCGGATCGCCGAAGCCGAACTGCAGCACGCGCATGCCGGGAATGCCCAGGCGCTCACGCAGCTGATGGACCTCCGCCGTGATCATGCCAAGGTCCTCGGCGACGAACGGCAGGTCGCCCAGTTCTCGACGCAGCGCGTCGAACAGACCGTCGGCCGGGCCTTTCAGCCAGCGTCCGTTCACCGCAGTAGGCTCGCCGGCGGGGATCTCCCAATAGGATTCGAAGCCGCGGAAGTGGTCGATGCGGATGAGGTCGCACTGTGCTAGCGACCAGCGCATCCGCTGCACCCACCAGTCGTAGCCGCGCTGCGCCAGCACATCCCAGCGATACAGCGGGTTCCCCCACAGCTGTCCGGTGTCACTGAACGCGTCGGGTGGCACGCCGCTGACGACTTCGGGCTGCAATTGCCGGTCGAGCCGGAAGATGTCGCGGTGCGTCCAGACGTCGGCGCTGTCGAAGTTCACGAAGATCGCCACGTCGCCCATGATGCGGATGCCCCGACGATGGGCTTCCTGGCGCAGTGCGCGCCACTGTTCAAAGAAGGCGAATTGGATCGCGCGCTCCGCGTCTAGTTCCGCTGCAAGGTCGGCGCGCGCCTGGGTCATGGCAGCTTCGTTGCGCCACGCCAGTTCGGCAGGCCACTCATTCCAGCTGCGCCCACCGAACTTTTGGCGCAGCGCATGGAACAGGACGAAGTCTTCCAGCCACCACGCCGATCCGCGGCAGAAGTCTTCGTAACGGCTGCGCTCGGCCGCCGCAGCGCGGCGCAGGAACGTTCGCGCCGCGTCGCGCAACAGCGGCAGCTTGGTCGCGCGCACTTCGTCGTAATCGATGTGACCGTCACGGTGGGGAAGTGAAGCGAGCCGCGAGCGCTCCAGCCAGCCGCGCTCGACCAGTCGCTCCAGGCTGATGAGCAGTTCGTTCCCGGCGAAGGCTGAGATCGAGGAGTACGGCGAGTTGCCGATGCCGATGGGGCTGAGCGGCAGCACCTGCCACACGCTCTGCCGCGCCGCGGCTAGAAAGTCCAGGAACTCGTAAGCGGCCGGCCCGAAGTCGCCGATGCCGCCGCGCGCAGGCAGCGAGGTGGGATGCAACAGTATGCCCGCTGCGCGCTCACCTAGCATGTCTCTCGCCCTCGCAGAACGCTACATGATAGCGGAGTTCGTGCACCGGGAGCAGACGGCAACTTTTGTGGCACAGCCGCCTCGGCTGTGCAGCCGGCGAAGCCGGCGCCACTGTTTTCGGAGGGGCACGGCTTCAGCCGTGCCGTAAAGCCGGTCCATCACATCCCGAGCGCGAACGCGCCGGAACGCAGTGACGGCGAAAGTGAGCGCGAGGATCAAAAATTCTCGTAGATCGGATTCGTCAGCGCTACGAGCGCACCCCTGGCATCGCGCAGATTGATGCGCCACCAATGCCGCTTGCCGTCACTCGTTGCCGTGAATCTCAGAGTGTCGTCGGCCCCTTTGACCTCTGTCTCGGCGAGCACCGGGACTTCCTTGCCGTCGGAGATGACCTCGACCTTCGCGCCTGCTGCACCGACCACCTGCACCGCGAACGAGATCGCCTCGCCCGCGCGCGTCTTGATCGCGTCGCCAACCATCGCATTGCCGGCCGTGACGTACACGCTCGGTCCCGCCGGGCCCTTGAGCTTCAAGAACACGTGCCCTGCCTTGATGCCATCGAGGATCGCTCGCTCGGAGAGTTCGCGCGCATAGACTACGGTCGTCGGCGTGCCCAGCGCGCCGCTCTGTCCGGTCTGTGCCGTCAGGTTGTGGTCGTCGCTGCCGCCGATCGCCGTCATGCGATGACCTTCGTTCAACCGTGCTTGCCAGAACGGGATCCCGCTGAGCAGCGTGTCGGCATCGTTGCCGTTCACCGCTTCGACCGCGTCGAGTTGAGCGAAGTCGGTGTTCGGCGCCGTCCAGCCGCAGCCCATGCACGATTCCCCTGAAGGTCGCGCCGGATGATTGATCGAGAGCAGCGCGCCTTGGTCGTGCGCTGCCTTCGCGATCTGCGCGATGCTCAGTTGCGGGCCGAGCCGGAAGTCGACGAACTCGCTCGCACCATAAAGGTTCGCGTGCCCGAAGAACGTCGTGATCTCGCGTCCCTGCAAGAGCAGAAGTTGATCGAAGTACGGTTGCCACTGTTGCAGCGCGTGGTAATGGCTCACGGTGTTGTGGTCGGTCACTGCCAGGAAGTCGAGCTTCAGGTCCGCCGCACGCTCCAGCACTTTGAACTGCGGGCAGGGAACCTTCTTGCCGGCCATGCTCGCGCAGTTGCCGTCGCTGTGCCCGGTGTGGTCGTGCAGGTCGCCCTGGTACCACGCCGGCCCGGCGCGCAGCACGGGCGCCGCGAACTCGGGAATGTTCGGCAGCGCGAGCGTCGCGCTGAGATAGATATTGGCCGTGTACTCCGACTTCACGTTGGGACGAATGTTGGGCACGCCCAACAGCAGCTTCCAGGTTCCCGCGGGCAAGTGTCCGGGTAGATAGGACTGCGTCGAGTCGAGGTCCGAGACGGTGAACGCTGTCTTGTCGCTGCCGCTCCAGCCGCGGAAGCCCTGCGGATCGAATAGCCCCAGGTCGATGACGGTGCGCTCCTCGCCCGCCGTCCGCGAGAAGACGATGCTGATGCGGCGTGTGCCCGCGGGTACGTCGAAAGGCAATAGCCGGTATGTATGGATATCACTTGAGGCTATTGTTCCACGTAGAACATAGGTCGGCGCCGGCGGCGCTGCCGGTTGGGCCAGGGCACAGAGCGATACGAGGAATAGGCACCACAACAGGGACGCTGGACGCAAGTCAGGCTCTCCGTGAACAGCGCATGATAGCGCACGCGCCACTTGCGCAAAGCGGCGCAGCCTGCGAACCTTCCTCTCCACATTCCTATGAGACTGGCCGAAGCTTTGCACCTGCTCGCTCCTCTGGTCTTCCTGGCCGGCATGGCGGTGGCGCAGGTGGCACCGGCGCCGGCGCCGGCCGACGACTACGCCGACGTCTTGAAGTACATCGACGGCGCCTGGGACACGCTGACCCGCACGGTGGATAGCTGCGATGTGGTCACCGACCCGAAGATGCCGCAAGCGTCGGTGCTGTATCTGCCGGTCGAGATGGCGGCGTCGGACAAGCTGAAGGAGCTGGAAGCGCGGTGCAAGGTCAAGGTGATGCCGTTGCCGAAGCGCATCACGCGCGCGGGCGAACTTGACAGTTCGGCGATCACGCAGCATGGGCTGCTCTATCTCGAGCATCCGTACGTCGTGCCCGGCGGCATGTTCAATGAGATGTACGGCTGGGACAGCTACTTCATCGTGCGCGGACTTGTGCTCGCCAGGCGAGTCGAGCTGGCGCGCGGGATGGTGGAGAACTTCTTCTTCGAGATCGAACACTACGGCGCCGTGCTCAACGCGAACCGCACGTACTACCTGACGCGCTCGCAGCCGCCGTTCCTCAGCTCGATGGTGATGGCGGTATATGACGCGAAGGGCGCAGACAAGGAATGGCTAGCGCGCGCTTACGACTACATCCAGCGAGACCACGCGATGTGGACGACCGCGCCGCATCTCGCCGGCGACACCGGGCTCTCACGCTACTTCGACCGTGGCTCCGGCCCGGTACCGGAAGAGAACGAGACGCGCAACCAGTACTACCACGAGTTGATCGGGCGCATGATCGAGAAGCCGGAGCTGCGCGGTGAGTCGCTGGTCGCCATCGGTGAGAAAGACGAACGGCCGACGAAAGACGCTTACAGTATTCGGGTCTGCAATGAAGCGGACGAGGGCTGCAACAAGGTTGCGCGCGTCGCGTTCACCGCCGACTTCTATCTCGGCGATCGTGCGATGCGCGAATCGGGATTCGACATCTCGTTCCGCTTTGCGCCGTATGGCGCGCGCACGCATCACTTCGCGCCGGTGTGCCTGAACAGCTTGATCTATAAGACCGAGAAGGACCTCGAACAGATAGCGACGATCCTCGGCAAGACTGCCGACGCGGAGAAATGGCGGCGCGCGGCGGCTGAGCGGCAACGCGCGATGCAACAGTACTTGTGGGACGAGCGGCGCGGGATGTTCTTCGACTACGACTTCGACCGCAAGCAGCGCTCGACCTACGAATTCGCAACGACGTTCCACCCGCTGTGGGCCGGCATGGCGGCGAAGTCGCAAGCGGCGAGCCTGGCGCGCAACCTTGGAGTGTTCGAACGTGCGGGCGGATTGATGACGAGTCCATACAAGACCGGCGTGCAGTGGGACGCGCCCTACGGCTGGGCGCCGCTGCAGATGATGCCGATCGAGGGACTCGCGCGCTATGGATACAAAGGCGAAGCCGACCGGTTGGCGCGCAAATTCATGGGCACGATCGCCGAGAACTTCCGGCGCGACGGCACGATCCGCGAAAAGTACAACATGGAGACGCGGTCGTCGGAGACACAGATCACCGCCGGCTACCAGGAGAACGTCATCGGGTTCGGGTGGACGAATGCGGCGTTTTTGGTGATGCGGGAGATGGTGAGGTAGGCGGCACCCAGACGAGCAAAGGACGCTCGTCTGGGGCACCCAGGAACTGAGTTGTTCGTGTGGGCCACCCGCCGCTCGCTACGACTCGCGCACGCTCGTCTCGCTCGCGCCCTTTCCCTTGTCCACTAACCCCGGGTTCCGTCGCGTCCGCCATGGCGGACGCGACTCCACCCGGGGCTAAACTGTGCCGCCCCTCCGGGGCTGGTACGTCGGCGCTCTGACGGCATCGGCACTCCTTTAGAGTCGGTGCGCTCCGGTGCTGCGCACCGGTTGTCCAGCGTGCAACGGCACGCTGGACCGCGGACGGGGGCGTCCGCGCCACGTGAGCGCGCACAGGCGAGGCGCCTGTGCCACACAAGCCGAGGACGGTCTGGCGCCAGTTGTTTGACGTTCAGATTTCCCACCCTGGCAAACCCGGCCAGCGCGCCACCCCACGAAGCCAAAACCAGGCTTCGCGGGGACCCCAGGGTGGGGCACCCAGCACCCGGCGAAGGAAGGCCCCACGTCTGCGCCAAAACCGCGCAGACATGGGGCACCGAACCCGCGTCCACACGAGCCAACAGCAAGCCCGGCCGAGGGCGGCCGGGCTCCATTTTTCTAGACGACACCGGCGAGACGCCGGCGCTCCATCTATTGGCCGTCGCTGTTCTTTTGGCGCTGGTAGGGCGCGCTCAGGTACTTGCGCGCCTCTTCGAGGGCGCCTTGCGTGTCGTCGTTCGTCTGCAAGGCCTGGCGGTATTCGTTGGTGGCGCGCTCGCGCTGCCCGGTGATGTCGTAGATCTTGCCGAGCTGCACGTGGCTCCAGACTTCCGTCCAGCGCGGATCGCCGTCGCCGGAGAGCGCTTCGCGATACGCATTGGCCGCGGCCTGGTAGTTGCGCTGCATGAAGAACACTTCCGCGATGCGGTAATGCGCCAGCGATGAGTTCTTGTTCGAATCGAGCCCGAGCTGGAACTGCTTCAGCGCTTCCGCCAAGTCACCCTGCTGCACGAGCTGTTGCCCGCGCAGGATGGCGGTGCGGACTTTGACCTCGCCCGAGCTCTTCAGTACCCAATTGTTCGGATCGATGGAGATGCGGCGCGGCTTGCCGAAGGTCTCGATGCTGTACGGCGAGTTCGTGCCCTGCACCTCGATGCGGCGCATCTCGCTCTTGCCGTCGGTATCGATCTTCAGCTCGACCGGCATGCGGAACAGGTCGAGGTCCTGCGAGATCTCGCCGACGGTGCGGAAGCCATTCTTCGCGCGGTAGATGGTGTACTTGTTGCGGAACTCGGGCGCGCCGGTCGAATCGACCCACTGATTGAAGAAGCCGGCGAGCTTAAGACCGTTGGCGTTCGCTTCGCCAACCGCGCGCAGGTTGTCCACGGTGACCGGCTTCCACGGATACTTGGTCGCGAAATCATGCAGCGTTTTGAGGAAGGGCGCGTCGCCCATCTCCCAGCGCAGCATGTGCAGGATCATGGCGCCTTTGTCGGTGGTGAGCGATTGGAACTCAGGCGAGAACGGATCCATGCGCGCCACGCTGGAGAGCGGTACGTTGTCGTAGGCCAGCGCGCCCACCGACATATCTTTTATGCTCTCTTCAAACCCTGCTTGCCCCGCGGCGGTCTGCACATAAAGCGCCTCGGAGTAGCGCGCCAGGCCGTCGCCCAGCCACCAGTCTTCGCGCGACGCCGGCGAGAGCAGCACGCCCCACCATTGATGCGCGAGGGTGTTGGCGAGCAAGCGGTATTCGGTCTTCTCACTGATCGCCTTCGACGAGAGGGCCGCGATCTCCGGCGCCCAAGCCGCGGGAACGCCGCTGTCCTCAGGGATCTCAACCAGCTTCAGGTTCGGCGACGGCGCCGGACCGAAGGTCAGCGAGTAGAACTGGAATTCCTTGGCTGCCGTATCGGCATACGGTGACGCCAGGCTCTTGTGGTTCGGCTTGAAGTAGACCTCGAGGTTCACGCCGCCAGCATTCTGGGTGTACGAACCGAAAGAGCCGACGATGATCGTGCCGGGGAAGCTCGGCTTGTCGAAGGTGAAGGTCGTAGTGGTCTTGCCGCTCGCCGCGGGAGGTGGCGGTGCGGCAGCCTTGCCCGGAGCGGCCGGAGCCGCAGCGCGCGCGGCACCTGACGTAGCCTTGCCGCTGCCGATGATCGCGAGTCCGCTGGGCGCAGTGATGGTGATGGTGGAAGTGAAGCGATTGTTCCCAAAGTTCGCTACCGGGAACCAGCGGCCGGAGTAAAGAAGATAGGTCGTGTCCTCGCCGACGTAGGCGAGCTTCAGGCCGGGGACGGGGCTGTCATCGCCGGACTGCAGGTTGCCGTCGTATTCGAAGGTCAGGGTCGTGCTCTGGTCTTTGTTGAGCAGCGTGGGCAGAGCGACGGTCACGGTGGAATTCTGCGTGCTGCGCTCGGCGCTGAGCGGCTTACCGGCGGCATCCTCGACCTTGGTGACGTGCAGCGCGTTGTGCAGGTCGAAGGTGACGCTGTTGAGGTCATCGAGCGCGGTGAACTTGACGCGCGTGCGCGCCGCCAGGTGATGGGTGCGCGGCGTGATCTCGGCGTCGATCACGTAGTCATCCACACGGACGCGCGGGCGCTGCTGGGCAGCGGCAGAGCCGAGCAGGATAGCCAGGGAAGCGATCAGGACCGCAAAACGACGACGTGCCAAACTCATTGCTTCTCCAGTACTTCAGCCGCGCCTCATCCGTTTGGATGAAAAATTGTCGCAGAAAAGATGTAGTCGCACCAGCCGCAGGACATGCCTGCGCTTTGCGCCTCAACCTTAGAACGCGGCGCACGCCCGGGATTGCACCACTACACTCCGATGCCCTGCCAGACAACATGGCGGGACGGATTGCATCCAATTGAAGGGCCAAGACTTCTGCCGCGTGTTCGTACCGACATGAAGCAGGCGCTCAACATCTGTTACTTCGCGCACTCCTGGGTCTCCGACTGGGACCACGGGAGCGTGCACTTCCTGCGCGGCCTGGCGCGCGAGCTCGTGCGCCAGGGCCACAAGGTGCGCTGCTTCGAGCAGCTGGGTTCCTGGTCGCTCACCAACCTGGTGCGCACGGAGGGCGAGGCCGCGATCGCGGCGATCGACGAGTTCCACAAGACATTCCCCAAGCTCGACATCCGGTTCTACAACGACGACGAGACGCTGCCGGACTTTGCTGCGCAGGAGCTGCGCCACGCCGACATCGTGATCATCCATGAGTGGACGGAGCCGCGGGTGGCGAACGCCATCCTGGCGATGAAGCAGGAGTGCGGCTTCCGCGTCCTGCTGCATGACACGCACCACCGCGCCTACACGCGGCCCGCTGACGTCCTGCAGTTCCATCTGCACCTCTTCGACGGTGTTTTGGCGTTCGGCGAGGCGGTGCGCAAGCTCTACAGCGATGGTTTTGGCGTGGCCAACGCGTGGACGTTCCACGAGGCGGCCGACGTCGAGCACTTCGCACCGGTCCCGCTGCCCAAGAAGAATGATGTGTTATGGATCGGCAACTGGGGCGACGATGAGCGCACGCGAGAGCTCGAGGAGTTCCTGATCGCCCCCGCGGCCGCGTTGCCGGAGCGCTCGTTCGTGGCCTTCGGCGTGCGCTATCCGGAGGATGCCGTCGTCCGGTTGCAGCGGGCCGGTATCGATTATCGCGGCTATCTGCCGAATCTGCGTGGCCCCCGAGTCTACGGTGAAAGTCGCCTCGCCCTGCACGTACCGCGGCAACCGTACGCCAATGGATTGAGCGGCATCCCTACGATCCGCATGTTTGAGGCGCTCGCCTGCGGCGCCGCGCTCGTGTGCTCGCCCTGGACAGACACCGAGGCGTTGTTCCATCCCGGGGAAGACCACATCGTGGTGCAGGAGGGCAGGGCGATGAAGAGTGAGATCCAGCACCTTCTGCATGATGAAGGGGCGCGCCGTCAACTCGCGGCCGCCGGAGTCAAGACCATCCGCGCCCGGCACACGTGCCGGCATCGCGCGGAACAGCTGGAGTCGATCTTCGAGGAGCTGGGGCACGTGAGCCGAGCGCCTCACTTGCGGCGCCTGGCTTCCTGAGGCACCCTGCCAACGCGTTGCTCGTACCGCGCATCTTTGCAAGTGTCGCCTGATTCTTGCGTTGCACCCCGTTTATGCGAATCGCTCTCATTGCGCCTCCGTTCATCTGCGTGCCGCCGCAACGCTATGGCGGGACGGAGCTGTTCATCGGCCAGCTGGCCATCGGGTTGGGACGTCGCGGTCTCGACGTCGTGGTCTATACCAACGGCGAATCCGCGATCGAAGTCGAGAAGCGGTGGCTCTATGCCAAGCCGCAGTGGCCGCTGAAGGGCGAGGTCTACGACAACCTGAAAGACATGAACCACTCGTCGTGGGCAGTGGCCGATGCGATGCGCGATTGCGACATCATCCACCTGAACAATCTTCCTGGGCTCTTTCAGCGCCGCTTCGTCGAGCGGTCGTTCGTCTACACCCTCCACCATCCGCACGATGAAGCATTGAGTGCGCTCTATCGGCAATTTCCCGACGTGCATTACGTCACTATCAGCGATTTCCAAAGGCGGGCCGAAACGATGCCGCGGGTCCGCACCATTCACCACGGCGTCGACCTCTCGCTCTATGAGTGCCGGGAAAAGAAGCAGGACTACTTCAGCTTCATCGGCCGCATTGCGCCCATCAAAGGTACCCACACCGCCATCGCAATCGCGCAGCGTACCGGCATCCCGCTGAAGATAGCCGGCGAGGTCCAGCCGATGTACCGCGAGTACTTCGACACCGCCATCAAACCGCATATCGACGGCAGGTTCATCGAGTACATCGGCGAGGCCGCCCTGGCGGCGAAGAATGAGCTGCTGGGGAACTCCCGTGCTTTGCTGTTTCCGGTGGAATGGGACGAGCCGTTCGGCTTGGTGATGATCGAAGCGATGGCGTGTGGCACGCCGGTGCTCGCGTTCGCGCGCGGCTCGGTGCCGGAAGTCGTCACCGACGGTGTTTCCGGCTACATCTGCCAAGGGGTGGACGAGATGGCTGCCCGTGCGCGCACGATCGCCATCCCGGCAATGACCGTGCGCGGATACGCGGAAGAGAACTTTGCCGTCGAGCGCATGGTCGAGCGCTACATCGCGCTGTACGAGGAGATACTGGAAGATCACGGCGCAGCCAAGGAGCCACAACGCGCGATCGCATGAACCCGGACCGCTCACTCGCCGCAGAGCGCCTGGCAGCGGACCTCGGCCACCAGTTGGTGGAGATCCCGTCGCCTTATGTCGAGCCGCGCATCGCCTTCCAGGCGCAGGAGCCGCGCAAGGTCAACAACCTCACGTTGATCGACGGCAAGACCTTCCTCTCGACCACGCTCGCGGGCGACATCACACCCGCCGGCGCGCCCGACGTCGGCTTTTTCCACGATGACACGCGCTTCCTCAGCCACCTGGAATTGCGCGTCGGCGGACATCGCGCCGTCGTGCTCTCCGCCAGCACCGAGAAAACGTTCACCTCGCAGATCGAGCTGACGACCGGCAACATCACGTTGCGCGAGACGTTCGATCTGCCCGAGAACACCATCCACGTCAGGCGCGAGCAACTGGTGGCGAACGATGTCCTGGTGGACCGCCTGGGCTTCGAGAATTTCAATCTCACGCCGGTCGATTTCGTGGTCGAGCTTTCCTTCGGCGCGGATTTTGTCGACGTATTCCAGGCGCGCGGTGTCGCGCGCGCGCAGCACGGTACCTACTATCAGCCCGCCGTCTGGAAGAACATGCTGGCCTTCTTCTATCGGGGACGCGATGCGAGGTTGCGGCGCACCATGGTGGAATTCGATCCCGCGCCGTCCCAGCACGACCACGGCACCGCGCGCTGGGAGCTCAGGCTCGAGCCGCTGAAGCAGGTAGAGATGTGCGCGACCATCACACCCACGGTCGAGGGACGCAAGTCGCGAGTGCGGCGCTATGATTTCGCCTCGGGTCTCGCGCTTCGGCGACGCGCCTACATGGAGTGGGAGAGCCGCTCCACGAGTTTTCGCAGCAGCAGCGGCATCTTCGACGCCGCGCTCAACACCGCGCTCTCCGATTTCCATGCCTTGCAGATCCCGGACGGCGACCAGCACGTCGTCGCCGCGGGCATCCCGTGGTTCGCCACGCTTTTTGGTCGCGACTCCATCATCTCGTCGTACCAGGCGCTGGTCCTGAATCCGCAACTCGCCGCCGATACGCTGCGCGTGCTGGCGCGTTATCAGGGACGCGAACGCAACGACTGGCGGGATGAAGAGCCCGGCAAGATCCTGCACGAGCAGCGCGCCGGGGAGATGACGCTGCACGGCGAGATGCCGTTCGATTCGTATTACGGGAGCGTCGACGCCACACCGCTGTTCCTCATCCTGCTCAGCGAGGCATGGAACTGGACCGGCGACGAGCAACTGGTCCGCGACCTGCTGCCGCACGTCCGCGGCGCGCTCGACTGGATCGAGCGGTATGGCGACCTCGACGGCGATGGCTTCGTCGAGTATCTCCGCCGGTCGCCGAAAGGCCTGATCAACCAGGGCTGGAAGGACTCGTGGGACGCGAACATGCATCGCGACGGCAGCGTCGCGAAGCCGCCGATCGCGCTCGTAGAAGTGCAGGGCTACGTCTATGGCGCGCTCAATCGCATGGCCTCGCTGCTTCGCCTGTTCGGCGACAACCACCGTGCGGACCGTTTGAAGCGGCAGGCGGCCGAGCTGGCAAAGCGCTTCGAGAAGTCCTTCTGGATGCCGCGCCAAGGCTATTACTGCATGGCGCTCGATGACCGGAAGAAGCAGCTCCAGGTCATCTCCTCGAACGCCGGACACCTGTTGTTCACCGGCATCCTGGGGCGCGAGCGCGCGCGCGCCGTGGTGGCGCGCCTGATGCAGGACGACATGTTCAGCGGCTGGGGCTGGCGCACGCTGGCACGATCGGAGGCGGTCTTCAATCCGCTCAGCTACCACCGCGGGTCGGTCTGGCCGCACGACAATTCGCTCATCGCGCACGGCATGGCGCTGAACGGTGAGCGCGGGGCCGCGATCCGCTGCATGACGACCCTGTTCGAGGCAGCGCTCAAGTTCCGCGATTACCGCCTGCCCGAGCTCTTCTGCGGCTTGCAGCGGCGTGAACAGGACGAGCCCGTGCACTATCCGGTGTCATGCTCGCCGCAAGCGTGGGCGTCGGGCGCGTTGTTCCTCATGTTGAGCTCGATCCTTGGCCTGCGCCCCAGCGCACCGAAGGGCGAACTCAACATCGTGAATCCTGCGCTGCCGGAGTGGCTCGACTATCTCCACATCCGTAACCTGCGCATCGGGCAGAGCCGCGTGGGTCTCGACTTCACGCGGCGTGGGGAGCGCACGTTCTGCAACGTGGTGGATGTCGAGGGCGAGAAGCTGGCGGTGAACGTCGCGTTCCGCAAGTAGTCTGTTAGGATGTCGCGCCATGAAACGCGTGACCGGCATCGGCGGCATCTTCTTCAAAGCGACTGACCCCAAGACAATGTACGCATGGTACGAGCGGCACCTCGGGCTCACGGGAGACCCGAGCTGTGTTCCGTTCCTCTGGCGCGAACATGCGAGCGGCGATGAAGCGATGACCATCTGGTCGATGAAGCCCGTGACGACCAAGTACTTCGAGCCCAGCCAGGCGACGTTCATGATCAACTATCGCGTTGCGGACCTGACGGCACTGGTCGCGGCGCTAAGCACGGAGGGTGTGACGATCGACGCCCAGGGGGTCCAGGATACGGAGTACGGCAAGTTCGCGTGGATCATGGACCCGGACGGGAACCGCATCGAACTGTGGGAGCCGCCCAAGCCAAAAAAGGAAGAAGGCAAAAGGAAAAAGGCAAAAGCAAAAGGGAAGCGCGCGCGGAAAAAGACCAAGCGATCGAAGTAGAGATCGGGGTTGCTAAAGGAAGCTTCGACTGCGCCCGCGGTCTGCGCCGCGGGCTTCGCGCAGCATGACATTGTTTTCTTGCGTCTGTCAGCGCGCTGACTTGCGCCGCGCCTGTTCCGCTTTGCGCTGCTCGCGCCGGCGGCCGGCGTCTTCGTAGCGACGCTTTTCTTCAGCGGTCTCCGCAATGACTTCCGGCACGATCTGGTGATTCCCTTTGCGGTCTACCGCAACAAACGTCAGGTAGGCCGAGCTGACATGCGTGGTCGTGCCTTCGATGTAGCTCTCCACCCAGACCTTCACGCCCACTTCCATCGAAGTGTTGAACGCGCGGTTCACGGATGACTTCAGGACCACGAGGTCGCCAACGTGGACCGGTGTCACAAAATCCAGGTGGTCGATCGAAGCTGTGACCGCATAGCTGTGCGAATGACGATGCGCCGACATCGCGGCGGCGAGGTCGATCCAGTGCATCAGACGACCGCCGAGCAGATAACCGAGCGGGTTGGTGTCGTTGGGTAGGACGATCTCCGCCATCGCCGATTGCGACGCGGAGACCGGGCGAGGTGCAGGACGAGAGCTGCTAGCGTTCATTTTTGTTCAGTGTGCGACGGCGCGCGGCCGCCGCTCGAGGTACTGAGCAAGATAACATTCCAACTGCTTCTGGATGCGCGTGTCGGGATGCGGCTGCGGAAAGTGCTGCGCGGCGCGGTCGAACTCGACCGTGCCGGCACCCGCCGGAGCGTGCCCGAGTTCGCACAGCCACGTGATCACGATGCGGTCATCAGCGTCGAGCGCGATGGCAAAGCGCACGGCGTCAGCGACGCGATCGGCGGGAAGGCGCGAACAATTCGCGTAGCCGAGGTTGCAGCAGTCTTTCAGTTCAGCGTCGTTCGGGATGACGCCTTCGTGGCCGGGTGCGCTGCACGTCCCGCCGAACCCCGCGCCCAGTGGCAAGCGGGCGGGATGCGGCCAAAGGATGTCGTCGCGGCGCGCGCTCGGGATAAAGCAAGGACAGGCCATGAGAGTTGCGAGTGGCGAGTAGCGGATTGTAGTGCCGCTTTACGGCAGCGCCGAGCAGTGGATTCGTGCGTGGTTGTGGAAATCGCGGAGCTGCTAGCGGTCGTCGTGTTGGAGAAGTCTTCGTTGGCTTTCCCACCCTGGCAAACCCGGCCAGGGTGGGGCACCCAGGTTGAGAATATCGGACGGAGAAAAGCGGAATGGGTCGTCTAGAACAATTGCTCGAGCTACATAGTGAGTTTCCGCAGGACGCGTTCACGCACTACAGCCTGGCGATCGAATATGCGAACGCGGGCCAGGCCGAGACGGCGGTGGCCGAGCTACGAAAACTGATCGCGGCCAAACCCGATTACGTGCCCGCCTACCAGATGCTGGCCCAGACGCTGGTGAAGCAGGGACAGAACGATGCCGCACGCGCGGCGTTCGACAACGGCATCGCCGCCGCGACGAAGGCAGGGAATCTGCATGCGGCGAGCGAGATGCGGGGCATGATGGAAGAGCTGTAACACCTACCACAGAGGCACAGAGACACAGAGAACTGACCCAAGCTGGTTTCCTCTGTGACTCTGTGTCTCCGTGGTGGATGTTCAGTTTCTTGTCCGCTGCTGCGCCACTACTTCATCGGCCGGGCGCAGCGAACGCAACATCGAACGCTCTACCAGTGCGGGGAAGTGCTCGAAGAGCTTGATCGGTATCCAGTACCACCACGGGACGACGACGTGGCGTACGCGCTTCACGCAGGCTTTCAGCGTCGCGTGCGCCACACGCTCGGCGGGCACGCCGTACTTCGCCGAGGCGCCCATGCGCATGGCGCCGGGTGCGCGCTTCGCGTTGGCCGCGAAATCGGTACTGATGTAGCCGGGGCAGACGGTCACCACGTCAACGCCGGTGCCCCGCAGTTCGAGGCGCGCTGCATGGCCGATGGCGTTCAGCGCGTGCTTGCTGGCGGAATACGCGCTCATGAACGGCGATGAAATGTGTCCCGAGACGCTGGAGATGTTCGCAATCACGCCGGAGTTTTGGCGCTTCATCACCGGGATTACCACCTGCATCGCCTGAATGGCGCCGAACAGGTTGGTCTCGAACAGGTCGCGGCAAGCCTGCATGTCCATGTGCTCGACCGAATCCATCACGCCGAAGCCGGCATTGTTCACCCAGATGTCGATGCGCTTAAGGCGCGCGAGCGTGGCAACGACGACCGCTTCGATGTCCCAGCGCTTCTGCACGTCGCAGGCGAGCGCCAGTGTCTGCTCAAAGTGCGCGATGCGACGCCGCGCCTCTTCCGCGCGTTTGACGTCGCGTGAAGTGACGACGACCTGCGCACCTTCGTCGGCGAAGTGTTTGGCGATCGCTCCACCGATGCCCATCGAGCCGCCGGTGATAACGGCGACTTTTCCTTGTAGCTTCATGCGGGGAAAACTACCACAGAGACACAGAAAGATTGAGTCATTGAGTCATCGGGTCATTGAGTCATTAAAACCCTCGCGACTGCGGTTCGCTAAGGATGACGGTGGGGAGGACGGTTTTTTCGCCCGCGTATAATCAGGGCAGTCCTTGGGGGGTAGTCCCGATGTCCCTGCCTTCGCGGCTTTCCGCCACTTTAGGAGAACTTCGCCGCAGCGAGTTCAGCGAGCAGCGGCTGCGCGCACGCCGCGTGAAAGACGAGCTGCGCGAGAACCTGATCGCGAAGCTACGCAACGATGAGGCGCTCTTTCCCGGCATCGTCGGCTACGACGACACGGTCGAACCGCAGCTGGTGAACGCCATCCTGTCGCGGCACAACTTCATCCTGCTCGGCCTGCGCGGCCAGGCGAAGAGCCGCATCCTGCGCGCCCTTACGGGCCTGCTCGACGAGCAGACACCAACGATCGCCGGTTGCGAGATACACGACAATCCGTATGCACCGATCTGCCGGCGCTGCCGCGAACTCGTCGCCGAGCAGGTTGACGCGACGCCGATCGCGTGGCTGGGAAGGGAAGAGCGCTACGTTGAGAAACTGGCAACGCCCGACGTGACCATCGCTGACCTGATCGGCGACATCGATCCCATCAAAGCGGCGCGCGGCGGGCATCAGCTCTCGAGCGAGCTCACCGTGCACTACGGCCTGCTGCCGCGCGCGAATCGCGGCATCTTCGCCATCAACGAGCTGCCCGATCTGGCGGGCAAGATCCAGGTGGGACTATTCAACATCATGCAAGAGGGCGATGTGCAGATCAAAGGCTATCCGATCCGGTTGCCGCTCGACGTCGCGCTCGTCTTTAGCGCGAATCCCGAGGACTACACGGCGCGCGGCAAGATCATCACGCCGCTGAAAGACCGCATCGGGAGCGAGGTGCGCACGCACTATCCCGCGACGGTGGACGAAGGTATCACCATCACGGCGCAGGAAGCGTGGACGCGACGGGATGGCACGCGGCTGCACGTGCCGAAATACATCGGCGAGATCATCGAGCGCATCGCTTTCTGCGCGCGCGAAGATAAGAAGGTGGACAAGCGCTCCGGCGTCTCGCAGCGCCTGCCGATCAGCACGCTGGAGAACGTGATCTCGAATGCAGAGCGCCGCGCGCTCGCGTGTGGCGAGGAGCAGATCGTGCCGCGCGTCGCCGATATCTACGCGGCGATGCCGGCCATCACCGGCAAATTGGAACTCGAGTACGAAGGCGAGATGAAGGGCGCTGATGCGGTCGCGCGCGAGCTGATCCGCCTCGCCGTCGCCAAGACCTTCGACCAGTACTTCGAGGGCGGCCAATTCCAGCAAGTCGTCCAATGGTTCGATTTGGGCGGCGAGGTGAAGCTCGACGACAACGCATCGGCGGCGACGGCGCTGCAATCGCTCACGAGTATTCAAGGGCTGCTCGAGAAACTGTCGGCCGTCAGTGTGAAGCCGAAGGACAAACCGGAAGTCGTCGTTTCAGCGGCTGAGTTCGTCCTCGAAGGCCTGCACGCTCATAAGCGCGTTGGCCGCAACGAAGAGCGCGTGTTCATGAAGGGCGAAAAGCCGGCGGTGAAAAGAGAAGCAGCTGCGGCCGAGTTCGGCAGGGATGAGCCGCCGTTCCGTAGGGGACGAGGGCTGAATTAACCGTGAGTGTTAAAGAAGCACCAGCGCTGGAAGACAGCGGAAAGCTCGCTGTGGGTTTAGCCATCTGTTCTGCCTTGGCTTATCACCTTGGTGAATGGTGGCCCGCCCTAAATGCGGTGCTCATGCTGGTTGAATTTATCGCTGCTCTTACATGCTTTGTCTGCTGCCTGTACGCCTTCCTAGAAAATGATCTCCGCCAACGCAAGCTAGCGCTTGCGGCTCTTCTGATCTTGGGTGTTGCAGAATTTCCGCTGGCTATCGCATACGGAGTTTATTTCTTGGTTTATGGAAGTCTTGTAGCTTGCGGAGTTGCCGTTGTGTTCCTACTGAGATTCATTCGCCGAAAGGCCGGGTCCGGAGCAGCATGAAGCGTATCCACTACTCCAAATACGTTCCTAACCCCGCGCAGGAGATGTCGCTCGAAGACCTGCTCCAGGCGCTGAGCGATTACCTGCTGCAGAGCGGATTCCAGGGACAGTATTGGTACGAGATGGGCGAGCACACGCTCGATCAGTTGCAGCAGGCGATCGCCGAAGCGCTGATGAACAGCGAGGCGATGGACGAACAGTTGCGCGAGCAGATCGAGCGCATGCAGATGGAAGGCGGGCTCGAGCAGTTGATCCAGCAACTGATCGAGCGCATGGAGCGCGAGGATTACATCACCATCGACCAGCCGCGGAATGAAGACCCGGCGCAGGAATCGAGCCTGGGCGGGCAGATGGGGCAGAACAACGCGCAGGCGCGCTTCGAGATCACGGACAAGTCGCTCGACTTCCTCGGCTTCAAGCAACTGCGCAACCTGCTCGGGTCGCTCGGTAAATCGAGCTTCGGGCGGCACGATACGCGCGACCTCGCCACCGGTGTCGAGGCGTCAGGCTCGGCGAAGCCATATGAGTTCGGCGACACGCTCAACCTCGACATCACGGCGACACTCGGCAGCGCGATGCAGCGGGAAGGACTGACGCTGCCGCTGAACCTTGAATACCAGGACCTGCAGGTGCATCAGTGCGAGTACCAATCGTCGTGTGCCACCGTGCTGATGCTCGATTGCTCGCACTCGATGATCCTGTACGGCGAAGACCGCTTCACGCCGGCGAAAAAAGTCGCGATGGCGCTCTCGCACCTCATCCGCACGCAGTATCCCGGCGATTCGCTGTCGCTCATCCTGTTCCACGATTCGGCCGAAGAAGTCCCGCTCGGGCAGTTGGCGCGCGTGAAAGTCGGGCCGTATTACACGAACACACGCGAAGGCTTGCGGCTGGCGCAGCGCGTGTTGATGCGTCAGAACAAGGACATGAAGCAGATCGTGATGATCACCGACGGCAAGCCTTCAGCGCTCACGCTGGAAGATGGACGCATCTACAAGAACGCTTTCGGACTCGATCCGCTGGTCGTGAGCCAGACGCTGGAAGAGGTGTCGAAGTGCAAGCGCGCCGGCATCCTCATTAATACATTCATGCTGGCGAGCGATTTCGGGCTGGTGCAGTTCGTGCAGAAAGTCACGGAGATGTGCCGCGGCAAGGCGTACTTCACGACGCCGTACACGCTGGGCCAGTATCTGCT
>CAYWSH010000053.1:14988-21095 GCA_964460655.1 uncultured Terriglobales bacterium | reverse complement strand
GGCTCGGTGATGATGGGCGTGTAAAGATGCGGGACGCCGTCATAGACGCCGAGTTCGAGGCGCTTCGGGTCAACGAGGATGAGGCGGACCTGGTCAGGCGTCGCTTTGTAGAGCAGCGACATGATCATGGCGTTGATGGCGACGCTCTTGCCGGAGCCGGTCGAGCCGGCGATCAACAAGTGCGGCATCGCGGCCAGGTCGGCGGTGATGATGCGGCCGTTGATGTCCTTGCCCATGCAGAGCGTGAGGCGCGACTTCGGCCCCATGAATTCCTGCGACTCGACGATCTCGCGCAGCCAGATGGTCTCGCGTTCGTGGTTCGGTACCTGCACGCCGACCGTCGACTTGCCCGGCATGCGCTCGATGAGGATGGACTCGGCGCGGAGGCCGAGGCAGAGATCGTCCGAGAGATTCGTGATGCGGCTGTACTTGATGCCGGCTTCAGGCTTGAACTCGAACGTGGTGACGACTGGGCCGGGATTGATCTGCGTGATGGCGCCGTGCACGTCGAACTCGGCGCACTTGGCGACCATCGCTTCGGCGAGGACTTTGAGCTGGGCCTCGTCGATGGCGGTGCGCTCGTCGGGACGATGAAGCAGGGAAGACGAGGGCAGCTTGAAGCTGCCGGCGATGCGCGGCATCGTCGTCTTGGCTTTGGGTTCGGCGTCGGCACGCTCGGCGATGGGCAAGGGCGGCTCGGGCGCGGAAGGCGCGGAAACCGGCTCTGGAGGCTGAGTTCGGCCCATACGCTGGGCGAGGGCGAGGTCGGCTTCTTCCTCGGGACGCGGCGCAGCTGCGCGTTTTGCGGGCATGACCTGCGTCGGAATCATGGGCTTGATCACGCGACGACGAGCAAGGGCACGCTCGGCGCGGAGCTTAGCACGCGCGGCACGCCAGTCAGCGAATCGTTGCCAGGCAGCAAAGGCAAACGCGAAACGCGTGCGCAGCCAAAGGTCCAACTTACCGAAGGAGAACGCGGTCGAGAGATAGAGCGCGACGGCGACGATGGTCGTGCTGACGATGTACGCGCCGGTCACGTTGAAGTAATGGATGAGGACGTCGGCGAGGACGCGGCCGGCGAGTCCTTCGATGGGAACGGCGTGCAGCCAGCGCCAGTGCCACGGCAGAAGTCCGAGCAGCGCCGGTACGAAGGTCAGCAGGATGCAGGTGCCGGTGAGCTTGG
The DNA here is from genome assembly GCA_964460655.1 of uncultured Terriglobales bacterium. Lineage (GTDB taxonomy): Bacteria > Acidobacteriota > Terriglobia > Terriglobales > Acidobacteriaceae > CAVUAF01. The sequence goes on along the minus strand of CAYWSH010000053.1, from coordinate 19,912 downwards.
CGATGGCGGAATCGATCTTGCGCGAGCGGAACCAGCGCGCACCGAACAACGCCACGAGCACGGGCAGCAGGAACACGCCGATGCCGACGAGTTGCAGCAGCAGGTCGCTGAGGTTGGCGCCGACGCGGCCGATCCAGTTGTGGACGCGCGCGTTCGCGGGTGCGGCGGTGTTGAAGGATGCGTCGAGGGGCGAGTACGAAGCCAGGGCAAGGAAGAGGAGGAACGCGGCCACGAACAACAGGAATCCGATCAGCTCATTGAGCCGGCGGTTGTCCGTGGGCGTGAAGACACGCCGAAGTAGCTTCATCAAGAATGCGGCCACGGGTCGGGCAAACCGCGCCCCAACTCGACCCGCGGTACACCAGAGCAGAATGATTATCGTCTGCGGGGCGGCATGAGAGGATAACGAGCTTGGTTCATCAGGGAAGGGCGTCCTTGGTCGTTGGCCTTTGGTCGTTGGTGAAGAAAGACGGGTTCGTGTCCGAAAAGCGTGTACGCGGCGTCGATGTGCCGACTTGCGTGGGGTCCTTCGACTGCGCGCGCTCTCGTCCGCCGCGGCGGCTCGCGCGTGCTCGCTCAGGATGAGCGGTCCCTATGAGTGAAGGAAGAATGACGGCGGGTTCAGGTTGGCTGTTCGGGGTGACGATCTTTGCGGGCGCGTTCCTGCTGTTCGCGTCGGAGCCGCTGGTGGCGAAGGAGATCCTGCCGTGGTTCGGCGGCGCCGCGGCGGTGTGGAGCGTGTGCCTACTGTTCTTCCAGACGGCGCTGCTGCTCGGTTATGCGTACGCGCACAGGTTGCGGTCGCGCGTGCCGCCACGCGCGCAAGCGATGGTGCACGCGACGATCGTGGCCGTGAGCCTGGCGGCGTTGCCGATCATCCCGAATGCAATGTGGAAGCCGACGGCGGCCCAGGACCCGGCGTGGCGGATCCTGCTCGTGCTCGGCGCGACCGTGGGACTGCCGTTCTTTGTGCTGGCGTCGCTCGGACCGTTGCTGCAGGCGTGGTACTTCGAGCGCGACGCGAGTGGGCGGCCGTATCGGTTGTATGCGTTGTCGAATGCGGGATCACTGGGTGCGCTGGTGGCGTATCCGGCGCTGATCGAGCCACGACTGGCGTTGCGCGCGCAAGCGTGGGGTTGGTCGCTGGCGTATGGAGTAGTGGCGGCGACGAGTGTGGTGGTGGCGTTTTCCCACCCTGTCCGCCAAAAAACGGCGGACAAGGGTGGGGCACCCGAGGCGTCGTTCGGCCGAAGGCTGTTATGGATCGCGTTGGCGGCGGTGCCGTCGGCGCTGCTGCTGGCGGTGACGAACCACATCTCGCAGAACGTGGCGTCGGCGCCGTTCCTGTGGGTGCTGCCGCTGGGCATTTATCTGCTGAGCTTCATCCTGTGTTTTGAAGGGCGGCGCTGGTATGTGCGGGGACTGTGGCTGCGGCTGCTCGGTGTCGCGCTGGGCGGGATGGCGTACGGGATCTCGGAAGATCTGGAAACCGCGGCGCTGAAGGTGTTGCTCCCGCTGTTCTGCGCGGGGCTGTTCGTGTGCTGCATGGTGTGCCATGGCGAACTGGCGCGCTTGAAGCCGGAGCCGTCGCAACTGACGCAGTTCTATCTGCTGTTGTCACTCGGCGGAGCGCTGGGCGGACTGTTCGTGGCGCTGATCGCGCCGTACTGGTTCCGCAATCTGTGGGAGCTGCCGCTGGCACTCGGCGGGTGTGGCGTGCTCGTGCTGGTGGTGCTGTGGAGCGATCCGGAGAGCTACTTCTTCCATAAGCGATTTCATCCCGCGTGGCTCGGCATGGTCGCGCTGGTGATCGCGCTGTGCGTGAACCTGGGGATGACGTCGCGACGGCTGAGCCGCGACACGCGGGTGATGGTCCGTAACTTTTACGGGTTGCTGCGCGTGAAGGAGCGCGTGCGGCCGCTGATCGTCTCGATGGAGACGGACCCAAAGAACCTGTTCGATGCGCCCGACCTGCGTATCCGCGAACTGGTCAACGGCGTCATCAGCCACGGCGAGCAGTTCCAGGAGAGCTCACTGCGGCGGCAGCCGACGACGTACTACTCGCGCGAATCGGGCGTGGGGTTCGCGATCGACATCGCGGAGCGGCACGGTGCAGTGCGGGTGGGCGTGATTGGGCTGGGCGCAGGGACGCTGGCCGCCTATGGCAGGCCGACCGATGTATTCCGGTTCTACGACATCAATCCGCTGGTGGTGACGCTGGCGCGGAACGAGTTCACGTACCTGCGTGATTCGCCGGCGCAGAACGACGTAGTGCAGGGTGACGCGCGGCTTTCGCTGGAGCGGGAGTCGTCGCAGCAGTTCGACGTATTGGCGGTGGACGCTTTCACCGGCGATTCGATCCCGGTGCACCTGCTCACGCGCGAGACATTCGAGCTTTATCGGCGACACTTGAAGCCGGGCGGCGTGCTGGCGATGCACATCTCGAATCGGTATCTGGATCTTGAGCCGGTGGTGGCGGCGGCGGCAGCGGCGATCGGCGAGCAGGCGATGGTCGTTTCGAACGGGCCGGACGAGAGCCGCAGCATCTCGACGTCAACGTGGGTACTGGTGGCGGCGAAGGATTCCAAGCTGGCGGAAGAGGTGTGGCACGACAGCGGGGCGACGCCGGCGACGCAGAATCGCGTCTTGTGGACGGATGATTACAGCAGCCTGGTGAGGGTGCTGAAGTAGCGAGTACCGAGTACTGAGTACGGAGTTCCGAGTCGAAAAAGGCAACCAGCGGCATCGTTGTGCCGACAGGCGTGGGGTCCTTCGACTCGCGTTCCTTCGCCTCGGCTCAGTCACGCTCGCTCAGGATGAGCGGCTTAATCTCTTATTGCATATTCAAGTAATACTTTAAGTGTGTCGCAGGGCCCACCAGAGCACCGCACCACCCGCGAGCAGGCGATAGATCGCGAAGGGAACGAAGCCGCGCTTGCGCACCCAGGCCATGAACCACGCGACGACGCCATAAGCCACGACAAACGAAACGACGAAGCCGATGGCGAGCAGCACCCAGCCGTGGGTGCCGACGGGGGCGGCGCCGATGTCACTGCCGGCGGTGGTGACAGGATGGCGCAGCGACTTGAGCAGGTCGTAGCCGACGGCGGCCGTCATCGTGGGGATGGAGAGGAAGAACGAGAACTCGAGGGCGGCGGCGCGCGAGAGGCCGGCAATCTGTCCGCCGGCGATGGTCGCCATGGAGCGCGATGTTCCCGGGAAGACGGCGCTCAAGATCTGGCAGGCGCCGATCCAGATGGATTGGCCGAGTGTCATGCTGTCCATTGAAGTCGTGCGTGGGCGGCTGCACACCACGTCGACGATCCACATGGCCACGCCGCCAACGATGAGGGCGAGCGCGATGGCGACGAGGTCCTCCAGCATCTTGCCGATGAGCCTGGTCAGCAGGAACGCGGGGATCGCGGTGACAACGAAGGCGACCATGACGAGCGTGAGCGGATGATTCCGCGGGGACTTGGGGAACGTCCGCAGGAAGTCAGCGATGCGCCGGCGGAAGTAGATGGGCAGCGTGAGAATAGCGCCGAGCTGGATGACGATGCTGAACATCTTCCAGTAGCCGGCAGCGAGGTCGATGCCAAGCAGGGCTTCCGCGATACGCAAGTGCGCGGTGGAGCTGACGGGAAGGAATTCGGTGATGCCTTCGATGATGCCAAGGATGAGGGAGAGGCAGTAGTCGTTCATGCGAGGAAATCAGTTTAGCGTCTTTAGTGGGCTACGCGTGAGGGCATCGTGGCGATAGGGATCCTTCGACTGCTGAGCGTTCACGCTTTGCGTGAGCGCTCCATCGCTCAGGATGACATCTTCTGGTGCTGAACGGCGGGCCTAAAGGCCCGCCCCTTCAAGGCTGGTTCCCAGATGCCTAGTCATTCGCTAGCGTTTCCCCAGGTCGGGATGCCTTGCTCGACTTTGTAGGCGAGGGATTGGGCGCGCGGGGCCCAATCGCTCTGCGGGAATTGCGACACGATCTGTTGCGACAACTGGAGGGCACGCGAGCGGGCTTCGGCGACTTTGTCGTTCTTCGCTTCGGTCTTGTAGATCTCGATGAGGGCGGCGCGACGCCAGGCGGCTTCGTAGAGAGCCTCGGCCGCTTTCGGCGAGCTGGGATGATCCTTCACGTAGTCCTCGTACATGCCAGCTTCTTTCTCGGGACACTTTGACGCGCCCTGCCACTCGCCGCAGACCTTGTTCTCCATCAACTCGTAGGAAGCGAGGTCGGCCCACTTGGTGCCGGGAAACTTCTTGCGGACCTCGTGGAGCATGTCTTCGGACATCTGGCCGCGCAGGAGCGGGTCGGCTTCCTTGGCGGAAGGACGAGAGAAGACGTCGGCCTTCTCGAGCTGCCAGCGGATGTCGGCGGCGCGAAAGAGCGCTTCGCCGGCGAGCGGCGACTTGGGGAAATACTCCGCCATGCGGGCGTAGAGTCGCATCGCGTCCTGTGCGGCGCCCTTGCGGCCGCCACGACGCTGCGCCTGTGCTTCCGAGTCGACGGCCTCGCCGTAGATGATGGCGTCACCGTTGGGCGTGGAAGTGCGAACCACACCCTTGGTGAGCACCCAGCCGGTCACTTCACGGTCCTGCTGCGTGTTGGCGAGCACCTTCAGGAAGTTGCCGCTGGTCTCAATGACGGCGACCTCGCGGCCACGCTGTACGGTGCCGAGCCTCTGCGAGGTGGCGTCGGGCGACATGTAGAGCGCGGCTTCGCGGATCTCGATAGCGCGCTCGGCGGCGGCGTGAGCAAGGGTGGCGCAGAGCAGGAAAAGAATGGCTCGTTTCATAAATTCAGAACGCAGAGAGCGCAAAGGAATTGTAGGGCATTTGCACGGGTTCGCGCGGCGAGTTCATCCCACCCTGTCCGCCAAAGAAAGGCGGACAAGGGTGGGGCACCCCGGCATTCGGGCGGGAA
>CAYWSH010000053.1:0-14888 GCA_964460655.1 uncultured Terriglobales bacterium | reverse complement strand
GCTGCTTCGGCGTTGCCGCCGCTGACGACGACGGCGATGTCGCCGTCGGTCTTAAGTTCGGAAGCGTGGAAGAGGGCGGCGGCGGGTGCGACGGCGCCGCTGGGTTCGGCGACGAGCTTGGCCTCGAAGAGGATGCGGCGCATGGCGTTGCGGATGTCGGGCTCGGAGACGGTAAGGACGCCGTCGACATACGCGCGAATGTGCTCGAAGTTCAGCGGGCCGATGGACTGCGTGCGCAGGCCGTCGGCGCGGGTGCGCGAGGTGTGGGCAGCGGACAGTTCGACCAGTTTGCCGGTGCGAAAGCTCTCGGCAGCATCGGCGGCGAGTTCGGGCTCGGCGCCGAAGACGCGCACGTTTTTCTTCGTCAGCTTGGTTGCGGCCGCGATGCCGCTGATGAGTCCGCCGCCGCCGATAGGAGCGACGATGGCGCGCACGTTCGGCAGGTCTTCGAGGACCTCGAGCGCGAGCGTGCCCTGGCCCGCGATGATGAATTCGTCGTTGTACGGCGGAATGATGGCGTAGCCGTGAGCAGCGGCGAGCGCTTCGGCTTTTTCCTGTCTCTCGGAACTTGCGGGTCCCACAAACACGACCTCGGCGCCGAAGCCGCGCGTGCTGTCGATCTTTACCTTGGGAGCATTGTTCGGCATGACGACGATGGCTTTCGTCTTCAGGGCGCGGGCGGCGTAGGCGACACCTTGCGCATGGTTACCGCTGGAATAACTGATGACGCCGCGCGCGCGTTCCGCGTCGGTGAGCGAGGCGATCTTGTTGTAGGCGCCGCGCAGCTTGAACGAGCCGATGGGTTGCTGGCTCTCGAGCTTCAGGTAGATGTTAGGCGTGGACCAGAGACGCACGAGCGGGGTGCGGACGGCGACGCCGCGGATGCGTTCGCGGGCGGCGTGGATAGCATTCAAGTCGACCATGAGAGAGTCAAAAGCTTTAACACAAAGGACACGAAGGGCACAAAGGTCACGAAGTTCGTGGCCGAAAGGCCTGCCGACATCCTCGTAACGCCAACATGCGCGGGGTCCTCCGACTTCGCACCGGCCGCGCTGCGTCCGTCGCTTCGCTCAGGATGAGCGGAGTGAGAGTAGTGATGGCTGCGCGAGGGGCCCGAGGTCCTATAGGGATGCTTCGACTGCGCTCGTCCGCCGTGGCGGACGAGCTTCGCTCAGGATGCCAGCTAGAAATCAAATCTCCAAGATTACCGGCATGATGAGCGGGCGGCGCTGGGTGCTCTTCACGATGTGGCGCTTCAGGTCGGCGCGGATCTTTTCTTTGATCACGCCGTAGTCGCGTTTCTCTTCTTCGCTCGACATCTCGAGCGTCTGCATCACGGTGTCGCGCGCGCCATTCAGGAAGCCGTCTTCGGCGTTGGCGGGCGCGAAGCCGCGCATCACGATCTCGGGCGTGCTCTCGACTTTGCCGGTGAGCTTGTTGATGGCGATGATCGGCAGCACGAAGCCGTCTTCGGAAAGATGGCGGCGGTCGCGGATGACGAGGTCTTCTACGACCTCGCCCATCGAGCCGGAGTCGATGCAGATGCGGCCGACGTTGACCTGGCCGGCCTTGCGCGCGCCGAGTTCGTCGAATTCGAGGATGCCGCCCGATTCGATCATCATGACCGAGCCGACGGCACCGTGCATGGCGCGCGCCATCTCGGCGTGGCGGCGCAACTGGCGATACTCGCCGTGGACCGGAATGAAGTAGCGCGGCTTCACCAGATTGATGATGAGCTTGAGCTCTTCCTGGCTGGCGTGCCCGGAAACGTGAACGGGCGGTGATGAGCCATCTTCGTAGACGACGTGCGCTTCGCGGCGATAGAGATGGTCGATGACGCGGTAGATGGCCTTCTCGTTGCCGGGGATGATGCGCGAGGAGAGCACGACGGTGTCGCCGGGTTCGATGCGGGCGTGCTTGTGATTGTCGACAGCGGCGCGCGAGAGGCCCGACATCGGCTCGCCCTGGGTGCCGCTGATGAGCACGCAGACTTTTTCCGGCGGATGGTTCTTGATGTCGCCGGGATTGATGAGCCAGCCGTCGGGCACGTCGAGGTAGCCGAGGTCTTGCGCGATCTCGGTGGATTCGTTCATCGAGCGGCCGACGAGCGCGACCTTGCGGTTGTATTCGTGCGCGAGTTCGATCGCGAGCTTGATGCGATGGATGGACGACGAAAAGCACGAGATGAAGAGCCGGCGCTCGGTGGCGCGAAAGACTTCGTCGAACTTGCGACGGACGGCGCGTTCACTGGGCGTATAGCCGGGGCGTTCGACGTTGGTGGAATCCTGGAAGAGCGCGAGCACGCCGTTCTGGCCGTACTCGGCGAAGGCGTGCAGGTCGAAGAGGCGATTGTCGGTCGGCGTCGGGTCGACTTTGAAGTCACCGGTATGGATAAGGACGCCGAGCGGCGTGTGGATCGCCAGCGCGACGCAGTCCACCAGGCTGTGGGTCACCTGGATCGGGTTGATGGTGAATGGGCCGATGGTGAACTTGCGGCCGGCGCGGATCTCGTTGAGTCGCGCATCGTCGAGCAGGCCGTGCTCTTCGAGTTTGTTCTCGACGTAAGCGAGCGTGAACTCGGTGCCATAGACGGGCACGTTGAGCTCGGAGAGGACCCACGGCAGGCCGCCGATGTGGTCTTCGTGGCCGTGCGTGAGGACGATGGCGCGCACATGCTGGCGATTCTCGGTGAGATACGTGATGTCGGGGACGACGATGTCCACGCCCAGCAGCTCGGCTTCGGGGAACATGAGGCCGGCATCGATGACGATGATGTCGTCACCCCAGCGAATGGCCATGCAATTCATGCCGAATTCGCCGAGTCCGCCGAGCGGGACGATATGGAGTTTGCCGGAGGGCATGGAAACGCTGATGCTAGCAGAAACGGTCTTTGGTCGTTGGTCTTTGGTCGTTGGCGCAGTAACTCCGATATAGTTAAAGCAATACTTCATGTTGCAGCCAGCCCACAATGCGCTCACCGATGTGTTTGCGCGGCCGCTCGGCAGCTTGCGCATCTCGGTGACCGACCGCTGCAACCTGCGGTGTGAATACTGCATGCCGGAGGAGGAATACACGTGGCTGGAGCGCGAGGCGTTGCTGTCATTCGAAGAGATCGCGACGCTGGCCGACATCTTTCGTGGTCTGGGTGTCAGCAAGCTGCGACTGACAGGCGGCGAGCCGCTGTTGCGGCGCGACTTGGAGCGGCTGATTGAGCTCCTGACACGAGACGGCACGGTCGCTGACATCGCACTAACGACGAACGGCCTGCTACTGCCGCAAATGGCATCGAAGCTGAAGGCCGCGGGGCTGGGGCGGCTGACGATCTCGCTCGACACGCTAAAACGAGAGCGCTTCCACAAACTGACGCGACGCGATGCGCTGGCGGAGGTCGTTGCCGGCGTCGAAGCAGCGGCCGGCGCGGGATTCAGCGGCACGAAGGTGAATGCCGTCATCATGCGCGGGTTCAACGACGACGAGATCGTTGATCTCCTGGAGTTCGGGCGCGCACGCGGCGTCGAAGTGCGCTTCATCGAGTACATGGATGTGGGCGGGGCGCTGCGCTGGTCGCCGAGTCAAGTGTTTGCGCGCAGCGAGATGTTGAAGGTCATCGCGTCGCGTTACGGGGCGCCTGAGCCGTTCGGCGAGCAGGGTTCGGCGCCGGCGGAACGCTATCGGCTGCCGGATGGGACGGTGTTCGGCATCATCTCGTCGACGACGGAGCCATTTTGCGGCGCGTGTGACCGCGCGCGCCTGATGGCCGATGGCATGTTCCTGCTGTGCCTGTACGCGCAACAGGGGATCGACTTGAAGATGCTACTGCGCTCGGGCGCGTCGCGCGAGGAGATAGCGGCGAAGATCACGCAGGCTTGGCGCGGGCGTTCAGACCGCGGCGCGGAAGAAAGATTGCAAGTCGGGAAGCGTGAGCCGCTCTTCCAGATAGAAGAATTGAGAAGTGACGTGCATCGCGAGATGCACACGCGGGGCGGATGAAGCGATTGGCTATTTGTTATTTGCTATTGGTTATTGGAAGTCAAGTCACTGGCCGGTCAACAACGAATAACGAATAGCCGATAGCAAATGGATGGAGCGGGGTACGGGAGTCGAACCCGTTTCACAGGCTTGGGAAGCCTGGGCACAACCGATATACCAACCCCGCTCGTGTGTTTTCGAGTTTAGCAAAGGTCAGCGTCGTGGGCCACGCGTAGCGGCCGGTGGCGCTATAGGGATCCTTCGACTGCGTGACGCGGCTGACGCCGCGCCACTTCGCTCAGGATGACAGTCCACCGGAATCGTGGAATGCAGGCCTGAAGGCCTGAAGGCCTGCTCCACCACGTAGTACACTAAGCGGATAGGAAACCTGCATGAATCTGGGAATGCCGGAGATGATCTTCATCTTCTTCCTGGCGCTCATTATTTTTGGGCCGAGGAAGTTGCCGGAGATCGGACGCCAGTTGGGCAAGGCGATGAACGACTTCAAGCGCGCCAGCAACAGCTTCCAGGCGCAGCTGGAGGACGAGGTCCGTAACCTCGAGATGGAGGAGCAGAACGCGCGGACGATTCACGCGTTGCCGACTCCCACACCGGCCGGCACGGTGACGCATGACGGGGCGGAGGTCGCGGAAGCGACGAACGGCAGCACCGAAGCCGCCGGCGATACCAAGGCATTCCAGCAAGGGCGCGATGGCTGAGCTCGGTCCGCAGCCCGTTCCCGACGACCGCGAACTCGACAGCATGAGCTTCCTCGAGCACCTCGAGGAGCTGCGGCGGCGCGTGATCTGGTCCATCGTATGGATCGGCGTCGGGTTCGTCGCATGCTGGTATTACGCCGACTACATCTATGGCTACATGCAGCGCCCGATCATCGCGGCGCTGAAGGCGCACAATCTCGAGCAGACGCTGGTCTTCACGAATCCCACGGACGTCTTCAACGCATTCCTCAAGATCGGCCTGATCGCCGGCATCTTTGTGGCGTCGCCGTTCGTGCTATACCAAGTGTGGCTGTTCATCTCGCCGGGGCTCTACCGGCACGAGAAGCGCTACGTGCTGCCGTTCATGTTCAGCACGGTGGGACTGTTCCTGGCGGGCGGCTTGTTCGCCTACACGATGGCCTACCCGGCGGCGCTCGATTTCCTGATCGGCTACTCGCAGCAGCCGGGCGTGCAGTTCAAGCCGATGATCACCATCACGGAATACACCGACCTGTTCATGACGATCATCGTGGGCCTGGGGCTGATCTTCGAGCTGCCGATCCTCGTGTTCTTCCTGTCGCTCATGGGGCTGATCACGCCCGGGTGGATGTGGCGCAACCTGCGTTACTCGATCCTGGTGATCTTCATCATCGCGGCCATCGTGACGCCGACGACCGACATCATGAACATGTGCATCTTCGCCACGCCGATGGTGGCGCTGTACGTGGTGAGCATCGCGGTGGCGTGGCTGGTGCAGCCGAAGCGGAGACGGAAGGCGAAGGCGTCGTAACCGCGGAGACGCAGAAGAAAAACGCCACACGAAGGACACGAAGTGCGCACGAAGAACACAAAGATGGTTTCGTTAGCGGCAATCGTGCTCGCGGCGGCCGCGTGTAATTCGACCGCCAAAGTGAATGCCGCGGGCGTCACGGGCGGGTCGCCCGTGTCCACACAGCTTCCCGCCAAGAGCAACACGGGCGAGCCCACACCCCAACGCGCCAACAGCGGGCGCGATGGGGACCCCGTTTCGCCCGTGTCCACACAATTGCTGCACATCGATGCGCATCGGGCGCTGCAGTACACGGGCGAGATGGTGTTCCTCGGGCCGCGATACCTGGGGTCGGCGGGCCATGACAAGGCGCTGAAGTACCTGAAGTCGCGGCTCACGCAGGATGCAGTCGAGGAAGACACTTTCACCGCCGAGACGCCGGTGGGCAAGTTCCCCATGACCAACCTGATCGCGAAGTTCCCGGGGACGAAAGACGGGATCATCGTGATCGCGTCGCACTACGACACGAACTATCCGCTGCGCAACACGAAGTTCATCGGCGCGAATGACGGTGCGTGCACGAGTTCGCTGCTACTGGAGCTGGCAAACAGTTTGCGACGGGCGGGCGGCAAGCCGCGCGACGGTTACAGCGTTTGGCTCCTGTGGACCGATGGGGAAGAGGCGACGGTGAACTGGACGCCGCAGGACAGCCTGTACGGCACCAAGCACCTCGCGCAGAAGTGGCAGCAGGACGGCACAGCGAAGAAGATCAAGGGGCTGATGGTGGCCGACATGATCTGCGACGCGGACCTCGACATCCAGCGCGAGACGAAACACGCCACGCCGTGGTTGGAAGACATGGTCCTGCAGGCGGCGACGGACCTCGGCTATCAATCGCATTTCTTCAAGACCGAGATGGAGATCGAAGACGATCATTTGCCGTTCGCGAAGATCGGGGTACCGGTGGCGGACGTGATCGACATCAATTATGGGTACAACGGCGCGTATCACCACACCACCGACGACACGATGGACAAGCTGAGCCAGCGGAGCGTGCAGATATCGGGAGACGTGTTGTTGCGGGCGGTGCAGTTACTGGATGGGCGGTAGCAAGCTCTTTCGCCCGCTTCGCGGGCTCCCTCTTGCTTGGCATGTGGACCCCACGGCTTGCGCCGTGGGCTGTGTTCTAGCGCCCGCTCCGCGGGCTGCGTGGAAGGCATTCGGGATGCTATAGGGATTCTTCGACTCCGCACGTCCGCCCCGAAGCCTCGGGGCGGGCGCGCGTCGCTCAGAATGACGCTTCTTGGTACTTGGATCTTCTGCAGGCCTGAAGGCCTGCTCCACTCTCGGCCTGCTCCACCCGAACTCGTCGATCCCTTACTGCACGTCGATCCTTACTGCACTTGGAGCTTGAGGGCGGGCTTGGTGTCGGGAAGAGCGAGGAGTGGTGTGCCGGCGGGAAGGTAGCGGCGCAGGACGTTGGGGTTCGACCACTCCAGGTCCCAGCCCTCGGCGATGGCGAGAACGGTGTAGTTCCCGGGGACGACGTTGTTGAGGCTGAAGGAACCGTCGGTGTCGCTCTGGTCGCGGCGGTAAAGCGCGATGTCGCCCGGATTCTGCGGCACGAGCATGACCATGATGCCGGGCGCGGGTTTCTCGCCGTGCAACGCGTAGCCGGTGATGGCGCCGACGCCTTTCGTAGCGACCACGGAGAGGCGCACCGGCTGGTCGCCGGCGATCTCGAGGCGCTGACCGTCGACCGTGGCGCCGCTGGCGGCGAGTCCCCAGATCAGAAATCCCTGCGCGCCGTTCACCGATACCTGATACTCGCCGGGCGGGATATTGCGCGACTCGAACGTGCCATCGGGCTTGATGAGCGCGTTGTGTGTCTCCGTGTCGTTGCGAAACAGCAGGCTGGGGCGCGAATCAGGCTTGAGATCGCCGTCGAATTTGATGGCGCCGGTGACGGTGACGGTAGCCGCGGCAGACTCCGCGTCGCCGACGTCTAGCGTCATGTCACCGTAGAGGTCGAACTCACGGACGGTGCGTGCGCCGTCGCGCCCCTGAGAGCGCAGGACGTAGCGTCCGGGCGCGAGGCCGCTGAACTCCGAGGTGTTGCCGGAGCGGGACTGGTTCACCCCGTTGACTCCCCATGTGGGTCCTCCGCCAAAGAAGCGCTGCATGAGATTGAATGGCGCCGGCGGCGGAGGTGGTGGCGCGCCCGGACCGGCGGCGACGAGCGTGGGAGCGTTGAGGTGGTTGATGCGCAAGTGCAACCCGGGTACGGCGCGCACCGCAATGTCAGCGACGACGCGCTCGCCGGCACGCAACTGCACCACGCCAGCGCCGGCGGAGTCGGTGGCGTTGGGATAGAACGTGGCGGGATACGCCATGTCGAGCGGCGAAGCGGGCTCCGGGTCGGGCGGCGGCAGCGTAGTGACGTATCCACCGGGTACGGGGACCGCGCCCAGGCCGCGCGGGGGGCCATCACTCCGTATGAACTCGCGCGCGAAGGTGCGCGGTACATACTGCGCGTACCACGGGCGGGCGGTCACGCCGACATAGTACTTGCCGGGCAGCAACCCACTGAAGCGGAACGCACCTTGGTCGTCGGTCTGCGCGGAGCGGTTCATGCGCGTGGCGAGCTTGCCGTTCTGCAAGCTGCTCTGGAACAAGAGGACGTTGGCGTTGCGCACCGGCTCGTTCATCTCGTCGGTGATGTGGCCCGCGATGACCGCGGCCGGTCGGAGGCGGAAGAGGATGTTGTCAGTGTCGAGGTTTGGGCCGACGATGACGGCGGTGTTGTAGCCCTCGTGCTGGTCGAGCGCCTGGATGGGATAGCCGCGGTGGTCGGCGTTCAGGTTGTACTTGCCGGGGGGGAGGGAGTCGAAGCGGAAGCGGCCATCGGTGCCGGTGACGACGATGCGCGAGGAACCCTGACCATTGGTTTGTGGACCGGAGACAGTGAGGCCGACCTGCGTTTTGGCGAGCGGCGCGTTGGTGCGCGCGTCAACGATGGTGCCGGTGACGTGGAAGGACTGCGCATTCACCGCGGAGGCGCAGAGAACACAGAGGATCGCGCCCCAGCGGCTAAAGCCGCTTCTGCCTCGCGCGATATACGGCTGCGCTAAAGCGCAGCCCTTACGAAACCATCCACCGTCGTCGCGCGGCGCTGAAGGGCAGCCCTTACGAAGGAGTCCTCGTGGAAATGCCTCGTAACGGCGCGGATGGAGCGAGCGCTCGCGGGATCCTTCGGCCGCAAAGGGCGCGGCCTCAGGATGACGGCTTTCAAGAGTGTGGTCACTAGACAGAGGCGCAAGGGCAGCGGTCTCACGATGACGGCGCGTAATGTTGTTGTTGCCCTGCATGATTTGCATCATGGTTCGGCCTTGATGACGTCAACCGTGACGCTCGCGCGGGAGCCGGCTGCGATGCTGACGCGAGCGGCACGCGTCGAGTACTTCTTCATCACTTCCGGGTTGCGCCATTCGATGCCTTCGAGCCGGTCAAAGGCCCAGACGCTGTAGTCGCCCGGTGCAAACATCTCGCCGAGGCTCGTGGCACCAGACTGGGCCATCGGCACCATCAAGGGCGGGCGCGCGGGAGCCGATTCGGAACGTACCAGCACCATCAGCGGCAGGTCCGCGGGTGCGTTGTTGGTCTTGACGTCGAGGGAGCCGGCATCGTCGCGCAGCACGATGCTGATGGGTGGCATGCGGCCTGAGGTGACGACGAGCGGTTCGCGCAACAAGTCGGTCTCGCCGCAGCGCGCGGATTGCACGTACCAAGAGCCACCGTTGGGATTGATCTCGACGTTGAAGCGCCCGGGCGCTGCGCCCTGCACGGCGAAGACCCGAGCATCCTGCCCGCCGCTCCATTGGGAGAAGCCACCCGGTACGCTGGGGTCAGAGCCTTCCAGCCGGACGTTGACGAATTGATAGTTGGGGGAGCCGTAGCGCGACGCGTCGGTCTTGGTGAAATCGGTGCGGACCTCGATGGGGATAGGCTGCGCGGACTGCATCACGAGTTGCACGCCGGTGACGTTTCCGGCGACGACCACCGGGACCTCCGCGAGCGCGAGCGTGCGACCATCCTGAAACTGGGCGCGCAACTGGTATTGGCCGGCGGGGACGTTGCGGATCTCGAAAGCGCCGGTCGAAGGATTGACGCTGCCGCCGCGGCCGCCGCTATGCGTCGGATCGTCCTTGCGCAACATGACGTTCGGAAACTGACCGGCCTGATAGCCGCTGACGCTCCCGGTAACGGTGTAGAGCGGCTGGGGACGCAGCGTGAAGGTGAGCGGCAGGCGTTGTCCGGCAGCGAGCGCGACCGGAGCAGCGCCCGCGAACTCAGCCGCGCCCGGGTAATACACCGGTCCGAAGCCCTCTACGGGCCGACCCTGCGTGGCCGCGGCCGAAGCGAGCATGGAATTGCGCGGCGACGGCGTCACGCGGACGTAGTAGTTGCCGGGCGGCAGGTTGGCGACGCGGAAGTCGCCTTCATCGTCGGTGCCACGGCTTCCGCGCGGCTGCCACTGCCGGCGGCCGTTGCTGACGACGTAGCTGCTGACTTCGACCTGCGCGTTGGCGAGCGGCTCGCCGTCGGCAGCGGCGACGTGCCCGGTGATCACGGCTTCCGGCGTGAGTTTCACGACGATTGCTGGTGTGTCGGGCCCG
Organism: uncultured Terriglobales bacterium; assembly: GCA_964460655.1. Classification (GTDB taxonomy): domain Bacteria; phylum Acidobacteriota; class Terriglobia; order Terriglobales; family Acidobacteriaceae; genus CAVUAF01. Next base: position 4,755 of record CAYWSH010000053.1, on the reverse strand, counting down.
ATCGCGATGGGACGCACGATGGGGCCAGTGCGCTGCGGCATCTCCTGGTCGTTGAAGAAGCCGGGCTTGTGTGCCATCACCATGGTGTTGCCTTCGTTCACCTCGGTGAACTCGAAGCGGCCGTCAGCGCCGGTAAACATGGCGCGCTGCGTGCTGGACGCCAGTTGCACGACGGCGCGCGGGATGGCCTCGCCGGTGACGGCATTCACCACGGTGCCGCGCACGGTGAACTTCTGGCCGGTGCGCGGCGGACGATTGGATTGGAACTGGGCGAGCGCAGGCGCAACGACGACCAGCAGCGTGATGGCGGCGCGGCGAATCACGACAAGAGCATGCAACGGCGGCGACAGCTATGCAAGATAGACGGACGGGAGCGCGTTTCGGTTCCTGAAAAGGAACGCAGGGCAGGCCGGAGTTTGCGTTGATGCCAATCCTATTCCGCCTGAATCCGGGGTCCTATAGGGATCCTTCGACTGCGCGGCATCCGCTGCGCGTTCGCCGCTTCGCTCAGGATGACAAGCTTGTAATTTGCGTGGCCGGCTGCGGTGCGCTGCTGCGCTCAGGATGACATGCTGGTAATTTGCGCGAGCGGCTACGCGTCCGGCGCTGCGCTCAGGATGACGGCGGTGTTTCAATACGCGCGGGGAAGTCGCCCTCCCAGCGGGCGACGACGACCGTCGCGAGGCAGTTGCCGACGACGTTCACGCTAGTGCGCGCCATGTCCATGAGCTGGTCGACGGCGAGCAGGATGAAGACGGGCCAGACGGGAAGACCGAAGGTGCCGACGGTGGCGAACAGGATGACGATAGCGGCGCGCGAGACGCCGGCCACGCCTTTGCTGGTGAGCATCAGGGTGAGCATCATGATGAGCTGCTGGCCGAACGTCATCTGAATGCCGGCTGCCTGGGCAACAAAGACCGACGCGAGGGAGAGGTAGAGGGTCGAGCCGTCGAGGTTGAAGCTGTAACCGGTCGGCATGACGAACGACACCACGGCGCGCGGCACGCCCATGGCTTCCATCTGTTCCATGGCGCGAGGCAGGGCGGCCTCGGAGCTCGAGGTCCCGAAAGCGATGGTGGTGGGCTCGGCTACGGCAGCGATAAAGCGACGCAGGGGCACGCGGAAAAGGAGCGCGATCGGCAAGAGAACGCCCAGTAAGAACACGAGGAGCGATACGTAGAGCGTCGCGATGAGTTTGGCGACGTTGATGAGCACGCCGAAGCCGGTCTGGCCGACGGTGTAGGCAATGGCCGCGCCTACGCCGATGGGCGCGAAGAGCATCACGATGTTGGTGAACTTGAACATCACCTCGCTGAGGCTCTCGCAGAATCGCAGCATGGGGCGGCGCTTGGCTTCGTCGCGCACCATGGCCAGCGCGATCGCAAAGATGATGCTGAAGACGACGACCTGCAGGATCTGGTTTTCGGCGACGGACTTCGCGATGTTCTCGGGGAAGACGTGCAGGATGAGGTCCGAGGCCTTCTGCGGCGCCGGCGGGAGTTGCTCGTTGGCTTGTGCCGGGGGTTGCGGGACACCGACACCGGCGCGGCTGAGGTTGATGGCGCCCAATCCGAGGAAGAGCGCGATTGTGGTGACGACCTCGAAGTAGATGATCGCCTTGAGACCCATGCGGCCGACTTTTTTCAGGTCGGCGTGACCGGCGATGCCGCTCACCAGAGTCCCGAAGAGCAGGGGCGCGATGATGACGCGGATCAGGTTCAGGAAGATGCGGAACAAGACCTGAAGGTTCTTCGTCGCGGCAGGCAGGTCGTAACCGAACTCGGCGCCGGCAAGCATGGCGAAGAAGATCCAGGCGGTGAGCGAGCGCTGCACGACGCAATACACGGCGAGTAAAGCGAGTGCCGTCCAGCGGAAGAAGACCAGCGCCGTAGGGGGAAGCAGGGCCCAATACGTGGCGGCGAGCGCGATGGCAGCAAGCGCGAAGAAGGCGAGCAGCAGGCGGCGCGGGGTCGTCATGAAGTCGGGACATGGTAGCAGAGGCAGGAGGCGGCATCGGTGTACCGCGGGCGGTCGTGAAGCACGCAGGCAAAAGCAAATCCCTCGTCCCGAAGCCTCGGGACTCGGGATGACAACAAGAGGAGTCTAGTCGCGCACGACTTCGGTGTTCTCGCCGTTGATGGTGATGCGGACCATTTTGTTCTGGTCGTCAAGCCAGAGTGACCAGTCGATGCCATCACCCTTGAGGTTCATACGCGTAAGCTGGCGCTCGGCACCGCGCACCGTCACCTTTTCCTTGCCGGTGAGCTCGAGGGAGATCATGGTGGTGACGTGCTGTTGCGGGATCAGCACGCCGAAGCTGGAGGGCGCCATCTTGCACTCCATGGTGCCTTCTTTGGGCGCGCAGCCGGCGGCGAGGTAGCGCCAGGCGAGCAGCTCGCGGTGCGAGAAGAAGTAGTCGTCGAGGATGGGCGTGTTGCGCGGCATGATGTACGGCAGATCGGTGGTCGTGCCACCGGCCAGGACATGCTGGACCAGGAACTCGTTATTGGGCTCGACGGTGGCTTCCTGCTTCGCGTCGGGTTCACGCCAGGCGTAACGGACCAGGTCGCCGTTCGCGGCCATTTGCAGTTCGGCGCTCTGCGCGACCTTCGGCGGATTGTCTAGCAGCGCCATGATCTCCGACTTGGCGGTGCTGGAATCGGAGCGCTGCGAGATCTCGAATTTCTCGGTGGCGACGCGGCGACCGCCGACGAAAACGCCAAAGGTGCCGGAATCGACGACGCGCGCCGGCTCATTCTTGGGAGCTTTTTTCTGTGCGTTGGGCTTATCGGCGGCAGCGCCGCTCAGGGCAAAAATCAGGACAGCGAGGACGACACGCTTCATGACCGGACCTCCGGGGGAGTCGAGGTGGCGGGCGCAGCGACGATGCGCATAAGTTCGGCGACGACTTCATCGACCGAACGGCGCGAGGTGTCGAGACGCACGCTGGCCTCCATGTAAACCGGATGGCGCTCACGAAACAATTGGCGAAAGTGGTTCGGGTCACGGAAGAGTGGGCGCTCCGCTCCAGCGGCCTGGCAGCGCGCGGCGAGTTCTTCGACCGGAGCGTCAAGGAAGACGGTGAGGACACCGGTGCGCGAGAGCAAGTCGCGGTTCGCGGGGATGGTGAATGCGCCGCCGCCGAGCGCCAGAACGACGTTCGCGGTCCGCGTGGTCAGGACCTCGCGCAGGGCCGCACCCTCGGCAGCACGAAAAGCCGATTCGCCCTGCTCGTCGAAGATGGCGGCGATGGAGCGGTGATGGCGCGCGATGATGACGTCGTCGAGGTCGACGAAGGTCCAGCCGAGTCGCTGCGCGAGTGCGCTGCCGACGGTGCTCTTGCCGGCGCCCATGAAGCCGATGAGCGCGACGCGGTTTGGGCTGGCGGTGACGATGGGCGGATTGTATAGCGGCGCGAAGCTTGCCGAGATTACGAAAGGCGTTACCTCAGCGGCTAAAGCCGCAGTTGTCGCGTGGACTTGCCGGCGGGCCTAAAGGCCCGCCCTTTCAAGACAAAAGCAAATCCTTCGTCCCGAAGCTTCGGGACTCGGGATGACAGACAAGAGAGAGTGAGGCGCCGCGAGGTAGCCCAGCCGAGGCGGCTGGGCCACACAAGCACGGTGCAAAACATAAAGAGACGCAGCAAGCTGCGTCTCTACAAGAAATCTCGGGCGTTCTAGCCTCGGCCGACGATGCCCCAATTGGTGGCGGAGCGGGTGAGCGGCTTGTTCTTGACGAGGCCTTCTTTCTCGAGCGACTTCTGGATGTTGTTCCAGACCTTGGGGTCGGGGTCTTCCATGGGGACGAGGAGCTTGGCCTGGTCGGCGATGTACTTGAGATCGGCGACGAGGTCAGAGCAGACGTGGCAGGTCTGCAGGTGCTCGTGCTTCTCCGGATCAGCGCCCGATTCAAAAAGCTCGGGCAGGATGTGTTGGAACTCCGCGCACGTCATCGTACTCTCTCCCCCAGCCGACATTCTTGGCGAACTCATCTGCGTCCCGCCGCTCTCTCCAGGCGGTTGATCTTCAGCAGGTCGCGCAGCTTCATGCGTGCTTTATGGAGCTGCGACTTGCTGTTGCCGATCGAACACCCCATCATCTCCGCAATCTCATTGTGCTCGTAGCCCTCCACATCATGGAGCACAAAGATGATGCGATACCCCGGCGGCAGGCTCTCGATGGCCCGCTCCAGGTTGACGCGATCGATAGAGCCGGCGAGCACGACGTCGCGCGCGCCGATGTCCTTCTTCGGGCCGTCTTCCTGCTGCGGCTCCATGGTCTCTTCCAGCGAGACCTCGGGCAGTCCTTTCTTGCGCAGGTGCATCAGCACCACGTTCACCGCCAGGCGATGCAGCCAGGTGGAGAACGCCGACTCGCCGCGGAAGGTGGCGATCTTGCGATAGAGCTGCAAGAAGGCCTCTTGCGTCAGGTCTTCCGCTTCGGCGGTGTTGCCGGTCATACGCAGGCAGAGCGAATACACGCGCCGCTTATGCAGACCGTAGAGCGCTTCAAAGGACTCGGCGTCGCCGCCTTGCGCCCTCTGTATCGCGTCTGCCTCTGAAAGCCCGGGAGCAACTGTCTTTTTCGCAGCTGGCAATTTTCTACCCGTGACCCGCACTTCGATAGATGCGGATGGCTCGTATTTCGTTGTATTTACGCGGCCTTTCATGGTTTTGCAAGCCGGCATATCGGTGTCTGGGACGAATGGCTGGCGATGAGACGAGAAAAGCAGGTGGTTTGGTTGCTTGGAGGGGGC
>CAYWSH010000052.1:12425-21254 GCA_964460655.1 uncultured Terriglobales bacterium | reverse complement strand
GTGGCGCTAAAGAAGGCGGTCGGCATTCTAATGGGAGCGATTCCGCCGACATGATGGACCCCGGTGGAAGGCCTTAAGGATTTCTTCCTGCCTTCTCGCGTAGTGTTGACCTATCCCCCAAGACCGCACGGGAGCGCCGAGCCCCGGTCAGCCATTTATGAGATACCTTCTACTTCGTGTCTTCGTGCCTTCGTGGTGAATCCCAGTCAGCGCTGCGGCAGCTTGATGGGCGTGCCGCGCTCGTCGTTCAGTTTGACGGTGGCGGCCATATCGAGGTCGGCCAGCGAGATCTTCTTCGTCAGGTGGTCGGTCAGGTCGTAAAGCATCGTGCCGATGATTGCGTAGTTGTGCACCTCGACGCGCCGACCGTCCTTAAAGATGAGAACCGTCGCGGGTACGTCGGCGGCGGGCGCCGCTGCGGGAGTCGCTGGGGCCTCCTGCTGCGGTGCGGTCGTCACGCTGACGCGGGGCTCGGCCTCGCGCCGATCGAGGTAATGATCGCCGTAGCGCGCACGTTCATCCCCATAGCTCGCCGCGTCGCTCGGTGCTGCATCGGGCGCCGGATCGCCATGCGCGTAGGTGTACGGCGATTCGGTCGTCTGCATGACCGGCTGCGTCACCACCTCGCTGGCGTACTGGTAGTACGACGGCACATACGGCACGTAGACCGGATACGTGGCGTATCCCCACGGGCGCGAATAGGTCGCGGAGTAGCCAGTGAGCGCGCACGGATTGCATCCGTAATGCCCGAAGCGTGACGGACCAGGAATGTACGACTTCTGGGATTGCACCAAGGGAGCAAAGCTGTGCCCGCCGGAGCCGAATCCTGGGTTCGGCCGCTGCGCGCTCATGCTGCCAGTATTGCCGCTCGGTCGCCCGCCGAACGAAGCGCCTGAACCCGCCTGCGCATTCTTCATCTGCGCCGCCGCCGTCACGGCCACGAGTACGATGGGCGCCAGTCTCCAGACACGCTGCATAGCCATAGGGTACACCTTTAACGCTGCCCCGGCAGCCGCAGCGGCGTGCCGTGCTCGTCGTTCACCTTCGCGGTGGCGGGGAGGTCGAGCTCGGCCAGGGCGATCTTCCGCGTCTCTTGTTCGTTCAGGTCCCACAACGTATCGCCCACGATGGCGTAGTTGTGGATGTCGGCGCGATGTCCATCCTTGAACACCAGGACCGTCGGTGGCTCGGGCTTCGGCGGAGGGGGCGGCGGCAGCGAGAGAGGCTTGGGATTCAGCAGGCCGGCGCGCCGCTGGTTCTCGCGCTGGTCGAGGTAGTGATCGCCGAAGCGGTCTTCGTCCGATGAAGCGCTGTCAGCGGGCCGCGGGCGTGCAGGCTCGCTGCGCCGCTGCGCCAGTTCGCGTCTCTCTTCCTCGCGTAGCTTCGCTTCGTCGCGTAGTTGCGCCTCGATCTTTTCGAAGACGCGCACCAGGCGGTCCGCCGCTGCGGGATCATACACAGACTGAATCACATCACTGGGCGAGTACGCCGGCAGGTACGTTAGGAAGCAATTGCGACAGCGGCGAGTGGGCGTAGAGCTCGCTCCGAAACCGTTCGGGCCCAGCGAAGTCACGCTAGCTGGAATGCCGGTCGTGCCTGACGTCACCGAGGGCCCAATGCCGTGCGTCTGCGCCGCGGCCAAAGAGGCCGTCAGCAGCAATGAAGCGGCGATCAATACCGGCCGCATAAGCGAATGGTACTCCTCGTAATCGCTTGCGCTAAGGAAGACGCGCCGCCGGCGCGGGCGTCGCAATTTATTTTGTCCACACAAAAGCCCGGCCAGAAGGCCGGGCCATATCCTGGGAAAAACGAGGGATTACGCTTCTACGGGACGCTCCCGGGTCGCCCGCGCCAATGCGGGCAAGCCGAACAGCACGGCGGTGAACACCAGGTCGCTGGCCAAGGTATTGCGGAAGAATGGGATAGCAACGGTGTAGCAAGTGACCAGGCCCGCGAAAGTCATCGGGTACATCGTCCCTTCCGCCCACACCGAAAGATTGCTCAGCAGGAAGAACGACACGGAAAGCCCGAGCGAAGCGCCGACCAGGCGCATGGCCGTGATGCGCTCACGGAGCAAATAGCCCAGCGCGACCGCACCGGCGTACCAGACCCAGCTGATCAGCTGGTCGGGGGTGAACTGGTAGGTGTAGACGAAAAAGGTCAGGACCAGGTCGGTCGCGGCCATCAACGTGACCGGGATCCACATCTGGCGCAGCGGCCGGCGCGCGCCAAAATAGAGCAATGACGCGCCCACCGGCGTGAAGTGGAACGGCAGGGCAACATACCGCAGCGCGACCACGAAGCGCACCGCGATAGCGAAGATCACATAGACAAAAGCCAGCATCAGTACCCCTCAAGCAAACGTCCATTTTGCGCGAGGTAGGCGGGAGCGTCAAGCGGGTATTGCATTCGTCAAGGGCACTCGCGCGCGGGTCGGGACCAGGATCAGGCGGTGGCGCTAACCTTAAGCAGCACTGAGGTTTAGCGTCGCGATGACACGCGGCGCCGGAACGTCGGCCCGAACACTGTTTCCACCGGCTGCAACGTGCGATCCAGCAATACCGTGCCGCCCAGCGCGGCGGTGTTGCGCTCGGGATAGGCATACCGCAGGTCGATAAAGCGCACGAGCCATTCGCCCTGCGGCAATTCTTCGGCGGTCACATAGGGATAATCGGCCCAGTCGAGGTAAGCGCGGCCGAGCGCCGAAGCCTTCGCCGCCCGCGTTGCCGCCGTCTCCTGCGGCTTGTAATAGATGCGCGCGCGCCGGTCGGGATCGACTTCGCCCGCGAGCGAGTCGACGTGCATCGTCTCGGTGAGGTTCGGCGTCTCGACGACGCCGTGCCAGGTGAACGGGGTGAACTCATAGGGGAAAGCCGAGGCGCGGATGGGATCTTCGTTCTCGTAAGTGAGGACGCTGAGCGCGATCACGGCCTTGCGATGGTAGAAGTCGCGCACGCCCCACATCACCACGATGAACGCCAGCGCGAGCGTGGCGCCCACGCGCCCGCGCGATTTGCGCGCGCCGATCTCTTCCTGGATCAGGGCGAAGAGGAACGGCAGCGCGAGTCCCGCGATGAGCAGCGCCAGCATGATGGGATCGAGGACGGAGACGATGTCCCAGTGATACCAGTGCCAGGAGAACGGCAGCAGCGGCCGCACGCCGTAAGCGTTGGTGAAGTCGAGCAGGATGTGGCTGAGTCCGCCGATGCACGCATAGAGGAACAGCAAACCCCAGCGCGGTGGCGGCGGGGGCGGCGGTGGGATGTGGTCGTCGTCGGGTGCGCGCGCCGGCGCGGGCTTCGGCTTGCGCCAGCGTCGCCACAGCCACACCAACCCGAGCACCGCGGCCGCGTCGAGCGGCACACCCAGGAACGAATGCGTGATGCCGCGATGATGCGTGAAGCCGAACACTGGCCCGCTCGCGTTCAGCAGCATGTCAATGTCAGGGAACTCGGCGGAGAGCACGAGCACCGACGTCGCCAGGCCGGAGGTGCGGTTCAGGCCGGCGCGCGCCATACAGGCGCCCGTCAGGAAATGGGTCACGGGATCCAAGCCCGATAAATGTAAACGACGGCGGCCCGTCACGTAACCTTTCTGGCCGTGGCGCCGTTAAGCTGAGTGATGGCTTAACGACGGAGCATCCGGTTGCAGGCCAAGGACACGTAGCGGAGCGGCCAGAGCGGGCCGTCCCGAAAGTTCGGGACGCGATTGCAGGCCTCTTATGATTTGCGCGTGAGCACTGCCCTCTTGCGGGTTATGGAGCGGAGCGACAGAAACCAAGACGAGCATCAGCTGGTCGAAGACGCGCAACGCGACGCGCGCGCCTTTGCGGCGCTCTACGCGCACACGTTTGAGCGCGTCTACGCGTACGTGTTGCGGCGCTCGCGCTCGCGCGAAGAGGCCGAAGACCTCACGGCCGACGTTTATCAGCGTGCGCTGGCCAAGCTGGGCAGCTTTGAGTGGCGCGGCACGCCGTTCATCGCCTGGTTGTATCGCATCGCGGCGAATCTGCTCGCCGACCGCGCACGGCACGACGCACCAGTGGGCCGCGACGCGGGCGAGGCACCGTCGGAGGCCGTCGATGAGCGGGCCGCGGCAGAGATCGAGCGGCGCGCACTGGTCTTCGAGCTGGTGGCCAAGCTGCCTGCGGACCAGCGGCGCGTCATCGAGCTGCGCTTCGGCGAGGAGAAGAGCCTGCGCGAGGCGGCGCGCGCATTGCAACGCAGCGAAGGCGCGATCAAACAACTGCAACTGCGCGCGTTGCAGAATCTGCGCGGATTATTGGAGGGCGAAAATGGCTGAGCTCGAGCTCATGGACGCTCTCGAACAAGTGGTCGCGGCCGCGGTCGCGGGGCGCGAGGTCACGACGCCGGGCGGCGAACTGGATGCACTCGCGGTTCTGGCGCGCGACCTGCGCGGGCTGCCGCGTCCGGACTTCAAGGCACGTCTGCAAGCCGATCTGGAAAGGATGGCCAACATGGCAACAGCAACGATCACTACACCCATCGCCACGGTGAGCACGAGCAAGCACGTGCGGCCGGGTTTCAACAGCGTAGTGCAGTACCTGACGCACCGCGATGCCGCAGGCCTCGTCGATTTCATCAAGCAGGCATTCGGCGCAGTCGAGACCGGCCGGATGGGCACTCCGCAGACCGGCATGCACTTCGAAGCCAGGCTGGGCGACTCGATGCTCATGCTTGGCGGCGGCGAAAAGGCCGAGCACCGTCCGGGCGCGCTGTTGTTCCGCGTCACCGATGTGGACGCGGTCTATGCCCGCGCGCTGGCCGCCGGCGCGACGTCGCTCTCCGCGCCGACGGACAAGCCTTACGGCGATCGCGATTGCAGCCTCCTCGATCCGTTCGGCAACCAGTGGTATCCCACGAACGCGCGCGGCGCGCACAATCCGCCTGACCAGCCGGACCTGGTGTCGTGCTTCCTGGTGCGCGGCTCGGTGGCGTTCGCCGAATTCCTGGAGAAAGCGTTCGCCGCCGAGACGCACCAGCGGCACGACGAGCACGGCGTCATTCGCCACGCCGTCTTCCGCATCGGCGATTCGATCGTTTCGGCGAGCGAGGCGCACGGGATCTATCAGCCGTTGGCGTCGATGCTGTACGTCCACGTGCTCGATGCCGACGCAGCCCAGGCGCGCGCGGTGGCAGCCGGTGCAACGGCGCTGGAGCCCCCGGCCAACCAGCCGTATGGCGTGCGCACGGCGCCCGTCCGCGATGCATGGGGGCACACCTGGTATTTGGCAGGGCCGCTTCTTTAGTTCATGTCGCTGCGCTCCAAACCGCTAGATAGCGTAGTCGCCCAATGACCCGAGAAGCCTCCCGGCGCGCTCCGCGGCCTGACCGGCGCGCTCCGCTTTGTCTCTGCTTCGCTGTACATTTGTTCCGCATGGCTGACGAGCAAAAGGCCCATGAGCCGTTGTTCCGGAATATCTCCGACACCGCGCGTTGGGTGGCGGTGTATCGGGCGCGCGAATCGGCGCGGCCCGATGCCGTTTTCCGCGATCCGCTGGCCGAGCGCCTAGCCGGCGAACGCGGACGCGAGATCGCCGCCGCGCAGCCGTTCAGCGAGAAACATTCCTGGTCGTTCGTCGCGCGCACGTGGCTGTTCGACCACTTCATCGCGCAGGAAGTCGGGCGCGGCGCCGATACGGTCATCAATCTCGCTGCCGGGCTCGACACCCGCCCCTACCGCATGCCATTGCCGCCGGCGCTGCGCTGGATCGAAGTCGACCTGCCGGAATTGCTCGCCTATAAAGAAGACGTCTTGCGCGGCGAGAAGCCGGTGTGCCAGTTGGAGCGGGTGGCACTCGACCTGACCGACGTCTCCGCCCGGCGCGCCTTGTTTGCACGGCTCGGCGGCGCGAGCACGAGTACGGTTGTCGTCACCGAAGGTCTCATCATCTACCTCGCGCGCGACGAAGTAGGCGCCCTGGCGCGCGATCTGGCGCTGCAACCGAGCTTCCGTCGCTGGGTCATCGACATCACGTCACCGGGCCTGATGGCGATGCTGCAGAAGAACACCGGCGCCCTGCAGGAGACGGCGCCCTTCCGCTTCGCACCCGAGGAAGGACCGGCGTTTTACGCCTCGGTCGGCTGGCCGCCGCTCGAGGTGCGCTCGATGCTGCAAGCGGCCGGTAGGCTGAAGCGCCTGCACTTCCCCATGAACATCTTTGCGCTGCTCCCGGAGCCGAAGCAGCCGGCGGGCAAACGGCCCTGGGGCGGTGTGGTCCTGCTGGGACGCGGATAGCGCGTTAACACTTGGCCCGGCAGGGCGTCTGGCTCATGTGGCCTCCTGGAGTCTAGAGACGACGATGGCTGAGCTGCCGGCGGCGGGGGTTACGAAAAACGTCCCGGAGAACGTCGCGGGAGTCACGGAACACGCGTCGCTGGTGGAGGCGGCGCGCGCCGGTGACCGTTTCGCCTTCGGTCAGCTCTATCAACTCTATGCACCCATGGTGCACGCGGTGTTGCTGTCGCACGCGCCCAACACGGAAGTCGACGATCTGCTGCAAGAGGTTTTCGTGCGTGCCCTGGCCAAGCTCAAGCGCTTGCGCGATGCGGACGCGTTCGGGGGATGGCTGGCGGCGATCGCGCGCAACATGGCGCGCGACCACTTCCGCCGGCGGCGCGAGCAGGACGAATTGCCCGAGACTCTGCCGGTGCCCCAGCGCCAGCACGACGATGTGGAAGCCGCGAACGCGCTGCAGGCGATCCGCGGGCTGCCGGAGAGTTATCGCGAGACGTTGATGATGCGCCTGGTCGAGGGGCTGACGGGACCGGAGATCGCCGCACGTACTGGGCTGACGCACGGCACCGTGCGGGTGAACCTGCATCGCGGTATGAAGCTCCTGCGCGAGCAATTGGAGAAGGCAGTATGAAGCGGGACGACGATATCCGCGACATCACGGACGGGCAGCCGAGCCCTTATTTGTGGGACAGCTCGGGCAAGCCCGAAGCTGACGTGCAGCGGCTCGAGCAGTTGCTCGCCCGCTACAAGCACGACGCGCCCATGCGCCCCGTGGCGGTGACCTCGCGGCCGCGGTGGCGCGTGTGGGCCTGGGGATTCGCCGGCGCAGCTTCGCTGGCGGTAGCAGCCGTGGCCGGGTACATCGCACTGTTGCCGCGCGTTGGCCTGCCCGGCGGCGACTGGAAGGTCACGGCGCGCGACGGTGCTCCCCGTATCGCAGGCCGCGCTATCGCCGGCACTGGGATCCTGCAAGCCGGAGCCGTGCTCGAAACCGACAGCAACTCGCGCGCAGAAGTCGAAGCCGGCAGGGTCGGGAGGATCGAGCTGGCGCCCAACAGCCGCTTCCGCATCCTGAACACCGGCGAGCGTCGGCACCAGCTCGCGCTCGATCGCGGCAAGCTCGAGGCGCACCTGTGGGCGCCGCCGTTCACGTTCTCGTTCGCGACGCCGACCGCGACAGCCTACGATCTGGGCTGCGCCTTCATTCTGGAAGCCGGCGAGAACGGTGAGGACCTGGTGCGCGTCACTTCCGGCTGGGTGCAATTCTCCGATTACGAGCATCACGCATTGATCCCGGCGGGAGCGGTCGCGATCTCGCGGAAGGGCCGCGGCCCGGGCTCCCCCTTCTTCGAAGATGCGACTCCTGCATTCCGCGAGGCGTTGCGACGGCTGGACTTTGAGGCGCTCGACGAGCCGACGCGCGCCGCTGTGCTCGCTACCGTGCTGCACGAGGCACGGCGCCGCGATGTGTACACGCTTATCACCCTGGTGGCGCAGCTCACGCCCGCCGAGCGCGGACAGTTGTTCGACCGCGCGGCCCAGCTCTATCCCATCCCGCGTGACGTGACGCGCGAAGGCGTGCTGCAGAACAACGAACTCATCATGGACCACTGGCGGCGCGAACTGGGCTTCGGCGACGCCAAGCGCTGGTGGGTCCACTGGCCCGATGCGTTCCGCTAGAGCAGTTGCTGGTTGCCAGTTGTCAGTTGTCAGCCGAGCGCTGTTGCTGTGTACTGGCAACTAGCAACTGACAACTGGCAACTGGCAACTGCCTTATGCGCGCACTCGCCGTCATCCCCGCACGACTCGCGTCCACGCGCCTGGCGCGCAAAGCGCTGCGCGAGATCGCCGGTGTCCCGATGGTGGGGCGCGTCTACGAAGCGGCCCGCGCGGCCAAGGGACTGGCTGACGTCATCATCGCCACCGATTCCGACGAGATCATGGCCGTTTGTGCGCACCATGGCTGGAAGGCGCGCATGACGGCCACTGCCCATCGCAGCGGCACCGAGCGCGTGCATGAGGTGGCGCAGGTCATCTCCGCTGATGTCTACATGAACATCCAGGGAGATGAACCGCTCACGCGCCCCGAGCACGTCGAGGCGCTGCTCGCACTGATGGCTGATGCACAGGTACAAGTCGGCACCATCAAGACGCCGTGTGCGGCGGAGGATGTTCCGAATCCCAATGCGGTGAAGGTCGTGACGGATGCGGCCGGTCGTGCGCTGTACTTTTCGCGTGCCACCATCCCCTTCGACCGCGACGGCGCCGCGCCGCGCTACTACAAGCACCTCGGGTTCTACGCCTATCGCAAAGCGGCGCTGGACCGCTTCGTCGCGCTGCCGGAGTCGGCCCTCGAACGCACCGAACGGCTCGAGCAGTTACGCTTCCTCGACAACGGCATCCCGATCCACGTCGCCGAGACGCCGTACGACACCGTGGGCGTGGATACGGAGGAAGACCTAAAGCGCGTCGAGGGACTTCTGAAGTCAAAGAGCAAAGCGTAAGCGGCATACCGAAGAAACAACCAACCAAGTCATCCTGAGGCCCGAAGTTGGCCGAAGGATCCCACGC
>CAYWSH010000052.1:0-12325 GCA_964460655.1 uncultured Terriglobales bacterium | reverse complement strand
CCATGAAGTACGTGCGGTTCCTCTATTCCGATCTGCCTCCGGTACGGGTGGGTGGCAGGAAACTGGTCGGGCGCGTCCTCTTCGGCCTGCTCGTCGCGGCATCGGCGATGATCGGCGCGTTCTCCGGCCTGCTGATTGTCTACTCCACCGAGCTGCCGCAGATCTCCGAGCTCGAGCGCTATCGCCCCAGCACAACCACCGAGCTCTACGACGACCAGGGACGCGTCGTCGCCAGCTTCGCCTTGCAGAAGCGCATCATCGCGCAGTATGACGACTTCCCCAAGATCCTGCGCGACGCGGTCATCTCGATCGAGGACAAGGATTTCGAGCGCCACTGGGGCGTGGACTTCTGGCGCGTGATCGGCGCGGGATATCGCGACCTGACCAGCGGCAGCCGCACGCAGGGCGCATCCACCCTGACGATGCAGCTCTCGCGCAACCTCTTCCTGACGTTCGACAAGTCGTGGCACCGCAAGATCCAGGAGACCATGCTGTCGCTGCAGATCGAGCGCCGCTTCACTAAGGCGCAGATCTTTACGCTCTACGCCAACCAGATCTACTTCGGGCACGGCATCTACGGCTTCCAGGCCGCCTCCGAGTATTACTTCAACAAGAGAGCGAAAGACCTCACGCTCGAGGAAGCCGCGTTGCTGGCCGCTGTGCCGAAAGGGCCAAGCCTGTATTCGCCCATCGTCAGCCCGGAGCGTGCCCTGCGCCGCCGCAATCTGGTGCTGAACTCGATGTTGGAAGACGGCAAGATCACCGCCGAGCAGGCGAGCCACGCCAAGGCGACGCCGCTCACCCTGCATCTGCAATCCGGTGGGACAAGTGCCGCGCCCTACTTCGCGGAGGAGATACGGCGCTATCTGGAGAAGAAGTACGGCAGCGAGGAGGTCCACACCGGTGGCCTGCGCGTCTACACGTCGCTGAACCTCGATTGGCAGCGCACGGCGAACCAAGCGGTGCTCGAGGCGTTATCGGCCTACGAGCATCGCCATGGCTGGAAGGGCCACTTGCGCAACGTCATCGCGCTCGGCAGCAACACCGCCACCGACCTGGAACGCTACGACGATCCGAGCTGGGTGGATGGTTTCAGCGCCGGCGCCTACACGCACGCCATGGTGTTGAAGATCGATGGGACGTCAGCGCTGGTCAAGCTAGGGCCATATCGCGCGACCTTGGCCGCAGCCGACATGAAGTGGCCTGGCCACAAGTCGCCGGCTGAGCTGCTGAGCAAAGGCGACATCGCGTACGTGAAGATTCTGGCCGTGAATCCTGACGGCAGTGCGAAGGTCACGCTCGAACAGGATTCCGGCACGCAGGGTGCGCTGCTCGCCATCGACAATTCCACCGGCGACATCAAGGCCATGGTGGGCGGGCGCGACTTCCACGAATCGAAGTTCAATCGCGCCACGCAGGCGCTGCGCCAGGTCGGCTCGTCGTTCAAGCCGTACGTCTACACCACGGCGATCGAAGACGGCATGACGCCCGACGACGTCGTGGTCGATGCGCCCACCGTCTTCCGCACCGCCTCCGGCCCGTACATGCCGCACAACTACGACGGCAAGTACGAAGGCCGCATCACGCTGCGGCGTGCGCTGGCGCAGTCGCGCAATATTCCGGCGCTGAAGATCACCGAGCAGATCGGTATCCGCAGCGTCATCGAGACGGCGCGGCGGTTCGGCATCACGTCGACGCTGCCGCCGTATTTGCCGGTGGCGCTGGGCTCGGCCGAGATCACGCTGTTCGAGCAAACCGCCGCGTTCAGCACCTTCCCGAATGATGGCGTGCGCGTGGCGCCACGTTACATCCGCAAAGTGACCGACTATGACGGCCGCCTGCTCGAAGAGGACTACCCGGAAGTGAAAGACGTCATCGCGCCACGCACCGCCCGCATCATGACGGCGATGTTGCGCGAAGTAGCGACCCACGGTACCGCCGCGAGCGCCGCGCAGTTGAAGCATCCGCTGGCCGGCAAGACGGGCACGACCAACGATTTCACCGACGCGTGGTTCGTCGGCTTCTCGCCGTCGATCACCTGCGGCGTCTGGATCGGTTACGACGAGAAGAAATCGCTCGGGAACAAGGAGACCGGCTCGATGGCTGCCCTGCCCGCCTGGATCCAGTTCATGAGGGTCGCACTCGCCGGCCGCGACGCGGAAGACTTCATGGCGCCGCCACTCACGCCGACCGCGCTCGCCAAGGTCGACACTCCCGACCATCGGCCGGGTGACGGCGAAGCGCACTGACCACACGGTTTCGGCATACAATTGCGCTCGCTTTCGACGCCCATGAGAGCGCGCGCTTCCATCCTGCTGCTGCTCCTGGCGAGCCTGGTCCCACCGGCCCTCGCGCAGTCGGCCAGCCTCAAGGTGCAGGTGCTCACCAGCGACCAGACGGTTCCGGATACGCAGGTGTTGATACGCCTCCGTACGTTTGAAGGTCTCGAAAAATGGGGCAACGCGAAGCTCGGCAATGATGCGACTTTCACGTCGCTCGCCACCGGACGCTATGACGTCGAGGTAAGCGCACTCGGTTACAGAACGGCACGCACCACGGTGGACGTCGAAAGCCGCCAGGGGCAAACGGTCCAGGTAGTGCTGCAGCGCGATGCGAGGGCGCCGGCCGGCGCCGATGCTTCGCCGCCGGAAAGTAACGTTCCCGCGCGCGTGCGCTCCGACACCGAGCGCGCCGTGCTCGCCATCCAGGCGGGCAAGCTGAAAGAAGCGGAGAAGCGCTTGCGCGCCGCGGTGAAGGACGCGCCGCAGAGTGTCCGGGCAAACTATCTGCTGGGAGTCGTCCTGATCCAGCTGAAGCAGCTGCCGGAAGCACAAAAATATCTGGAGCAAGCCATCGCGACCGATCCCAAGCACGCACTGGCCCTGACGGCGCTCGGTGGCCTGCGGCTCGACCAGAAAGACTACACCGCGGCGTCACGCCTGCTGGAGCAAGCGATCGCCGTGAACAGCCAGCAGTGGCGACCGCATGGATTGCTGGCCGATGTCCGGCTGGCGCAAGACGATTTTGCAGCGGCGCGCAGTGAGGCCGAACTCGCCATCAAGCTGAGCGATGGATCGGCGCATTATGCGCTGCTCACCCTCGGGCAAGCGTTGGGCGCTCTGGGACGCTATGCCGACGCAGCGGATGCGCTGGAGCGCTTTCTACGCGCGGAGCCTGCAAGCCCCGATGCCGCCACCGTCAAGTCGATGCTGGCTGACCTGGCCGAGCGCCAGCGCTCGCCGGGAACGCCGCGACCGGAACCCATCCGCAACAACCTGGGTGCTCTGCCGCTGCGTCCCGGTTCGCCTCTTCTCCGTGGATTCCAAGCACGAAGTAAAGCCGAAAGCCGGCACGAACTGAGTGTGGTGCGCTATTTCCCGTGATGGAAGATGTGCTGGAACGGCTGGAACTCGGCCAGCAGGCTGCCGACCGCATAGCCGGCAAAGCTGATCAAGGCCCGCTGTGCACCATCCGACCCGCTGTTGCGCCCGGTCGGATACCACACGTTCGGGATGAAGCCGCCGGCGGTCGCGCCCGCTAGTCTGCCGATGGCGAGTTCGCGATGTCCACGCGCATTGCGCGCAATCAACGGCGAGACGAATACGGCATGCCCGAAGCGCTTCGCGAACGCTCCCTTGCCGAGGGTGATGAAGCGCTGGTCTTCGTTCAACGCCATTCCAGTGATCAGCTGCGCCGTATCTTGCAGCGCGCCCGCCGCCAGGCTCGAGCCGAAGCGCTTGCCATAGCCCTCGCCCGTGTCGCCCCACTGCGGCGGCTCATTGCGCTGTTGCTGCAGGGCGGCGCTCACGGCCGAGGAAAGGAAAGGCAGCACGCTCACGCGCTCGGTGTAGAACCAGCAACCCTGTTCTGAACGCGTCAGCGGCGCGTCTTTCTTCATAACGACCGAGCACGGTTCCTTCGCCTGTGCGCAGGCGGCAGCGAAGAAGAGGACGAGCGAAGCAGCGACGAGACGGCGCATGGTCACCCCACGAGGTGCTGCGGACTCTAAACCAGTCGCACGCGCCGCGCAACGGGGTTCGCGATCAGCGGAAGCGCCAGCGCGTCGCCGTCTTGGTGAAGAGGTCTTGTTTCGTCGCGAAACCTTCACGAAAGCCGATCACCTTGCGTGGCCGCATGGCGAAGATGGGGCCCAGCTTGGGATCGAGTTCCCACGGCGGATACTTCTTGGGATACGCACGATAGACGGCGCGGGGCACGGCGTTGGGAGAGATCTTGCGCGCGCGTCCTTCCACCACCAGCGTGGCGTCATCCAGTTCCGGGCAGATCACGCAATCCGGACGCGCGGCGAGGTTCTTTGCCTTGCGCGACTTCGCTCCCGTGCTGAAGTAGAGTGCGCCCGCGTGCCACACGCACCAGATGGGCATCGCGTGCGGCGCGCCTTTCCGATTCGCGGTGACGAGCCAGTACTTGCGCGCGTTCGTCAGTTGCTTCACCGCCCAGCTCCAGCGCAGCAATCCGCGCCCCGCCTTCGGGCCGGCGATGCCATACTCGGGCATGAACGGGCGATCGGCACGCGGCGGGCGCGGCACGACTAGTTGTCTCCGTGGAAGCGCTTCTGCGGCGCTGGACGCTCGGGCGGTGTCATGAACGCTGGCACGTGCTCGGGATCGACCCAGCGCGCCCAGTTGGCCGCCTGCCATTCGTCATAGAGCTTCTTGCCCTCGGGCGATTGTTGAAGCAGGCGCACCAGCGTGAACAACTGGTCCGTCGCCGAACCCATCAGCGGTTTGCAGAATTCGTAGCCTTCAAAGAACGAGAACGAGGTGAAGCGTACGCCAGTGTCGCCATCGGGAGACACCTGCGGAAAGCGGCGCGCGCCGGCCGATTGCTGCCAATTACGCCAGGAGAGCTGGAAGTCGTACGGCGGCCGCAAATAATAAGGACGGAACTTGCCGTTGATGAGCTTCCGCATCGCCGTGCGTCCGGCGGCTTCAAGCTCGCGATCAACGTCGGCACGCGGACGCGGCTCGGCACTGCCGATGTTCTTCGACACTTTGCCGGCTACGTACTCCATCTCCGGAAAATCCGGTCTCAGTTGCGTGCCCAGCGTGTCGTCACCCGAGACCATGATGACCGGGATCCCCCAGCGCGCCGCCGAGAGCGCAACGATGTGCGTCTCCGTGAAGTCGACGCCGTTCACGCGCAGGTTCACGTTGGAGTTGACCGTGTGCGCCATGAAGCCCAGCGTACGCGCGCGCGGATGCATACCGATGCACACGATGGCGTCGAGCGACCCATCGAGACCGGTCGTATAAGGATCGAAGTCGACGGTGTGGAAGTCGAACGTGGCGCGCGTGTCCATCTGGTCGAGCAGCAGGTCGGGCTCGTTCGCGTTGCCCGAGCCATGGCCGTCCTGGATAAGGATGACGCCGGCGCCACCGGCCTTCAGCCCGCGGATGGCGGCGTTGACGTCGGCCGTGAGTTGCCTGCGCCCTTCGGCGTACTTCTCCGGGCGATCGAAGCGCGTCATCTCCGGGTCGTTGATGCCGGAGACGCCTTCCATGTCGTAAATGATGAGCACGCGCGGCGGCGTCGCCCCGAGCGTCAGCGCAGAGAGCAGTGCGGTAGCAAAGAAAGCACGCAGGACTTGCATCCGGATCCCCCCAGGATTCGCGCAGCAAGGTAACGGAACGCTTGCCCGTTGGCAATGCGATACGATGGCGCGCATGGCGATCACCGCTGCCGTCGTCACCGTCAGCGATTCGGCTCACCGTGGCGTGCGCCCCGATGTCTCCGGGCCGCGAGTTGCCGAAGCGCTGCGCGAGCACGGTTTCGACGTCACTACGACGCTCGTCGTCCCGGATGAAGGCGGCGAGATCGAGCGCGCGCTGATCCGACTCTGTAACGAAACGCGGCTAGTCGTAACGACCGGCGGAACCGGCATCGCAGCGCGCGACGTCACTCCCGAAGCGACCGTGCACGTGTGCGAACGCTTGCTGCCGGGCGTCGGCGAGCGCATGCGCAGCGAAGGCCTGAAGCAAACGCCACGCGCGCTCCTCAGCCGCGCCGTATGTGGCGTGCGTGGAACGTCGATCGTGCTGAATCTACCCGGCAGTCCGAAGGGAGCGGTCGAGTCGCTGCTGGCTGTCCTTGACGTGCTGCCGCACGCGCTGGACCTGCTCTCGGGAAAGACCGAACACTAGGCTGACCCGCGCCGCGTCAGCAGAAACGCGCGAATGAACGGCCCAATATCGCCGTCGAGGACGCGGTCTACGTCGCCGGTCTCGTGTTTCGTGCGTACATCCTTCACCATGCGATAGGGCGCCAGCACGTAGGAGCGGATCTGCGAGCCGAAGTCGATGTCGAGCTTCGCGTCCTCTACTTTCTTCGATGCCGCGCGCTTCTTCTCCAGCTCGAACTCGTAGAGCTTCGAGCGCAGCATCTTCATGGCGCGCTCGCGGTTCTTGTGCTGCGAGCGCTCGTTCTGGCAACTGACCACGATGCCCGTCGGCAAGTGCGTGATGCGCACCGCGGAGTCGGTCGTGTTGACGTGCTGCCCGCCGCGGCCGCCGGAGCGGAACGTATCGACCCGCAAGTCCTCGGGCTTGATGTTGATCTCGATGGACTCGTCGATCTCCGGCGAAACGAACACGCTGGCGAACGATGTGTGCCGCCGCTTCGCCTGGTCGAAGGGCGAGATGCGGACGAGGCGATGCACGCCGATCTCGCTCGTCAGCATGCCGTAGGCGTACGTGCCATTCACGCTGAACGTCGCTGACTTGATGCCCGCTTCCTCCGCGGCCTGGTAATCGTTCAGCACGGCCTCGAAGCCCTGGCGCTCGGCCCAGCGCAGATACATGCGCATGAGCATCTCGGCCCAGTCTTGCGACTCCGTCCCACCTGCGCCCGGATGGATGGTCACGATCGCGTTCAGCGCGTCGTTCTCGCCGGAAAGCAGCGTCTCAGTCTCTACTTTTTCCGTGACGTCGCGCAGCGCGGCGATCTCGCGCTCCAACTCGCCGTTCACGCTCTCGCCTTCACGCCCCAGCTCGAAGTAAGCCGTGATGTCGGCGGCGCGGCGCGCGAGCTCGTCTGCCGTCGCCAGCTGGCCTTCGAGCCGCTTGCGCTCGCGCATGAGTTTTTGCGATTCGGCGGGATTCGACCAGATGCCCGGGGCGGCTACTTGCTTCTCGACCTCGCTCAGTTGCTGGCGCAGGCGCGCCGGGTCAAAGATAGCTCCGCAGGTCAGTGACTTTCTGCGCCACCGGGGTGTAGAGACGCTCTAATTCATCTAGTTCCATAGGAGGGTGCCGCGGGCACTGGCGCGGAAGCGCACGAGCAGCCCGATGATCGAAATTATCACACACAGGTACGCGAACCAATCGCCGTGGCGCGTGTAGAACGTGAGTTCCGTGCTGCGCTCGTACGGTGCGACGAGTGCGATGGGCTGGTTGCGCGGCGCCTGCGCCACCACGCGCCCGAACGGATCGACTGCCGCCGTGATGCCGGTATTCGTGGAGCGCAGCAGCCAGCGCCGGTTCTCGATAGCGCGCATCCGCGCCATGTTCAGGTGCTGCCCGGGCGCGCCGCTCTCGCCGAACCAGCCGTCGTTCGAGATGTTGACGAACACCTCCGCGCCGTTGAGCGTGAACTCGCGGATCTCATCCGGGAAGATCGACTCATAACAGATAAACGCGCCGAGTTTCTGCGTCCCGAGGTCGAGCGGTTTCCGTTCCGTTCCGCGGCCGAAGTCACCGACTTCGCGCGTCAACTTCTCGGCGAAGGTGAACAGCGACTTGAACGGCACGTACTCGCCGAAGGGCACAAGATGGATCTTGTCGTAGCGCGCGGTCCACGCGCCGCTCGGCGCGACGAGCGCGGCCGAGTTCAACAACTGGGCCGGATGATCAGCAGTTGGCGGCCGGTCACCCGCCGTGCGCGTCCCCAGGCTCCCGACCACGATGTAGGAATTCGTCGCCGTCGCCAGGGCGCTCACCACGTGTTGAAAGCGCATGTCGGCGACAAAGAATGGCGCCGGCGTCTCCGGCCACACGATTAGACCGGGCAAGCCTTGTGCGGCTTGCTCGTCGCGCGCTTCGTCCGCGCGCGTCAGGCTCAGCTTCGTCAACTCGCCGAGCGTGCGGTCGAAATACTCGCTCGTCCAGTCTTCGTTCTGCAGGATGGGGATGTTCTGCTGCACCAGCACGGCGGCGCGGTCCGCGGCGAGCGGCGCCGGATTGTAGAAGCGACCGGCCTGCATCATCACGGCCACGCCCAGCGCCGAGAACAGCACACGGTTCCGCCGCGCCTTCGGCACGAGGAAGGCTGTCGCGATGGCCGTGTTGACCAGTGCGATCTCGAACGAGAGGCCGTACACGCCGGTCAGCGTCGCGAGTCGCGTCATCGGGATGTTCGCCACCTGCGCTGTACCGAGCAGGTCCCACGGGAATCCCGTGATGCGCGCCCGCGCCAGTTCGACCGCCACCCACAGGAACGGCGCCAGCAAGAGCGCGCGCCGCGTACTGCTGCGCGCAGCGGAAGCCACCAGCCAGACAAAGAGACCGTGGTAAAGGCCGAGGTACAGCGCAAACAAAACCAGGATCCCAACGGCGATCGGTGCACTCAGCCCGCCGTAAGAATTCATTACGTGGAAGATCCAGTAGCAGCTGCCCAGATACCAGACGACTCCGCATGCGTAGCCGAGCAGGAATCCGCCCAGCGGCGTCACGCTCCCGAGTTCTCGTCCGCGCGCGTCGACCACCGTGGTTTCGGGCCGTCGCAGTAGCGCAAGCAGCAGCGGGACCAACGCGATCCAGCAGAGCCAGTCGAGCCCCGGCCGCGGAAAGATGAGGACCTGCAGAATGCCGGAGCCGAGCGCCAACAGCCACGCGCTCCGAGGAAGGCTGCGCACCGAGAAAACCTACCACAGAGACACCGAGGCACAGAGAGAACGATGCAGTCGGCGGGTTCAAACACCGCTATCCAACGAACGTCATCCTGAGGCCCGTTGTTGGCCGAAGGATCTACGGGTTTGCTTTTCTTGCATTCCGCATTTCTCGGTGCCTCTGTGTCTCTGTGGTGGATGTTTCGCAGGCGCACGCCAACCCGCTTCCTAGCATAAAGTTGCGCCACTTTTGTGCCTTGCGCGCTGTTCATTTTCGAACGATTTTTCGCTCACAAAACGGTGATACCATCGTCCAAATCCGCACCATTCTCTTCGGGAGAGGACTGCGTCCGCGACCAGTCCCAGGAGTGCTTTCCAAATGAAACGAATCGCATGCGCCGTCATCGCGCTGGTGCTGTGTGTCTGGGCGCAAGAGCGGCAGATCATGATGCCCGCCAACATGACGGCGGGCACCATCGGCGCCATCAAGGGCGACACCATCACGCTGAAGAGTGTGATGGGCGGCGCCGACGTCACGGTCAAAGTCACGGACAAGACCGAGTACCGCAACGGCCAGGATGCCGGGAAGCTTTCCGATCTCAAAGTCGGTGACATGGTCGCAGTGCGCGGCACGCAGGAGAAAGGCGTTTGGAATGCCGACCGCGTCATCGGTGGCCTCGGCGGCAAGATGGGCGGCGGCGGTGGCATGGTCATGATGGGTGGTCCGGGCGGCCAAGGCGGCGGTCAGATGCCCGCGGCCGCGGGCACCATTACCGCCATCGACGGCGACACCATCACGGTGCGCGGCCTGCAAGGGACCGACACCAAGGTCAAGACTTCCGACAAGACGCAATTCCGCAAAGGCCAGGACACGGTAAAGCTCGCCGACTTCAAAGTCGGCGACACCGTGATGGCGCGCGGCAAGAAGGATGGCGACGTCGTCGAGGCCGACATGCTCGGCAGCGTGCAGCTCAACCAGCAGATGCGCGGCATGATGGAGAACATGGGGAAGACCATGATCGCCGGCCGCGTGAAGGCGATCGATGGCCTGCGCCTCACCATCGACCGCGTCGACCAGCAGGAACAGACAATAGAAGTGGACGAGAACACGTCTTTCAAGAAAGACGGCCAGAGCATCACGTTCCCCGACATCAAGGTGGGCGACATGATCATGGGCCGCGGTGCATTGAAGAACGGCACGTTCGTTCCCACCGAGCTGAATGTCGGGATGGCCGGTGGCGGCCGCGTCGTGATGGGCGGCCCACCGATGTGATGTGTCAGGGCACGACTTTAGTCGTGCCGAAACGGGCCCACTTGGATAGCGGCTTTAGCCGCTGCGGGATGCAGTTCGGAGCGATTGTGAAATCTTTGCGCGTCATTCTCTTCGTCATCGTCGTTGCGACATTTTCTCTGGCCCAGACTGCAGCGCCCGCGGTGCCAACGGCGGCTGCACCTGCGCCTGCGCCCGCGGCAACTCCGCAAGCCTCGACGCCGAGCGGCGGTGAGATCACCGGCACGGTGAAGGCCGGCACCCTGCCGCTGCCGGGCGTCGCTATCACCGCGGCGAACACGCTTACGGGGCAAAAAGTGATCACCTCCACCGACCCCAGCGGCGCCTACACGCTGCTGGTGCCGTCGAACGGACGCTGGGTCATCAAAGCGGAGCTGGCGGCGTTTGCCACCGCGACGAAAGAGGCCGTCATCAACGCGCAGACGCGCAACGCCAAGGTCGACGTTGACCTGCAACTGCAATCGCGCGCGCAGGCGCAGCAACAGCAGGCGCAGCAATCGCAGATGCAGCAGATGGCGCAAGCCGCGGGACGCGGCGTGCAGCAACTCGGTGTGCAAGGCGCGGAAGGCGCCGGCATGCCTGACATGGCTGGCGGCGCCGGTGGCGGCGGCAACGGTGCGCCGCAACAGAATGCGGGCACGCCTGACGTTTCCGGATTGCCGAATCCCGGCCTCGCCATGGGCGCCGATGCGGCCAGCGAATCCCTCGCCGTCGGCGGCCGCATGGGCAACAGCCAGAATCTCGGCAACAACCTCGACGACATGCGCGACCGCCTCGAAGACCTCAAGGACCGCATCGGCCGCGGCGACCTGAACGGCGTGGTCATGGGCGGACCCGGCATGACGTTCGCCATGGTGGGCGGCCCGGGCGGCGGTGGTGGTGGCATGCCCATGCCCCCTCCGGGTGGCGGTGAAGGCGTCAGGATGGTCGTCAACTTCGTGGGCGGCGGAGGCGGGATGGGGAAGTTCAACGTCAATCGCCCGCACGGCTTCATCAACTACGGCACCGACCAGTCCATCTTTGACGCGCGCCAGTATTCGCTCAACGGCAATCCGGTAGCGAAGCCCGACTACCAGCAGCACAACTTCGGCGCCAACTTCGGCGGCCCGCTTAACATCCCGCACGTCTACAGCAACATGAGCACGATGTACTTCGTCGGCTACAACGGCCGGCGTTCGTCGGATGCGCTCGACCGCTTCATGACCGTTCCCACGCTGGCCGAGCGCGGCGGCGACTTCAACGGCATCGGCACGCTCATCTACAACCCCACCACGCACGCGCCGTTCACCAACAACCAGGTACCGCTGTTGCAGCAGGACTCGGCCGCACGCGGCCTGTTGCCCTACATCCCGCTGCCGAACCAGCCCGGCACGAATCAGAACTTCCATTACGTCACGACTTCCGATTCGCGCCTCGACGCCTTCAATGTGCGCTTCATCAAGAACTTCGGCGGGCCGATGATGCCCGACATCAAGTCCATGATGATGGGCGGCGGCGGCGGCGCCACCGCCACGCGCGGCGGACCGGCGCAGGGAAAGCGCGGCGCAGCCGGACAGAACGGACGCAACAATCGCCGGCGCCGGCGCAGCAACCTGAACTTCGGCTTGAACTACAACAACGTGGAGAACGACCAACTCACCGGCAACCCCAACGTCGCCGGCAAGGTCGACTCCAGCGGCATCAACGTGCCCATCGGCTTCACCTACGGCTTCGGACGCTTCAACAATAGCTTCAATTTCAATTTCAACCGGCAGCGCACGCAGGTGAAGAACCTGTACGCCGGCATCACCGACATCGAGGGCGCGCTCGGCATCACCGGCACCTCGCGCAATTCTTTCGACTGGGGCATCCCCGGCATCTCGCTCACGCACTTCAGCGGCCTCAACGACATCACGCCGTCGCTGAATCGGAATCAGACCATCAGCTTCTCCGACAATTTCAGCTTCAACCACGGCAAGGTGACCTGGCGCTTCGGCGGCGACTACCGGCGCATCCAGCAGAACATCAAGTCGAGCCAGAACGCGCGCGGCAGCTACACCTTTACTGGCATCGCCACCGCGCAATACGTCAGCGGCGTACCCGTGCCGAATACCGGCTTCGACTTCGCCGATTTCCTGCTCGGCCTGCCGCAGCAGACGGCGGCGCAGTTCGGCGTGAACAGCTACTACTTCCGCGGCAACAACTACAAC
>CAYWSH010000051.1:13230-21333 GCA_964460655.1 uncultured Terriglobales bacterium | reverse complement strand
CAGAAAAAACGTAGACCATCGTGCCCACGCCGATCACGATGACGAACATGTTGAAAATGCGCAGGAGAGGGTTGAAGTCTGTCTTGACGATCTCGCCGTAGCCCACGCCGGCGAGCGTGACTACGGCCATGTAGAGCGCGTCGAGCAGACCAACGTGGTCGCCGAGCAGCATGTAGCCGGCCACGGCGCCCGTGACCACGAACAGCAGCATGAGCCCGGCCAGGCGCAGTTGTTGCCGGAGCTTCATGCGTACGTCCCGGGGTCACAGATGGGCGATGGAGAACGGCGTTGGACGCGCAAAAAAGGTCCTCTTCGGGGGCGGGAATGCGCGGATTCTAGCACGGAAAAACCCGTCGGGCCCCGCCACGCCTCAGGCTTGGGCGTGTTCGTGCGAGCGGTATTATGGCGGCCCATGGAGCTTTCCGCTTTTGTCCTCGCCGGAGGTCGCAGCACGCGCATGGGGCGCGACAAGGCATTGCTCGTGTTCCGCGGGAAAACGTTGCTCGAGCACGCGCTCGCGACGGCGCGCGCGCTTGATCCCGGAGCGCGCATCGTGGGCGGCGCGTATGGCGGTTTGGCTCCGGTCGTCGAAGATGAGTTTGTGGGGCAGGGGCCCCTGGCGGGGATCCAGGCCGCATTGCGTGCGTCGACGACCGAATTGAACGTGGTGCTCGCCGTGGACACGCCTTTGCTCACCGCTGCCCTGCTGCGCTATCTGGCGCGGCGCGCGGCGGATAGCGACGCGCTGGCGGTCGTCCCCCAGATCGCGGATGGGATCCATCCGCTCTGCGCGGTGTACCGACGGGCGTTCGCGGACTTTGCCGAAGCGCAGCTGCGCGCAGGCCGGAACAAGATCGAACTGGTCGTGCGGGCGCATCAGCATGTGTTCGTCACTGAAGCGGAGCTGGCGCAGCACGGTTTTGGTCCTGAACTCTTCCATAATCTGAATACTGCCGAAGAGTTCGAAGCGGCCCTGGGCGACGTGACATAATCATCCCGCGTGGACACCAACGACATCCCGGTGGTCAGCATTCCGCCGCATGACCACGCGCACGGCGCGAACGGCCGCGTGCCGTACATCGAGTTTCAGCACGTTCACAAAGCGTTCGGCTCGCGCCGCGTGCTGGATGACGTCAGCTTCCATGTCTATCCCGGCGAGACGTTGTGCATCCTGGGTCGTAGCGGGGTGGGCAAGTCGGTGTCGCTGCACCACATCATGGGTTTCCTCAAGCCCGATGCCGGGCGCATCATTGTGGCGAACGAAGACACCACCGATTACGCCGAGCTCGAACTGCAGCGCATCCGCAAGAAAGTCACGATGGTCTTCCAGAACGGCGCGCTATTCGATTCGCTCACCGTGGGCGAGAACGTGGCCTTCCCGCTGCGTGAGCGCGGCGAGCTGCGCGAGGAAGAGATCTTCACGGTCGTGGACGGCTTGCTGGAGATGGTTGGGGTGGGCGGGATGCGCGACCTGTTCCCGACCGACCTCTCCACTGGGATGAAGCGCAGCATCGCTATTGCGCGGGCGCTTTCGGCGCAGCCGGAGTGCGTGCTCTACGACGAGCCGACCACAATGGTGGATCCGTTGATGGCCAACCTGCTCGGCGACCTGATCTCGAAGCTGAAGCAGCAGCTCAAGCTCACCAGCGTGGTGGTGACGCACGACATGCGACTGGCACGCAAACTGGCCGACCGCCTCGTCTTCCTGCATGAAGGGAAGGCGATCTTCTTTGGTACGAACGATGAAGTGGACCGGAGCCACGTTGATCTGGTGCGCGACTTCATGCGGCTGGATGACATGCTGCTGCGCGACCTGCCACCCGACGAACCGCCCGAGCAGCGCCCGCGCGCTTAGAAGCCTTCCGCCAACAAACGTTCCAAGGTGATCGCGGTCGTGGGTGCATCGCCGCGCAGCATGCGCTCGGTGTACTTGGCAATGACGTCAACCTCGATGTTGAGCGGATCGCCCGACTGCAGCTCGCGCAGGTTCGTCGCCTGGCGCGTGTGCGGGATGATGGCGATGCCGACGCGCGCGCCTTCGACCTTCGCGACTGTCAGGCTGATGCCTTCGATGGCGATCGATCCCTTGAAGACAACGTAGCGCACGAGGTCGGCGGGCAGTTCGATCTCGAGCCAGTAGTCCTCGCTTTGTGCGATCCGCTCCAAGCTCACCAGTGTCGCCACGCCGTCCACGTGCCCCTGCACGATGTGGCCACCAAGGCGGCTGTCGGCTCGCGCCGGCAACTCCAGATTCACGAGCGCTCCTGCCGGCAGGCGCGCGAGCGATGTCCGCGCCAGGGTCTCGGGTGCAAGGTCGGCGCCGAAGGTCGAGTCGCTGATGTCCACCGCCGTAAGACACACACCGCTGACGGCGATGCTGTCGCCCAGTCCCAGTTGGCGCGAGAGCGTGGGCGATTCGATCGTAAGGCGCTGCTTGCCGGCGTGCGCATTGAGCCCAACAACGCGGCCGACATCCTCGATCAGGCCAGTGAACATCAGGCGGGCTCCTTGTCGACGATGACGGGTTCCGCGCGACGCACCACCTCAAGCCGTCGTGGAGGTGGCGTCCAGTGGAACGGATCGTGCAGATAGCCCTCGACGGCGAAATCTTCGCCGAAGCGATGGAGCGTGACGTCGCGGACCTGGGCAGCTTCGTGCAAATGCCTGAAGCCCTCGCCGCCCGCGAACGGGACCGAACCCGTGCCGGCGAGGATCTTCGGCGCGTAATAAAGGAAGACCTTGTCGACGATACCGGTGGCCAGTGCCGTCCAGTTGACGAGCGCGCCACCTTCGATCATCAGGCTGAGGAGGTCGCGCTCCCCGAGCTGTTTGGTGACGAGTGGGAGGTCAGGGCGGCCATCTTCGTGGCCGCCGAGCTTCACCTGCTCGACGAGGACGCCGCGCGCCTCCAGTTCGCGCCGCTTCTTTTCTTCCGAGAAGCTGCAGAAAACCAGCACGTCGTTCTCACAGGTCTTGACCAGGCGCGACTGCAGCGGCAGGCGCAGGCGGGAATCGAGGATGACGCGCAGCAGACGTCGTCGCCGCGGCCGGCCGGTGCGGTCGGTGAGCAGAGGATCGTCAGCGATCACGGTACCGACGCCAACCATGATCGCGTCGGCTGCGTGACGCAGCTCTTGGACGTGTGCCCGTGCTTCCGTGCTGGTGATCCAGCCACCACTGGCGCCCGAGGCGCCGAGCGCCGTCGGCTTGTCGGATTCGCCCGGGGGCGGCGCGATCTTGCCGTCGAGCGTCATGCCTGCCTTGAGCGTGACGAGCGGCAGGCGCGTGCGGATGTGCTTGGCGAAGGCTTCGATGAGCTTGCGCGCCCGCGCCTCGAAGATCCCCGTCGTGACCTCAATACCGGCCGCCCGCAGCTTCGCGAATGATCGACCGGCGACAGCGGGATTGGGATCGGTGATCGGCGCGACGACGCGCCGGATGCCCGCGGCAATGATCGCGTCAACACACGGACCCGTCCGGCCGGTATGGCAGCACGGTTCGAGCGTGAGATAGAGCGTGGCACCACGCGCGCGCAGACCGGCTTCCTGTAGTGCGATGACCTCAGCGTGCTGCACGCCGTCGTAGGTATGGATGCCATGGCCGATGACCGTGCCATCGCTCACAATCACGGCGCCGACCGCCGGATTCGGCGAGGCGAACGCAATACCGCGCTGCGCCAGCTCCAGCGCTTCCGACAAGAAGCGCTCGTCGGTCATTTCATGCGTGGCCATCCGAAAGGTATTGTAGAGAGGCGGACGCGCTACGTCTCGCCTTACGCGAAGAGCGATTCCACGAACTGCTGCGGATCGAACGGCACCAAATCGCCGATCTTCTCGCCGATGCCGACGTAGCGTACCGGCAGGCCGAGTTCGCGCGAGATGGCGAGCACGACGCCACCTTTTGCCGTGCCGTCGAGTTTCGTAAGAACGATCCCGGTCACGCCGGCGGACTGGGTGAACAGTCGTGCCTGTTGCAGGCCATTCTGGCCGGTGGTCGCATCCATCACGAGCAGTACTTCGTGCGGCGCGTTCGCGATGTGGCGCTGTGCGGTGCGCTTCATCTTTTCGAGCTCGGCCATCAGGCTCGTCTTGGTGTGCAGCCGGCCGGCGGTGTCGACGATGACGTAGTGCACGCCGCGCGCCTTCGCCGCTTCGAGCGCGTCGAAGAGCACGGCCGAAGGATCGCCCCCGGGCTTGGTCTTGATGACGTCGATCTGGGAGCGCTGTCCCCAGATCTCGAGCTGCTCGATGGCGGCCGCGCGGAAGGTATCGGCGGCGCACAGCAGGACATTCGCGCCGTGCTGTTTTAGCGCGTACGCGAGCTTGCCGATGGTCGTGGTCTTGCCGGTGCCGTTCACGCCGACGACCATGATGACTTCCGGCTCGCCCTCGACCGCGCGCGGCGGCTGCTT
This sequence comes from uncultured Terriglobales bacterium, assembly GCA_964460655.1. GTDB lineage: Bacteria > Acidobacteriota > Terriglobia > Terriglobales > Acidobacteriaceae > CAVUAF01. The sequence goes on along the minus strand of CAYWSH010000051.1, from coordinate 16,922 downwards.
GTTCGCGGCGTCGAGGATGGCACGCAGCTCCTGCTGCAGAACGCGCTTCAGTTCGGCGGCATCACCAATGAGCTTGCGGTCCACTTTTTCGCGCATCGCGCCGAGGACTTGCTGCGTAGTGGCGTTGCCGAGATCGGCGGCGAGCAGCGTTGCTTCCAGGTCATTGAGCGTCTCGCGGTCGATCTCCTTGCGGAAGCTGACCACGTCGTCGATCCGCTGGCTCAGGTTCTCGCGCGTGCGCGTCACGGCTTCGCGCATGCGGTCGAGCAATCCTTGCTTCTGTTCTTCGGTCTGGAGCTCGTCGAGCGAGCCGAAGAGCGTCTGGATCTGGGGGCCGCCAAAGAGAGGCATAGAAATCTCGATTATAGCGAGCGGGGAAATCGCGCGAATGCTAGACGCGTTCTGTGTCGCTGACGGCAGCAGGCATGGTGCCCGTACGGGGATCGTTGGGACTCGTCGCATTGGCGGCGGCGCCGGCGGCCTGCTCAGCCGAGACGGTGGCGGCGCGGCGGACCCGTAGCGCGCCCTTTTCGAAGACCGATTGCAGCGCCGCGACCACACGCGGATCGAACTTGGTGTTCACCAGCGACGTGATGACGCGCACGACGTACTCGGCATCCATCGCGGCCTGGTAGGGACGGTTCGTGGTCATGGCGTCGAACGTGTCGGCGACCGTGATGATGCGCGGCATCAGCGGGATCTCTTCGCCCTTGAGGGCGCGCGGATAGCCGCGGCCGTCGAGCGACTCATGATGGAGCTCGATGCCGGGGATGGCATTCGCCAGTTGCGTCACCGGGCGCAGGATGCTGGCGCCCTTGGTGGTGTGGGTCTTCATGATCTCGTATTCATCGGGGGTGAGCGCTCCGGGCTTCTTGAGGATGCGGTCTTCGATGCCGATCTTGCCGACGTCATGGAGTTGGGCGGCGATGCGGATCTGCTCGAGCTCTTCCGAGGCCAAGCCAAGTTCGGTGGCCAGCAGGACGGAGTAGCGTGTAACGCGGTCGGAGTGGCCGCGCGTGTACGGGTCCTTTTCGTCGACCGCGCCGGCAAGCATCTGGATAGATCCGAGGAAGAGCGCGTGGTTCTCTTCGGCGGCGCGCTTCAGGTCGTAGACGAAGCGCTCCAGGTCGTCGGTCATGCGGTTGAACGTCTCAGCGAGCTCGCCGAACTCGGTGCGGCTGCGGAGTTGGACGCGGCGCGAGAAGTCGCCGCGCGCGATGGCGCGGCTGGAATCGGTGAGCGTGGCCAGCGGGTCGGTGATCTGACGCGCGGCAGCGAACGAGATGGCGATGCTGACCGCGACGAGCAGGATGGCGAGCCACTGCGCGGAGCGCTGCATCTCGAGCACGCTGGAATAGGCGGCGTCCTGCGGCTTTTGCGCGACCACTGCCCAGTCGAGCGGCGCGACCGGCCGGCACGTTCCCAGCATCGCGATGTTGCGCGTGCCGTCGTGGATCACGAAGTCTCGCGTATCGGCCAGCTGCATGTTCTTTTGCTCGACGTAGTTCTTTACGATCTCGACGTGCGTCATGTCCTGGCCGGTGGAGTATTTCGCGTTCGGTCCGGCGACCAGGCGCCCCTGATGGTCCACCACATAGGCTTCCATCCCGCCCGTGCTGAGCTCACGCAGCCGGCTCACGATGTATTGCAGGTCGACGACCGCGCCGATCATGCCGATGAAGCGCCCGCCGGCAGTGACGGGTACGCTGACCAGCATCATCGTGTGCAGGTTCTTGCCAGCGCCCTGCGAAAGCGTAGTGCCGTTGTAGACACGATTATCCTGCGCTGCCATGAAGCCGCGCTCGAGCTCGCGCCGCAGAAAATCGTCGATCTCCACCGCGGCGTTGGCGCGCGTGGCGGAGATGCCTTTCTTTTCCGCGTTGAGCAGCGTGGCATAGACCACGTCGGGCGAGTTGGTGACGAATTCCTGCACGAGCGCGCGCAACTCGGGCGTGGAGATGTGGTCGCCGCTCAGGTTGCCGCCCGACGAGATCTGCAGCGCCGAGACGGTGGTAGCCATTATGTTGCGCAGGCTGTTCTGCCGCTGCGCAATGTCATCCCCGAGCGACGCGGTGATGGTGTTCTGCAGCAGCATCTCGTTGGTCTTCAGCTTGTCGCGGTTCTCGGAAACGATCTTGGTGCCGTAGAGCCAGATGGGCACCACGCTGACCAGGACGAGGACAGCGAGGATCAGCCAAAGGATCGGAATACGCGACGGAGCGGGCACGTTGTCGCGGATTGTACCGTGGAAAACGCGCTGTCAAGGTACCGAAACGCGCCCTGCTAGTTACTCTGGTGGGTGCTGGGGGCCGCGGAAACGTTGCGCTGGGCGAGCTTCTGGCGGTTGTAATCGCGGATGACGCGGCGCACGTAAGCCTGCGTCTCGCGATAAGGTGGCACGCCGCCATATTGCGCCACCCGATGCGGGCCGGCGTTGTAGGCCGCGAGCGCCCGGGCGACGTCGCCGTGATACTGCTCCAGCAGGCTGCGCAGATAGCGCGTGCCGGCATCGACGTTGGCCGCGGGATCGAGCGAATCGTGCACGCCGAGCCTGGAAGCGGTCTCGGGCATGAGTTGCATCAGGCCACGCGCCCCTTTGGGCGAAACGGCCTTGGGGTTGAACGAACTCTCCGCACGGACAACGCTGGCGATGAAGTCGGCGTCGACGGAATGCTTTTGAGCGGCAGCGGAGATAGCGCGCTGCGGGGAAATGACTGGAACAGGCGGCGTCACGGAAGGCGCGATGGGCGCTGTTTCTTCTACTTCGAAGCGGACGATCTGCTCGCGGCGCAGGTCGACGTAGCCGCTACCGGCACCCGCGGCGAGCCAGAGCCGCGTGGTTTCGCCGAAGTCTTCGTGGCGCGCGTGCCGCACGCTGAACCCATTGCTCAGGACGGCGTTCCACGCTGCGGGAGCGGCCGGCGGCGCAGGTTCGGCCGCATAGGCCGCAACCACGGCGAGCAGGATGGGGAACAGGCGCTTCACGTGTTGCCAGTCTAACCCAGTTTGGCGGTGCGCAAGAGCTGATCCACGGCGGCGGCGACACCACAGTCATCATTCGACGGCACGACCGGCCAGCGGTCTTTGAGTTCGTCAGCGGCGTTGGCGACGACGAACGCTTCGCCCGCCGACTCCAGCATCTCGATGTCGTTGTAGTTATCGCCGATGGCGGTGACTTGGTCGCGTGCGATGCCCATGTGTCGCGCCCAGCGCTCCACGGCAACGCCCTTCGAACACTTCGCGTGCAGCACGTCAATGATGGAGAGGTCGCGCTTCGGATACTCCGTGCGCAGCACCGTGACCTCGCCATTCAGTTCAGCCAATCGCGCATGCACGCGCCGCATCGCCTCGATACCGCCGCAGAACATCGCCTGCACGGGATCGCACGTCAGGCACTGCTCGATGGGCTCGATCTCGGAAATAAAGGCCGCGTTCTTCTGCATCCAGCCAAGGATGCTGCCGGTGAACGCCGCCGAGCGCTCGAGCACCAGCGTGCCTTTGTCGTCGCGGTCGAAGGTAATGACCATGCAGCCACGGAATTCCGCCATGTGCGCGCATAGGCGCTGCGCGGTTGTGAGCGGCAGCAGGTCGCGATAGAAGAGTTCGCCGCCCATCGATTTCGTGATCGCGCCGTTCGAGGTGATCAGCGTCAGCGGCACTCCGAGTTGCTGCGCGATAGGCAAGGCGAATGT
>CAYWSH010000051.1:0-13130 GCA_964460655.1 uncultured Terriglobales bacterium | reverse complement strand
ATGTTCCGGTTTTTCGGCTACGGCATCATCCTGCAGGCGCTGGCGATCTTCCACTTCATCCGCCGGCGGCCGGATGGATTCTGGCTGTGGATCATCCTGATGGGTGGGCCGCTGGGCGCGGGTATCTATCTGGTGATCGAGGGCGCGCCGGACCTCGGGTTGCTGTCAGGGACCTTCCGCGTCTTCCCGCGACGCTCGCGCATCAAGCAGTTGCAGGTGGCGATTCTCGACAATCCGTCGTCGGGGAACTACGAAGAACTCGGCGATCTGCTGCGCGAAGACGGCAAGCCGGCTGCGGCGAAGGCCGCCTACGACAAGGCCATCACGCCCAGGACGACCGAGCCACATGCGCACTACGGCCGCGCGCTGGCTACGCTGGAACTGGGAGATTTCGAGACCGCGCGCGCTGACCTGGAGAGGGTCGTCGCGAAAGAACGCAACCACGACTACTGGCGCGCGCTCGGCCTCTTCGCACACGCGACCGCGCGTACCGGCGACACGGAGCGCGCGGCAAAGCTCTTCGACGAGGCCATCGCCATCTCCACGCTCTCCGAGACGCAGTACAACTATGCGTGCTTCCTCGCCTCCCAAGGGCGCACCGATGAAGCCCGCGAATGGGCCGAGCGTTTGCTCAACAAGAAAGCCACCCTGCCGAATTATCTGAAGCGCCGCGAGCGCCCGTGGTTCCGCCGCGCAGCGGCATTCCTGAAGCAGCTCAGAGCGCCGGCGGCGCGAGCCGGTGTCTAAAGAGGAATGATGACGCCGCGGGCCCGGCTGCTACTAGTGATAGGTCCAACCGCATTGACAATGGCCCTGATGGTCAGCAATTTGCGGCGGCCGGATCGGATCGACAGTCCGCGATTCAGGGCCTGGGACATTCAACTATGCGACGCGGTCAACGCTCCCGCGAGCACAACCACATACCTAATCCTGAAAGTGGCCGACCGTATCCTCCCGACCGATAGCGCACTAGAGCGCATCGTTCTTCATTGGCCCTACGCCTACGTTCTTCTTGCCGCGTTGCTCTGGTACGTAGTCGGGTGGGAGATTACCAATCGGAGCTCTACTCAACCGGCATCGTTCTCACGTATTGCAATTGATGTAGTTCTTGTCGCGCTTGGATTCTTGTTAGCGTGACTAGCGTATGAGTTCCGGCGTGAATTCTGGCAGCCGTATTTCCGGCGCGCCTTATGGCAGCCTTGGGCTTTGCGTACCATGGCGTTTGCGCTCCTCTATTCGCTTTGGTCACTCGTGCTGATGTTCTTTTACGGGCACGACCTCTGGATGCGTATTCGAAATCGTCGCGTGTCGTCCTGATAAACTCGATTCCTCCTCATGGCCAAGATCACATTCCTGGAGTGCACTAAGTGCGGCGAGAAGTTGAGCGGCGCCGAGCCGCAGAACCTCTGTCCCAAAGACGCGGGCTCGCTCTACGTCCGCTATGACCTTGCGGCAGTGAAGAAGAACTTTCCGCGCGAAGCCGTGGCGAAAGGTCCGGCGACGATGTGGCGCTACGCCGGTGTCCTGCCCGACGCGCCTCCGGTCACGCTGGGCGAAGGCCTCACGCCCATGCTGCCGAGCCGCAAGAATTCCGACATCCTCATCAAGGATGAAGGGCTGAATCCGACCGGCTCATTCAAAGCGCGCGGCATGGCGGCGGCGGTCACGATGGCGCGGCATTACGGGTTGAAGAAGCTCGCGACGCCGTCGGCCGGGAATGCCGGCAGCGCGCTGGCGGCGTATGCGGCGGCAGCGGGCATTGAATCGCACATTTTTATGCCGCAGGACGTGCCACAGGCGAACCGCGTGGAGTGTGAAGCCTACGGCGCGCATGTCACGCTCGTGAACGGGCTCATCAGCGACTGCGGTCGCATCGTCGCCGAGCGCAAACAGAAGGAAGGCTGGTTCGACGTCTCCACGCTGAAGGAGCCGTTCCGCGTCGAAGGCAAGAAGACGATGGGTTACGAAGTCGCGGAGCAGCTTGGCTGGAAGCTGCCGAACGCCATCATCTATCCCACGGGCGGTGGCGTCGGGCTGATCGGTATGTGGAAGGCGTTCGACGAGATGGAGCAGCTGGGCTGGATCGGCCCGGAGCGCCCGCGCATGGTCTCCGTGCAGGCAACAGGATGCGCGCCCATCGTTAAAGCATGGGATGAACACAAGCCGGTGAGTGAAATGTTCCCGAACGCAGCGACGCTTGCCGCGGGCCTGCGCGTACCGAAGGCGTACGCCGATTACATCATCTTGGACATCCTGCAGCAGAGCAAAGGCACCGCGATCGCCGTGAGCGACGACGAGATCATGGACGCGTTCCTCGCCTGGACGCGCGACGAAGGAATCTTCGCCGCTCCCGAAGGCGCGGCCGCTTACGCGGCGTATCGCAAGCTGCTCGATTCAGGATTCTTCGAGCGCGGTCAGCAGGTCGTGCTCTTCAATACCGGCTCGGGGCTGAAGTATCTCGACATCATCGACGATTACATGCGCACGAAGCGCGGGATGGAGGGCGGCGCCGCCATGCCGGCGGCGCGCGCTCTGGGTGGGGTCATCCAACCCTATTAATCGCGGAGACGTAGAGAGAAACAAACTCTTAAACCGCAGATTACGCAGAGAGAGCACGCTGATTACGCGGATTCGGAATCTGCGTCATCTGCGCTCTTAAGTCGGCGAAATCTGCGGCTTAAGATTCTGATGTTGTTACCAGGAGCGTGTCATGGTCATTCCGCGGATCGCATTCTTAGTCCTGCTGCTCTCGCTGTGTTGCGGTGCGCAATCGGTGCGCTACATCAATCCGCCGACGCTGGAGAACAATCCGCGGTACACGCAGCTGGTCGAGGTCACCGGAGGCAAGGTCGTGCTGATCTCCGGCCAGACAGCGACGGACAAGGACGGCAAGGTCGTCAGCAAAGGCGACTTTAGGGCGCAGGCCGTGCAGGCACTGGAGAACGTGAAGCGCGCCGCCGAAGCCGCCGGTGGAACGCTCGACGCCATCGTGAAGCTCAACTCCTACATCGTGGACATGCCGGGGAACATCGCGGCGTATCGCGAAGCGCGCACGCAGGTCTTCGGGGCCCGCAAGGTGCCGCCCGCGAGCACGACGGTCGGCGTGGCGGCGCTGGTGAATCCCGACCTGATGATCGAGGTCGAGGCGATCGTCGTGATCCCGGAAAAACCCGGGCTGCGCCCAGCTAAGAAATGACAGAGCGCATTTATTACCGGGATCCTTTTCAGCTCGAGTTCGACGCCCGGGTGGTCGAGATCGCGTCGGCGCGCGAGCAGTTCGCCGTGGTGCTCGACCGCACCGCGTTCTATCCGACCAGCGGCGGGCAGGTCTTCGATACCGGCCGATTGCTGGCAAGCGGTCAGCGGGCCAACGTGATCGAGGTGAGTGAAAGGGAAGACGGCGCAGTCGTCCATGTGCTCGCGCCGCCCGAAGCCGCGACCGCGCCCGGCGCCGGTGGTCCCGACGCTACTCCATTGCTGGCCGCGCTGGCGGTTGGTTCAGAGGTCCGCGGCGAGATCGATGGCGAACGCCGCCGCGATCACATGCAGCAGCACACTGGGCAGCACGTGCTTTCGGCAGCGTTTGTGCGCCTGTACGACTTCGCGACCGTTTCGTTCCACATGGGCGCCGAGACGTGCACCATCGACCTCGACACGCCGGAACTGACGCGCGCGCAGGTCATCGCGGCCGAAAAGCTGGCGAACGAGGTCGTTTGGGAAGACCGGCCGGTCGCGATCCGCTTCACGTCGCTCGACGAAGCGCACACGCTCGGCCTGCGCAAGCTACCCGAGCGCAGCGGCGAGATTCGGCTGATCGACATCGATAAGTTCGACCTCTGTGCTTGTGGTGGGACGCACGTGAAGGGCACGGGGCAGATCGGCGCGATCCTCATTCGTAAGACCGAAAAAGTCAGGCAGGGAATGCGCGTGGAGTTCGTCTGCGGATTGCGCGCGGTCGGTGTCGCGCGCAGGGACTTCACGACCTTGACCGATGCGGCGGCCCTGTTCTCGGCGCACATCCACGAGGTGCCGGCGCAGATCACGAAGGTGCTGGAAGAATCAAGGACCGGCGCCAAGCGCGAGCAGAAGTTGCTTGAGGAACTTGCCGAGGCGGAGGCCGCAAGTCTAGTCGCGAGTGCGGAAGAGACTGGCGGAGCGCGCATCGTCAGTCGTGGCTTCGCGGAGCGCGATGCCGCATTCATCAAGCTGCTGGCGCAGAAGATCGCTGCGCAAGGGAAGGCGATCGCGGTACTCTCGGCGGCCAAGGGTCAGCCGACGCTGGTCATTGCGCAGTCAGCGGGTCTGCCCCTGAACTGCGGGACGTTATTGCGCGAGTCGTTGAGCGAACTTGGCGGGCGCGGAGGCGGCTCCACCGACATGGCGCAAGGCGGCGTCAGCGACGCAGCGAAACTCGAGCAGGCCAGGGAAGCTCTGCTCGAGCGTGTGCTCAACGTCCTAGCGGGTTAGCTCTGTGTTGTGGCCCTGACAACTGACTACTGACAACTGACAACTGCTCTTCAGTTCGGCCGGCGCACCACGATCTCGCTGTCCTTGATGGTGAACTGCGCGGAACACTTGTCGGAGCCGCAGATCACCGGGATCAGGCCCGAGATCTGCCGCCGCGTGATCAGTCCCAGCGAAGCGCACTCCGGACACGCCAGCACCGCCCAATACGGATCTTCCGCTTCGCCTACTTCGCCTGCATTCTCGAGCACGAAGATCGTGCCCGGCTGCATCTGCTCCGGTATCCACTCGCTCAGTACGTTGAGTTCGCCAACCATCGCACCTCCGTGTTCGATGGGTTAGGGACTCGTGGCTGGTTACGACGCTGCTCGCCGCCGCGCGTATGCCTTCGTGCCGACCGCCCGCTTCTTCAGTTCGCCGCGGATGCGGCGCACCGCGTCGCTGAGGCAGACGGCCAGCATGGGCTGGCGCGCGTTGGTGAGCACGTCGATGACTTGTTCGGGCGAAGTCTCGAGGAAGACGGAGCGGCCATCGGTGAGCAAGTGGCAGGAGCCGCCGTTGCGCGCGACCTCCGCCAGGCGCTTGCCGAACTCACGTTGCAGCAAACGCATGACGCGGCGGACGCGTTGCAACGACACTCCCTTGGCTTTGAGCTCGCAGATCACCGCGATCTCGAGCACATCGGCCGTCGCATAGAGCCGCCGCCGGCCGTCGCGCGCCGGCGAGACCACGCCCCGCTCATCCCACCACTGCAACTGCCGTGGCGTGATGCCGGTGAGCGCCACCACTTCATTCGATGTGAACCGCTTCTCCTGCACGAGACAATCACCCCAGCAAATGTTTGAAACATAATAGAAGTGAAATGTTTCGTGTCAATTGGAAAGGAAGGTGCGGCGCAGATTTCTGAGGAAAAGATCGGCGCCGTCGTTCGTGTATCGTGGTGCCATGCGCCTCATCCTCAACGGCGAAGAGCGGAGCTTCGATGCGGCGACCGTCGCCGAGCTCGTGAGCGCGCTCGGCATGAAGCCGGACCGCGTGGCGGTCGAGCTGAATCGCAACATCGTGCCGCGCACCGCCTGGGCCGAGACCAAACTCCATGAGGACGACCGGCTCGAGATCGTCCACTTTGTGGGTGGCGGGCGGATGTCCCGCTAACGCGCAACTTCGCAGCGCGTCTTCATTCTTATCTAAGGCCCATTCCGGTCCGACTTAAAGGGATTCTGGAAGCTCCAAATCCAGTAAACTGGTTGCGCACTCCCATGAAGATCCGCATTCTTTTGACCACTGGCTTGGCGCTTGCGCTAGGCATGCCGAACGTCTCTGCCGCGGAAAAGCAACGCAAGTCCGCCGCGGCCAAGCCTGCGGCGCCGGCCGCGGCCCCTCCTGCCCAGAACGCTGGCAACGCCGTTCTGCTCGACGTGATGCAGCGCGAGTTGCAGCGCGCGATGAAGGAGCTGGCGCAGCGCGAGCCGGCGCCGTACTACATCAGCTACTCGGTCACCGACCGCTACGACATGGCCGCGACCGCGATGCAGGGCGCATTGTTCAACAGTGCGCAACCGCGACTGCGCATCGCCGACGTCTCGGTGCGCGTCGCCTCGCCCGCGCTCGACAACACGCACAACGAAGGCCGGCCATCGGCTGTCCGTACCGTGTTGCTGCCCGTGGAAGATGACCCCGAAGCGATCGCGCGCGTGCTGTGGCAGGCGACCGATCAGGGTTACAAGAGCGCCGCGCGCACGTATCTGCAGATCAAAACGAACACCCAGGTACGCGCGCAGGAAGACGACGTTTCCGCCGACTTCAGCAAGGAAGAACCGGCGGTGCATCCCGGAGCCGGCGTCACGCCCAGGCTTCCGGACATGAAGGCTTGGGAGCAGCGCATCAAGGGGTATTCCGAGGTGCTGGCGGAGTACCCCGACGTCTACACCTCGAGCGTGACGTTCGCACTGAGCGACCGGACGCGGTACTTCGTGTCGAGCGAAGGCGCCCGCTTGGTGGCGCACAAGGCACTGGCCCGGCTGATCGCCACCGGAGAAGCGCGCGCCGATGACGGCATGGAACTGCTGCGCAACGAGACCTGGGACGTCACGACGCCAGACAAGATCCCCGGGGACGCGGAGATCAAAGCGAAGCTGACGAGGTTGGGCAGTGACCTCGAAAAGCTGCGCTCCGCGCCCGTCGTTGAGCCCTACAGCGGGCCGGCGATGCTGAGCGGCCGTGCCGCCGCGGTGTTCTTCCACGAAGTACTGGGGCATCGCGTCGAAGGACAACGGCAACGCGGTGTGCAGGAAGGCCAGACGTTCACCAAGAAGTTGAACCAGCAGGTGCTGCCCGCGTTCCTGAGCGTTACCGATAATCCCCAGCTGCAACAGATCGGCGGAGTAGACCTGAACGGCAGCTACGAGTTCGACGAAGAAGGCATGCCGGCGCAGAAGGTCACCGTGATCCAGGACGGCGTGCTGAAAGAGTTTCTGATGTCGCGCATGCCCATCAAGGGCTTCGACCATTCGAACGGCCACGGCCGCTCGCAGGAAGGCATGATGCCGGTCGGTCGGCAGGGGAACCTGATCGTCAGTTCATCGAAGACGGAGAGCGACGCCGACCTGCGCAAGCAACTGCTCGACGAAGTGAAGAAACAGGGCAAGCCCTACGGCTTGTACTTCGAGGACATTGCCGGCGGCTTCACGCTGACCACGCGTGCGCTGCCGCAAGCCTTCCAGGTGCTGCCGCTGATGGTCTGGCGCGTCTACGCCGACGGACGTCCGGATGAACTGGTGCGCGGCGTGGACATTGTGGGCACGCCTCTGACGGCGATGACGCGCATCCTGGCGACCGGCGACAAGACGGAAGTGTTCAACGGCGTGTGCGGCGCCGAGTCGGGCAGCGTGCCCGTCTCCGCCGCGTCACCCGCCATGCTGTTCAGTGAGATCGAGGTGCAGAAGCGCCGGCAGACGCAGAACCGGCCGCCCATCCTGCCCCCGCCGGGTCGCGAGAACCGTGCGACAAGATCCGCCGGCTCCGGCGAGGGCCCGAAGGAGATGAACTGATGCGCATGCACACACTCTTTCGCCGGCTCGTATTCGTCGCGACGCTGTGCGCAGCTTCGTTCACCGCGGCGCAGACCGCGCCCGCTGATCCGGTGCTGCAAGCCATGCAGGCGGAGCTGGAGCGCTCGAAGGCGCAGCTGCGGCTGGAGCAGATGGAGCGGCCGTACTACATCGAGTACCGCATCATCGATGAGGACGATTACGCCGCCGACGCCTCCTTCGGTGCGCTGCGCGCCGAGCAACGTCAGCGCGGGCGCATCCTGCGGGCCGTGGTGCGCGTGGGCGATTACAAGCAGGATAGCTACGCCGCCGGCTCGGGCGACGGCACGTTGGAGCTGGCGCCGACCGAAGACAACATCCTGGCTTTGCGTCATCAGATCTGGCTGGCGACCGACCGCGCCTACAAAGCGGCGATCGAATCGCTCTCGCGCAAGCAGGCGCAGCTCAAGCAGTTCGAGAACGAAAAGCGGCCCGACGATTTCTCGAAAGAACAGCCTTCGCAGTACCTGGGACCCGTGGCCCAACTGCAGTTCGACGCGGCGGCCTGGCGCGTCACCCTGAAGGCGGCGAGCGCGCTATATCGTGCCGACCAGGAGGTCCAGGACATGGAGGCGCGCGTGCTTTTCCGCGCGCAGACGCGCTACTTCATCAACAGCGAAGGCACGGTGCTCCGTCAGCCGACCACGATGTACATCGTGAGCGTGAATGCCAGCTCGCAGGCGGGGGATGGCATGCGCGTAGACCGCGCCGCGAACTTCGTGGTCGCCACCCCGAAGGAGCTGCCCTCGCAGGCCGACCTGAGAGTGGCGACCGAGAAGCTCATCGCGACGCTGGCGTCGCTGCGCAAGGCGCCGGTCGCGGAAGACCAGTATCGCGGCCCCGTACTGCTCAAGGCCGATGCGGCAACGTCGATCTTCGCGCGCCTCGTCGGCGGCTCGGTCCTGGGCCGCCAGCCGCGCCCCGGGACGACTTCGCGCACGGTGGGCGAGTTCGCGTCGAGCTACAAGTCGCGCGTTCTGCCCGAGTTCCTCAATATCACCGATGATCCGACCATCGAAACCTTCGGTGGACGCACCTTGCTCGGCAGTTATCACTATGACGACGAGGGTGTGGCAGCGAAGGCGGTCGGCGTGGTCGAGAAAGGCGAGTTGGTGAATTACCTGCTTGGCCGGCAGCCCATCCGCGATTTCCCGTCGTCGAACGGGCATGGACGTAGCGCCGGTGGACAGTCGCCGGGGCCAGCGCTCGGCAACCTGTTCATCAAGTCCGCGCCCGCGACGAGCTTCGCCGAGCTGAAGCGCAAGCTCATCGACATGTGCAAGGACCGCGGCCTGGCGTACGGGTACGTGGTCGAATCCACCGGGAACGGATTTAATCCGCAGGTGGCGTATCGCGTGTACGTGAACGATGGACACGAAGAACTCGTGCGCGGCGCCGAGTTCTACCAGCTCGATACGCGTGCGCTGCGCAGCGACCTGATCGCCGCCGGCGACGATCCGCAGGTAGACAACCGCATGGACCAGGTCGGCAACTCGATCATCGCTCCCTCACTGCTCTTCGGCGAGCTGGAGATCCGTAAGACCAGCGCCGCCCGTGACAAGCTGCCCGACTATCCCGCGCCCGGCAATGCAACGCCCGCGAAGAGCGCGGGCGGTAACGACAAGTAGCCTATTGCGGAATTGCAGAACTGCGGAATTGCCGAATTGACGGAAAGGCCAGCTTCCATTTTCAATTCGGCAGTTCGGCAATCCGGCAGTTCGGCAATGTCTTGAAAGCCCTCATCGCCATCCACCACCGCTTCCCGCTTTGGTGCGCGCCGCCATGGCTCGGCGAGCGCCTGTGCGCCGATTTCCCGCAGCTCGACGTAGTACATCTGCCCGACTACGCGCGCGTGAGCGAAGAGATCGGCGATACCGAGATCTACCTCGGCTGGTCGATGCGCCTGGAGCAGTTCCAGAAGGCCAAGCGGTTGCGTTGGATCCATGCGACCGCAGCCGCCGTACATCAACTCCTGATGCCGGAGGTGGTGGCGAGCGACGTGGTCATCACGAATGCCAGCACGGTGCACGGGCCGGTCGTGGCCGAGCACGTGATCGCGCTCATCTTTGCCTTGGCCAAGCGACTGCACAGTGCGGCGCGGCATCAGGCGGCGCGCCACTGGGCGCAGACGGAGATCGCGGAAGAGTGGCCCATGCCGCGCGAGATCGCGGGTAGCACCCTGCTGCTGGTCGGGTACGGCGCGATCGGCAGCGAAGTAGCATGGCGCGCGGCCGCGCTCGGTATGCGCGTGCTGGTGCTGCGCGAGCATCCGCAGCGCACCGCGCTGCGCAACGTGACGATGCACGGCGCGGGGGAAGTCGAAGCGCTGCTGCCACAAGCTGATTTCGTCGCCCTCTGTGCGCCGTTGACGGAGCGTACGACGAAGCTGCTCGACGCACGCCGGCTCGCGTTGCTGAAGCGGGAAGCGTGCGTCATCAATGTGAGCCGCGGAGCGCTCATCGACGAAGCCGCGCTCGCGAAGGCGCTGGCGGAAGACAAGCTCGGCGGCGCCGGCCTCGACGTGTTCGAGCACGAGCCGCTGCCGCAGGATTCGCCGTTGTGGTCGCTGCCGAATGTCATCGTGACGCCGCACACCGCGGCGACGACCGAAAAGATGTGGGAGCGGCATTTCGCGCTCATCGCGCAGAACATGCGGCGCTATCTGGCGGGTGAGCCGCTGGTGAATGTCGTGGACAAGCAGCGCGGCTACTAGTTGTTCCAACCCCGCCCCTCAGCGGCTAAAGCCGCAGCTTGTCTTGCGCCGAGCGGCACGGCTGAAGCCGTGCCCTTTCAAGTCGTCAATGCCCAGGTTTTTTTGACGGGCGCAAGATGGAAGCTCCCACCGACAGCGCCAGCACGCCCACGATCACGCCGAGCGCTACCAGCGTGTGGATCTCGTACCATCCCGAGATCAGCATCTTCACGCCGACGAACATCAGGATGACCGCCAGCCCATAGTGCAGGTAGTGGAAGAGCTCCAGCATGCCGGCGAGCGCGAAGTACAGCGCGCGCAGGCCGAGGATGGCGAAGACGTTCGACGTGTAGACGATGAACGGGTCCTTGCTGATGGCGATCACGGCCGGGACGGAGTCGGTGGCGAACATCACGTCGGTGGCTTCGACCACGAGCAGCACGAGGAAGAGTGGCGTCGCTCGGCGCTTGCCATCCTGCTTTACGAAGAAGCGCGCGCCGTGGAATTCGTCGGTAACGGGGAAGAGCTTGCGCGCCCAGCGCACCACCCAGCTCTTGCCGGGATCGGAGCCGCCCTCCTGAGATAGCGCCAACCGGATGCCCGTGTAGATCAGGAAGGCGCCGAAAACGTAGATGACCCAGTGAAAGACCTGGATCAACCCTACGCCGACGAGGATGAAGATGGCGCGCATGATGAGCGCACCGACGATGCCCCACGTGAGCACGCGGCGCTGATAGATACGCTCGACCTTGAAATAGTTGAAGAGGACGAGGAAGACGAAGAGGTTGTCGACGCTCATCGACTCTTCGACGAGGTAACCGGTGGCGAACTCCAGTGCCTTCTGGTAGCCCTGCCAGGCGTAGACGAGTCCACAGAAGCCGGCCGCAAGCGCGATCCAGAACGCGCTCCACAGCGCCGCCTCTTTGAACCTCATGACGTGTGGCTTGCGCTGCGCCAGGCCAAGGTCCAGCCCAAGCATGAAGAGCACGAAGAGGTTGAAGCCGATCCAGAAAACCGGGCCTTCCACTTACTTCCTTCCTCGCGTTCCATTCTGCCACTCAGACCACAGGCCGAAGGTCTTGAGCTGCTGGTCGAGCTGCGTCTTCTGCATGAGTTGCTCGATCTCCGCGCGCGATTGCCGCGGGCCGATGCGCGGCGCATCGGCGAGCGCTACGGCGAAATACGCGGCGATGGCGACGTGCTTCTGCAGTTGCGCCAGGTCGACCTTGTCGAACGTGTCGGACGTCGCGTGGTAGTTGACCAGGTAATTCGCCTCCTGCTGGTTGGCGACGAGAGTGGGCACGCCTTCGAGCAGGAAGTCGAGGTTATCGGTGCCGACGAACGCATCGGTCGTTAGTTCCGTCGCTTTGAATTCCGCCAGCGGGCCAAGCAGCGCGGCGACGCTCGCCTTGATGTCCTCGCGCCCGCCGAGTGAGAAGCCGGTGGTCGCTCCCGTACCTTCGTCGAAGATGATGACGCCGGCGATCTTGTCCATGTCGGCACGGTGCTGGCGCACGTAAGCCAGCGAACCCAGCATGCCTTGTTCCTCGCCGCTGAAGAGCACGAAGCGGATCGAGCGCTTCGGCTTCACGCCCGCCGCCTTGATGGCGCGCAGTGCGTCGATCACGAGCGCGGCGTCGCAGCCGTTATCAAGCGCGCCGGTTCCGAGGTTCCAGGAGTCGAGATGCGCGCCGAGCAGGACGTACTCATCCGGCCGCTCGCTGCCGCGCAGCTCGGCAACCAGGTTCGCCGTCTGCGCCGCCGGACCGACTACGTTCGGGATCGAGACGTCGGCTTCCAATCTCTTGCCGGAGGCCAGTAACCGCGCCATGCGCTCGGCATCTTCCCGCGCGACCACGAGCTGCGGCAAGCGGTCGATCTTGCCGTTCAGCGTGTTGATGTGGCGGTAAAGGATGTCGTGTTCGCGCGTCGCCATCCAGGCGATGACTGCGACCTTCGCCTTCACCGCCGCTTCGATCACGGGCGGAGCTTCCAGGTATTCGGCGAACAGGTCTTCCCACGTCTTCAAGACATGCGAATGGACCAGGATGAGCGCGCCCGTAACGTTGCTGGCGCGCGCAAAGTCTTCCGGCTTGCCTTCGCCGACGTCGACGATGCGCAGATGCGTCTTCGGCAGCGCGGGTGCCCACGCCACCGAGAGGGCGCGCGCGCGGAAATTCACGGGCGCGGTGATCTCCAGTCGTGTGTCGCCCTCTGCCCAGGTGGCGGGCATCATGAAGTGCTCGGGCGCGAGCGAATCGGCGTCGGCTTCCATCGCTTTGGCTGCCCAGTTGACGGCGGCGCGCATCGCTGGCGTGCCGGGAACACGCCCGCCGACTTCGTCGGTCAGGGCGCGCAGGTTCTTCTCGAGCGTTGGTGAGCTGCGGGCCGCGGCGAGCGCGCGTCCGGCGGGTGATTGAGCGAACGTGGCAGCAACTGCCAACATCACAAAAACGAAACGCTTCATCATTCCTTCGCGTCCCTCGCGTCCTTTGCGGTTTGCATTTTGACCCTGACCACAAACCACACAAGAGTACACAAAGGAACATGAGGGGGAAAAGGAAACGCGGGCGAGGTCGCCCGCGTCCACCCCACTCATTTTGTAAGAATCAGTCGTGCGCCATGGCCGGTGTTGCGGCCGCAGCTTCGCGCTCTTCGGCTTTCTTCTTGGTCTTGAAGGTGCGTTGCAGCCAGCCATGGAACGATTCCATATAGATGTAGAACACCGGCGTCAGGTAGAGCGTGATGACCTGCGAGAACATCAAGCCGCCGACGACGGCGAGTCCGAGTGGCCGGCGGGATTCGGAACCGGCGCCCAGGCCGAGCGCGATCGGCAGCGTGCCCATGAGCGCGGCCATGGTGGTCATCATGATCGGGCGGAAGCG
>CAYWSH010000050.1:0-21602 GCA_964460655.1 uncultured Terriglobales bacterium | reverse complement strand
TTTCCTTCACCACCAGCTCTTCGACCGATCCGTGCTATCCGAAGCCGGGCGCCGTATGTACCACGCCGCCCACAGGCACCATGGATCTGTGGGCACACCTGCCCGATGGCCGCCGCATCCGCTATGTATACAACAGCACCTTGGGCTTCTGGCAGGAAGTCAAGCCTTCGCCGATCGCATCGATTGTTCGCAATGCGGATGGCACATATACCCTGATCAATCAATCGGGTGGCTCTGAGCATTACAGCGCATCCGGATACATTCTTTCGGTCGGAAACGAGCAAGGTCTGGGCTGGACGTTCACCTACGACGCGAACAACTACCTGCAGCGCGTGACTCACACCAACGGCCGATATGTGCAGTTCACCTGGTCGGGCAATCAGCTCACCAGCATCACCGATCCCAACGGCAGCGTGTACTCATACACGTATCTCGCCAATCAGCCCTCTGCTGGCTTCAACCTGCTATCGACGGTCACCCAGCCCGGCGTCAACCCGACCACGATCAGCTATTACTACGAAGACAGCCGCTTCCCGGGCAGCCTGACTGGCAACGTCTTTAACGGCACGCGCTACGCCACTTTTGCCTACGATGCGTCTGGCAATGCGGTGTCGAGCAAGCACGGTGCCGGCACTCAGGACCAGTACACCTTCGCTTATACCCCGGGCGCCAACAACACGCTGACGGTAGTGGGGACCAACCCGCTGGGGCGGCAGACGACTTACAACTTTTCCAATAGTTTGATCATTTCCACTTCGGCGGCGGCCGGGCAGAACGTGGCGGCTTACACCAAGACCCACACCTACGATGCCAACGGGTACGACGCCCAAGTGGCGGATAACAATGGCAACATCACCAGCTACACCTATGCGGCTAACGGTCAGTTGCAGCAGATGGTGGAAGCCTATGGAACATCCTTAGCTCGCACCACCACGTTCCAGTGGGATGCCGATGCGACTCGCAATCGACCGCTGAAGATCACCATGGCCGGGGATCACGAGACCGACTACGCCTACGACAGCACCACACAGCGCTTAGCTTCGGTTAGCAAGATCAATCTGACCTCGAATGGCGTCGCCAATCAGGCCCACACGACGACCTATAGCTACACGGCTTATGCGAACGGCGTGCTGTCTAGCAAGACGGTCGATGGTCCTGTGCCGGGCACTGGCGACGCGGTGACATCCAATTTCAGCACCGCTGGCGATTTGACCTCCGTGCAAAACAGCCTGGGTCATACCATCAGCTACAGCAATTTCAATGGGCTTGGCCAGGCGGGCCATGTGGTTGGCGTGAACGGCGATGTCATCGATTACACCTACGACGCACGTGGTCGAACCACCAATGTTCGTACTTATCCGAACGGTTCCGCTGCTGATACGGCATCCACGTACAACGGAGCGGGTCTGCTGGCCGCAGTGACCACGCCCGATGGCGTCACGGTCACGAATACCTACAACGATGCGCGTTACCTGACCAGCATCGCGCGTCCCGCCAACGGCACGATCAGCGGCGGCGCGCAGACCGAAGAAGAGGACTACACCTACGATGCCATGGGCGATGTCACTCGCGTCGATGACAAGGCCGTCAGCGGAGCCACGGCGACCATCACCCGTACCAAATTAAGCAGTTACGACGGCGAAGGTCGCTTGTGGGTTGCCAGTGGCAACAATGGCCAGAACGTGCGCACGACCTACGATGGCAATGGCAACCCAATCTCGGTCGTCGATTCGCTCAACCGCACCACGACGATGACTTACGATGCGTTGAATCGTAAGGTTCAGTTGACCGATGCCAAGAACGGCATCACGTCAATGGTGTATGACATCGGAAACCGCGTCACCAAGGTTACCGACCCGCGCGGTCTGGCCACTACCTATGTTTACGACGGCTTCGGGCAGTTGTACCAGCAGGTGAGCCCGGACAGCGGCACCATCAATTTTACCTGGGATGCATACGGTCGTCGGACGATGATGACCCGGAATGGCTCCCAGACGAAGTATGGGTTCGATACGATCAATCGCGTGACGACAGCTACCGGCGGTTACAACGGTACCAGCCCCATCACCCAGACCTTCACTTTCGACACGTGCACCAACGGCAAGGGCCGGCTGTGCGGTTTCTCCAACCCGTTCTATAACCACACCGAGAGCAGGTCCATCACCTATTCGCCCGAAGGTTGGGTGACCAGTGAGTACGACAACATCGCCGGTAGCGCGTTCACTACGAATTACACGTACGACAACATGGGGCGCTTGACCGATCTGATGTATTCGTATCAACACAATGCGCATTACACATACGCTAGTGGCAAGGTGACCGGTGTCAGCTACATGAATGGCGTTACCACCCAGCAGGTGGCCAGCAACATCACCTACCAGCCCTTCGCCGACGCGGCGGGCTGGACCTACGGCAATGGCTTGGTGCGCGGGAACAACTACGACCTGGACGGACGCCTGACTGGCGTCAGCACCACCGTGCCCTCGGCTTCCGTCGTGCAGAGCCTGACCTATCAGTACGATGCCAACAACGACATCACCGGCCTGACCAACGGCGTCAACACCAGCTTGACTCAGAGTTTTGGCTACGATGAGCTGACTCGTCTGACTGGGGTGACCTCCGCATCAGGCAACTTGTCATGGGGCTACGACGCAAACAGCAACCGCAACACCCAGACGTCCGTATCGGGTACCCTGCCTTACACCATCATCAGCACCAGCAACCGGCTTTCGAAAGTCGGTCCCTTGGGATCGGCGCGGACCTTCAGATACGATTCGAATGGAAACCGTACGTACGATAGCGCCAGCGGCGGAATAACCTACGCCTACGACTACTTCAACCGGATGAACAGCTCGGTCAAGGGCGGTGTCACGACATACATCAATGTCAACCCGATGGGTCAGCGCGACTGGAAATGGACCGGCTCGACCCAGGCCGGGTACTTTATCTACGCTCCCCAAGGCAATCAGTTGCTGACGGAGATGGACGCTGCCGGCAAGCCCACCAACTACGTGTGGCTGAATGGCCAGATCATCGGCATGGAGCGCAACAACACGTTGTACGCCGTACATACGGACCACTTAGGCCGGCCGGAAGCAGTGACCGACCCGTCCCAAGCAGTGGTGTGGCGCGCCAGCAACTACGCGTTCGACCGCACCGTGACGCTGGACACCATCGGCGGCCTGAACATCGGCTTCCAGGGCCAATACTACGATGTGGAAGACGGGCTGTGGAACAACGGATTTCGCGATTACGACGCGACGGTGGGGCGTTACGTCGAGAGTGATCCGTTGGGGTTGGCGGCGGGGATCAATACCTTTGCTTATGTGGGGGCGAATCCAATATCTGTGGCTGATCCTAGCGGCTTAGCGCCTGCCATTTGGAATTTACCTAGAATCATCAATAATATTAGACAATTTGGCCCTATGACGTTCACCCAGACCCAAGAGTTCTTTTGGTCTCAGAGCGTATATGTCGGAGCCGAATCTTCTGGTTTCTTTGCAGCGGGAGGATCGTGGGGTGGGCCCCTCGGTCTTTCTGCTTGGGGTGGGTGGGAGGCCGGGAAATTAATTAACGATCTCATCATCCCAATTAGCTGGAACGACGCCATTGGGGGTACGGAATATCGTGCCGTGCAGGCAACAGAAGATACATTGCGCGATCCACTCAGGAGAGCGTTAGAAAGGCTCTCTCATCTTGTCGGTAGTGTGGACTTTAATATAAGTAATGGAAGCGACATCGATAGTGCAATTGATGGCGGCGCGGGGGGGGGTGCGTTTTCATGGGAGGATCTGAACGCCATGATGGCTGCATACGAGCAGTGGGTGCATGATGTTGACATGGCGCAAGCAGAAACTGATGCCGATGGAATGCTGATTGACCACTTTCAACCGCCGGCAGAGCGAGCTCCTCACGAGCCCGATTTTAAGGGATATTGATTCGTATCGGATTTTTAAGTTTATAGATGAAGGGCTGAGACGGAGATCTCGCTGGCCAGACTTCTTTTATTGCCTGTAACGAAAGTGCTCAGAATTCAAGCGATGCACACCACTAGAGATAATGGTACGTGCCATTACGGACTTACTGTGCCATTTTGAGGAATCTATTCATTCGAAAATACCGGGCAGAGTCATTTGTTCTGGTTTACTTGCCTTATTATGCTTTTGAATATTCAATGCGAATCCCGGTTAGGCCTAGTTATGGTTAGGTTCTAAGATGTCCAATCCGACTGACATCAAAGGGGTGCCGCCTTGGCAGCGAACTATCGCGGGGGCTATCGCTGTGGTATTAGGCATTGCTGCTTGTTTTGATATTTTCTCACTACAAGTTAGGGTTCTGACGCTGAAACATTTGCTCGGCTTGGCGATAGGTTTGTACTGTGCTTATGTCTTCGCGTACATTGCCCTCAAAGGGCACACTTTTGGTAGACGAAAACAGTGAAAAAAGGATGGAATCAGTGAGACTCGTTTGATCGACTAGGTAAGGTCTGAACAACACGCTCTGATGCTGGCATTCCGGCGTCGGAGCACCAAATCACGTGCGATCGGACTGTACAAGTTGAGTAATTACCAGACACCTGTGCCTTCGGCGATGAGGTCATGCGGCGAGTTTGTCTAAGTCAGTGTCGGTTGTCTCCTTGGGTTCCGGGACGATGGGTGACAGCTCGCTGACCGCGAGTGCCTCGGCTGGAAATAGGGGACGCAGGCAATTAATTCTGTCGCTGTTGGATTGCTCCTTAGGCTTCCGAGTTCGGGGTCGCAGACCACGGTTTTTCTGCGCACATCTTGTACTGCTGAATGGAAGGATTAAAGCAAACGAAGGCGGCCTGGTCACCTTGGCCAGTGCGGGAGTAGGCGGCAATGACTGTCTGTGCCACGGTCAAACGCAATAGCGCCGTTAGGGGCCTAGCCCCCAATCGCCGTATGATCTCATTGACTAAAGTCGGACCATTGCAACAGGTAACACGCGGCGTATCAGGAGATCGCGTTTTTGCCTTTGCGGTCGTTATCGTGATCCACGCATTGATCTTCATGCGAGTCATGATCGCGCCGCCGGATCAAGTCGCTGCGCCCGCTAGTAGCGGCACTGGCGAACACCAAGCAATTATTGTCAGCGGCGGCTTGCATCGCGAACTGCCACGACTGCGGAACGATCGACCCGATTCGCACAAAGCAACCGAGCGCGAAAACTCACAAGCAGCTGATATCGCCAGCAACACTCCAAGCAGCGCGTCCGACGCTCAGCCAGCGCAGCCCCAAAACATTCCGGGTGCGGCAGCCGACTCGGCTCAGGCAAGCCAAACGCCAGCACCCGCTGTAAAGCAAGAACTCTCAGAACCAACTGGTTTGCTCGGCATGTATCGCGCTGCCTTAACCTCGGTGGCCAATGCCAATTGGGACACGGCGGATGCACCTAGTGGGACGCATTGCAAAGTCGAGTTGATGCAGAATCCCGGCGGCGAAGTGATGTCCGCGCAATTTATCGATTGCCCGTTCGACGCCCAGGCAAGAGCTGCAGTGGAACGCGCCATCCACAAGACGCCAATGCCCTATGCCGGATTCGAAAGCGTTTTCGGCCGCGAGCAGACGATCGACTTCTGCCATCCCACCGAGGCATGCACGAACTGAGATTGAAGCGACCAAGTTTTTCGCAGACGCCTCGGATAGTCGAGGTGGATATGCAGTAGGTCCACGGTTCGCCTGAGAAGCGGTGATATCGATTCCGTGTAAACCGAATTTGACTTCCGTGGGCAGCGATCAGCGGTCGTGGGCGGATAGCATTGCGAGCACGGTTGCGCTTCCGTTCGTCGTATCAAGCAACGCCAACCGATAGGTTTTGGCCGAATCGTAGTTGCGGATATATCCATCGAAGCCGCGTTTACGCGGCATGTCCACGCGTAGCGAATCTGCGTCAGGGGCGATGAAGCTGAATTCGGCAAGACCGACGATGGCATTGTCTCCATCGAGAACAACCAAATGCCCTTGCCTCCGTAGGGCTGCGATTCCATACGACACCGCACCTTCGAAGTGACCGGCGATCAGCCCGGATTGCGTATCGCGAAATGAGTCCAGAAGATGCGCTGACACTTCGTAATCGTCGTTGCGCCGGAGGACTCCCTTCCAATACGTGCCTAACAACCGCCAACTCGGGTCGGCGAACATCGCCAGGCGATCTTCTTTCATGAGTGCAAGGGCCTGCAGCACATCGGTACGGCTCGCGTCGGGGTCGTCGGGAAACATGCCCGCGTCGAACACGCCGCTACGGGCGCTTGCAGCGGCTTGTTGGGACTGTCGGTGCACCGCGGCGCTCCAGCCGGCCCAGGCATGTTGCGTGGGCAACAGGATCATCGGCAGCGCAAGCATGAAAATCGAACCGAGCGCGATCACAAATCGATTTTTCGATCGGCTCACATCGATCAGCAACAGCAAAACCAACCCAGTCCAGAACAGGCATGGCCACAGCAGGTACCGAGTGGCATAAATTTGACTGGGATGTGCCTGCAGGTAATCGAGGCGACCGATTCCGATGATGGCGGCGGTAGCCAGTGCGAACAGGCACAGCCCGATCGCCAGGACTTGAACCTGCGTGAGCGGCGCGCGGCGTAGATAGAGCACGGCAACGCGCGCAAGAAAAACAACGATGCCTGCAACGCCAAGAACGACTGTGAGCGATTGCCAGGCCATGCCTGTTGCGCCTTCGAGATCATTGGCCGAGGCTAGCAGGAGTCGCCCCAGCGCCGTTCCTTGCACGCTCGTCGGCAGCCAGGCTTCCAGTGGCGAATTGGACAGGCCCAACCAGGCATGGGCCCATGGCGACGACAGCCATTGCGCAGCCGTCTGGACGTTTGCCAGCGGTTGCAGATGAAGCATGTTGCGGACGCCATGGGTGCCAGGCAGGACGAATACGTAGAGGACCAGACACGCTGCGAGAATGCCTGCCGGGATCAACAGCCAGCGTATCGGCATCCGCAGCAATAGAATGAGCGCGATGACAGTCGCGAAGGTGGCAATGCCCGGGCCGAAGCTGAAGGTGGCTACAACGCATGCAGCGCTGCCAAGCCAAAGCCAGAGCGAGGAATTGTTGTGATGCGCTTGCCAAGTACACAGCCCCGCGCTTACCACCATCAATGTCACGAGGTAAGCGTGCAGCGATTCATGACCGTGCAATAGCATCCGCGCGTTGGCGAGCCAGAACACCCCGAGCACGGCAATCAGCACGCCAGCGGCGCGCACGACTACAGACAATTCGCGATTGCGCCAGATCACCAAGGCAGTGACCCCGGCGGTCAGCAGTGCGCAGCACGTGCCGATGGAAATCTGCAGTAGCTGGTTGGCGCCGAACCAGTGAATTTCGGCGAGGCGAATCAGGTTGGGGATGATCGGCCGATGCCCGTTTTCGAGTTGAAGTGCGTTGCTCGGGAACGGTAGCGTCAAAAAGGTGTTGTACATGCGCCATTGGTCGAACATTGGCTGGCGCCAACCAAAGTTCGCAATCGCACAAAGGGTCGTGAGGAGATAAAACGCCGCCCATGCCAGAAAGCACAATGCAAGCATGCGCGACGCGGCGAGCGCTACGATGCGGGCGGCGCGGAGAAAAAGTTTTTTTTGCATTGGCGCTTCGAATGTTTTGACGGACGTGTCGTTTTTCTCGCATTTTCCTTCGTCGCGGCATCATGGAGCTGCACAAGCCGCAGAATTGTATGCGCCCTCAATGCTCAAGAACTATGTTGAGAATGCGATAAGCCAGCGCACGCACGTCTGACGAACTGTCATCAGAACCTGGCATCCAATGGTGCGTGGCATTGATGGTCATGTGCATGGCTTTCCCAGCCGACAAACGCAGAGGTAGCTCGATCGTCGCGGGCTGGCCTGCCGGCAACGTGCGCTCAAAGATCGTGCCGTTCATATCGAAACGCAGGTGCTGACCTGCAGGGATTTGCGGCGGTGCCCACAATTCCAATCGAAGCGCACGCGTGTCCCGCGTCGGAACGAACGATACGGATACTTCCTGTCCGGCCCAGCGATCGGGCCAGACGCCACGCGCGCCCTCCGGTTGAATCGCATAACCCTGAATTTCGAGCCGCTGCGCTTCCCTGGCCTCGGCGAGCGCATGCTCCAGCGCGCCGATTTGCGTGCTGAACTGCTTTTCGCGTTCGTAGAGGAATCGCAATTGACCGCGCATGTCCTTGAAACGGGCGCTCGCTTCGTGAACGTCGTCGTCGGTGAGGACGTGTCCAGTCTTCCAATCCGCAGGAAGCGATTCGGGCACGTAGACCGTCGCATGCGACGGCGACGTTTCCTGTGCGGGGCGATCGGCTGTGTAAAGATAGATAGCGAAGGACTTTCGTGAAAGAGACTCTTGCTCCTGCGACAGTTGAATCCGAGAGAAACCGTGCCACGAGGTTTCCGTGGTTTCGAACACCACTGCCTTGTTGAACAAAGGCAAAACTTGGGTGATCTGGTTGTGCGCTGGATTCCATGGGTCCGAGTGCAATTCCAACGAACCGCCCCAGGATTGTTCCCATTCGGGATTGAGATAGACGATCAAATTCAAGCGTCTGTGCCAATGCGTGCGCGGATGGAAGTTGAAATCCACGTGTGCCGCGAGCATTTGGCCCTGACGGTTCTCGTGCGTGCCGCCCCCGGCATAATCCGGGTCGTACATCAAGTCGGGGATCCCTGTAACGGTCGAAATGAGACCCAGGAACTCGGGAGTTTGCAGGTATCGATCCAGCTCGCGATAGGCTTCGGAGATATCGCGCACGTCCATGCGCACAGCCTTGCCGCCAACTTCACCCCGTTCGTTGAGGGCATGCCTTGACTCGAACTCCGGGAAATCCGCGAGGAGGCGCTCGCACAATGGGCGCGCAAGAAAGCCGTCGATCACCACGTGGCGGAATGGCTTGGCTGTCTGGAACTGGCGCGCGTACTCATCGGCGCGCTGAAGTGTTGTTGAATCGATGACTGCCATGCCGTCCATACCAAGCCGTCTGCGATGGTGCACGCAATTCTACAGTTCATGGTCTTTGCAGTGGGAATCTGGTCGTAAGGATTGGCGACTCGCCTGATCCTCAACACAGTCACTGGCTCAGAGAGGAGTTGTTGCGTGTTCGCCAATCGGCTGTTATTTCGACGGCAGGCACGGCAGTGGCCGTGGATCGCGACGAAGCGGACACAACCTCAGAGCACCGAGGTTGTTTTCGACAGGCTGACACGGGCCTGAAACAACCAGCCCGTAAGCGATCGATGCGACGTGTTCGCCGTCATCGTCCACGGCGCGGCTGCCGCGCAGCAACCACAACGGGCCTGCATGCGCACGGATGCGGTTCTCGGCTTGGACTTCAAGGTTCGTGCATTCCTCCGGGTGCATCAGGTTGTTGTCGATCGCGATCGCAGGGATATCGGCGGGCAATGCGGTCAGCGCGTAGCTCGATCCGCCAATCCCGCTCTGGATCAGCATCGAGCCGCGCGGCAGCGCCGGCATCCGCACTTGGACGAATGCAGGTTGGAACTCGCTGCGCCCCCAGTTCGGGTAGTGGGTGGCGGCGGCCACCAGCACCGACACCGCGATCGCCGCGCCGCGATAACCACGCGCAGGCAACCGCTCCACCCACAACACCAGCGCGAGGCCCGCGAGCATTTCCAGCGGCAGCACGTAGCGATAGATGCCCGATTGCAGCGCCCATGCGGCGAACGCAACGAAGAAGAATCCGGCGAGTGCACGTAGCCGCGCGCTGCGAACAAAGTCTGCGGGTGCAGCTGCGCGTGTCCTCCAGAGCAGCACGATGAAACCCACGATGCCGAGCAGCAGGCGTGGATCGCGCAACTTGAGTTCAGAATAGCGTCGGCTCATGTGAAGCAGCCGCAGCGGGATCAGCAGCGCGTCGGACAGGCTCTGTGGCCGAAAGCGCTCGTCTGCGTGCGGAGTCCACGTCGCATCGGGCGAATGGAAGACCTGGTTGTAGTAGGAGAAGAACGGATTGCCGTGCAGCTTCCACAGCAGCGCGCCCCAGTAGCCGTAGGTCAGCGTGAATCCTGCGATGCCGCCGAGCAGCAGCAGGGACGATCGCAACGGCAGCCGCCGCCACGACGGCATCGCGATCGCCGCTCCGGCCAGTCCAAGGCAATACACCGCGGCAGTGAGCTTCAATCCTGCGACTGCGCCGGCCAGCACGCCCGCAGAGAACCATGCGCGCCGGCGATCGCGTGCGGGATCTTCGCGAACGAGCAGATACAGGCTGCCGAGCACGCCGGCGGTGACGAAGGCATCGTTGAACGTGGTGCCGAGTACCGAGAACGCCGCCGCGCCGGTGACCGCGAGCAGCGCCAGCGCGAACAGGCCGGCGTACGTCGCGTCGCGCATGCACATCAGCGCATACATCCGCAACAACAGGTATAGGGCGAGCATCGTCGGCAGCGTCAGCCAGAGCCCGACGAGAAATCCGGGCCAGTGCGCGCTGACCATCCAATACAGCGGCACGTCGAGCAGCGGGTTGTGCCAGGTCTGCATCTGCGCCGGCGCGATGTCGAGCGTGAGCCGCCCGTGCAACCAGGCGAATGGATCGTAGAGGTGGTAGTTGAGCAGGTCCCAGTTGCGGTCCTGCCCCAGCCAGATCAGCGCGAGAAAGGGCAATGCGATCGCCAGCGCGAGCGGCCACGCGTGCAGCGCGGGCGATGACCTGGATCCGGGGGCGTTCTCGATTTCAGGCATGGGCTGGTGCCGCGTCCGCGCTGCTGCCATTATCGCGGAAACGCGGGGATTTTCTTGCGCGTGATACCGCAATCGGGGTCCGCATGATGCCTGCACTGCACGTGGTCATCCTCGCCGCCGGCGAGGGCAAGCGCATGAAGTCCGCGCTGCCCAAGGTGCTGCAACCGATCGCGGGACGGCCGATGCTCGCGCACGTGATCGATGTCGCGCGCGCGCTCGGTGCGGCCGACATCCACGTCGTGTATGGGCACGGCGGTGCACAGGTGCGTGGCGCGTTTGCGGACCAACCCGAATTGATCTGGGCCGAGCAGGCGCAGCAACTCGGCACCGGCCATGCCGTGCAGCAGGCGATGCCGAACGTCCCCGATGCTGCGCGCGTGCTCGTGCTTTACGCCGACGTGCCGCTGATCGGCGCCGACACCCTGCATGGACTGCTCAACGCGGAGGGCGCGCTCGCGGTGCTCGTGGCCGAACCGGCCGATCCGACTGGTTACGGCCGCGTCGTACGTGATGCGGCCGGTCGCGTTGCGGCGATAGTCGAGCACAAGGACGCGAATGCCACGCAACGCGCGATCGGTACGATCAATTCCGGCATCGTTGCCGCCGATGCGAAGCGCCTGCGCGGCTGGCTCGCCGCGCTGCGCAGTGACAATGCGCAGGGCGAGTTCTACCTCACCGACGTGTTCGCGATGGCCGCGGCGGAAGGCGAGCCCGCCGCGATCGCCGTTTGCGAGGATCCGATCGAGGTGGAGGGCGCGAACGACGCCTGGCAACTCGCGCGGCTCGAACGCGAATACCAGCTGCGCGCCGCGAAGACGCTCGCGCTCGCGGGCGTGCGTTTCGCCGATCCTTCGCGTTTCGACCAGCGCGGCACCGTGTTCGCCGGGCGCGACGTGTCCATCGACGTGGATGTGATCCTCGAAGGCGAAGTCGTGCTCGGCGACGACGTGCGGATCGGACCGTTCTGCCGGCTCAAGGATGTGAGCATCGGCGCGGGCACGGTGATCGCCGCGCACTGCGACATCGCCGGCGCGCGCATCGCCGCGGACTGCCGGATCGGGCCCTACGCGCGCTTGCGTCCTGGCACCGAGCTCGCCGAAGGCGCGCACCTGGGCAATTTCGTCGAGACCAAGAAGATCCGCATGGGTCGCGGTTCCAAGGCCAACCACCTGACTTACCTCGGCGATTCGACGATCGGCGATCGCGTCAACATCGGTGCGGGCACGATCACCTGCAACTACGATGGCGTGAACAAGCACGAGACGAAAATCGGCGACGACGTCTTCGTCGGTTCGAACACCGCGCTGGTCGCGCCGGTGGAACTCGGCGAGGGCGCGACGGTGGGTGCGGGCTCGACGATCACCAGCGACGTACCCGCGGACACGCTGGGCGTCGCGCGCGGCCGGCAGACCAACGTGCGCGGCTGGCAACGCCCTGCGAAGAAAACTGAATCCTGAGCCGGCGCTTCAATCCGGGATCACCAGCGTCACGCTGAGTCCGCCGCCCTCGCGATTCGACAGCGCGATGCGACCGCCGTGTGCTTCGGCGATCTCTCTCGCGAGCGCCAGCCCCAGGCCCGTGCCGCTGCGCTTGGTCGAATAGAACGGAACCAGCGCGTTCGCGAGCACCGCATCGTTCATGCCGCTGCCGCGGTCGTTGACCTCGATGCGCAACGATTCGGGCAGGCGGCGCACGCGCAGGCTGACGTCTCCGGGTTTCGAGCCGGACTCGTGCGCGTTCTTGAGCAGGTTCAGCAGTGCCTGCTCGAGTTGCGCCGCATCGAAGCGCCCGGCCTTGTCCGGCAGCGGGCCGTCGAGCGCGAAGCCGATCTGGCTGCGCAGGCGCTCGCAGAACGCGCCCCAAGGCACCGTCTCGACGCGCGGCGCGGGCAACTTGGCGAAATGCGCATAGCCGCGGATGAAGCCTTCCAGGTGCCGCGCGCGTTCCTCGATCGTCGCGAACACGGTGTCGAGCTGGTCGGTGCGGCCGCGGCGAACGAGCTCGGCGCCCGAATGCGCGAGCGAGGCGATCGGCGCGAGCGAATTGTTGAGCTCGTGGCTGATCACGCGGATCACCTTCTTCCAGGTCTGCACTTCCTGCCGCCGCAGCTCGGCGGTGAGGTGGCGCAGCAGGAACAGTTCGTGGCGCCGGCCGTTGAGGCGAAAACCGCGTCGCGCGAGATGGAAGATCTGCTCGTCGTCTTCCGTGCCGATCGCGAACAGGCCGTCTCCGCCGCGCTCGACGGCTTCGCGCAGCGCCTCGGGCGCGTGCTGCAGCAACTCCTCGAGCGCATGGCCCTCGAGCCGGCGGCCTTCGCCGAGCAGTTTGCGCGCGGCGAGGTTCGCGTAGGCGATGCGCTCGCTGCCGTCGACGAGCAGCATCGCAACCGGCGTGTTCTGCACCATCGTGTCGAGCAACAGCTCGCGCTGCACCAGCGCCTGCCGCTGGTCGCGCAGCGTGCCGCCAAGTTCGTTGTGCGCGGCGACTAGGTCGCCGATCTCGTCGTTGCGCGGCCACGACAGGCCGAAGCTGAAATCGCCGTCGCGATAGCTGCTGACCGTGCCGCCGAGCGCGCGGAACAGCGAGAGCACCGGCGCGAGGCGTCGCCGCGCGATCCACGCCGTCGCGGGAATCATGATGAGCGCCGCGATCGCGCCGGCAAGCCAGACGTCGTCCAGCCAGCGCTGCAACGCGAGGGCCAGCGCGATCGCGACGAGCAACAGTATGCCGACGCTCGACGCGTAGCGGCCGGCGAGCGAAATGCGGCGAGATGTGTTCATCGCGATCTTGCGCGGCTCAACCGCGCGAGATGCCCAGCCGCTCCATGCGGCGGTACAGGGCCTGGCGGCTGAAGCCGAGCTCGGCTGCGGCCTGCGCGATCACGCCTCCGGCGCGCGCGAGCGCGGCCTCGATCGTAGCGCGATCGGGTTCGGGTTCGCTCTCGACCGCGTTGCCCGATGCGGCGGTCGCGGGCAAGCCTAGGTCCGTGACGCCTATGACCTCGTCCTTCGCGAGCAGCGCGGCGCGCTGCATCGCGTTCTTGAGCTCGCGCACGTTGCCGGGCCACGCATACGCGCGCAGCGCTTCCAGCGCCTGCGGCGAAAGTTGTTTGTTTGAAGGCAGAAAACGTTCCGCCAGCGGCACGATATCGGCCGGCCGCTCGGCCAGCGTCGGCACGTGGATCTGGATCACGTTGAGGCGATAGTAAAGGTCCTCGCGGAACGTGCCGGCGCGGATCATCGCCGGAATGTCCGCATTCGTCGCGCTGATCACGCGTACGCGCACCTGCTTTTCGCGGTTGCTGCCGAGCCGCGA
This sequence comes from uncultured Terriglobales bacterium, assembly GCA_964460655.1. GTDB lineage: Bacteria > Acidobacteriota > Terriglobia > Terriglobales > Acidobacteriaceae > CAVUAF01. Next base: position 7,577 of record CAYWSH010000050.1, on the reverse strand, counting down.
GAATTTTCCGGTTTCCAGCACGCGCAGCAGTTTCATCTGGCCGGCCGGCGGCAGGTTGCCGATCTCGTCGAGCAGCAGCGTGCCGCCGTCGGCCGCCTCGAACTTGCCTTCGCGCGGCTTGTTCGCGCCGGTATAGGCGCCTGCATCCGCGCCGAACAGTTCGGCCTCGATCAGTTCGCTCGGCAGCGCACCGCAGTTGAGCGTGACGAAGGGACCATCCTTGACCGCCGAGTTCGCCTGCACGATCTCGGCGATGCCTTCCTTGCCGCTGCCGTTCGCGCCGCTGATCAGCACCGGCACGTCGGCGCGCGCGACCTGGCAGGCGAGCGCGACGACGCGCTCGGTCGCCGGATCGGCGAACACGTAGTCACGAAGGTCGTACCGTTCGACGAGTTCGCGACGCAGCCGGCGCTCGCGATCGTGATGTCGCGCGAGCTCGCGGTTGGCCTGGCCGAGTTCGAGCAGGTTGCGCACCGTCGCAACGAGCTTGGCGTCGTCCCAGGGCTTGGCGAGATAGTCTGCGGCGCCGGCCTTGACCAGATCGACCGCCGCCGACAGATGCGTCCATGCGGTCAGCAGGATCAGCGGCAGGTCGGGATGGCGTTGCCGGATCGCGCGGAAAAGGGCTTCGCCTTCCTCGCCCGAGGTCGTGTCCACGCTGAAGTTCATGTCCTGCACGACGAGGTCCACGCGCTCGCGCCCGAGCAGCGCGAGTCCCGCCTGCGGCGAGGCCGCGCTGCGCGTGCGGATGTCGTGCAGCGAGAACAGCAGCTCCAGCGCCACCGCCACCGCGGGGTTGTCGTCGATGACCAGGATTGTCGGCATGGCGACCAGCTTAGCCGATGCCGACGTCGTCTCGCCCTATGCCTTACACGCTGCGCGTGGCGACTGCCGGTGGCACTGCCGCAGCGCGCCAGGCCGGCGCGAACACCGCGAGCTGTCCGAGCATCCACAGCGCGAGCGCGCCCAGCGGCAGGTAGAGCAGCGGCAGGCGTGGCAGCTCGTAGTGTGTCATCAACAACCCGTTGATCGCGTATGCCAGGCCCATGCCGATTGCGATGCCGAGTGTCGCGAGCAGGAAGTTCTCGGTCTGGAAATAGCGCAGGATCTGCTTGCGCGTCGCGCCCAGCGCGCGGCGCACGCCGATCTGCCTGGTGCGCTGCTGCACCCAGAAGCTTGCCAGGCCCACGATTCCCAGCGCGGTCACCACCAGCAGGGCGATGCAGACGGTCACCAGCAGCCAGGCCATCGAACGGTCCTGGCGGTAGTAGTCGCCGCGCATCTTCTCGAGCGTGACCACGTTGTCCGGGTCGATGATGCGGGTCGGGCCGCTGTGCTCGAGCACCTTGCGCGCAGCCTTGAGCACTTCCTCGCGGCGCTCGGGCGCGGTGCGCAGCAGATAGCCGCCGCCGTTGCCGTAGGGCATGTTCACCGGGAACATCATCGCGTATTCGTACTCGCCCTGCGGACCGTTGTCGCGCGGGCGCACCATGTGTTCGACCACGCCGACGACGCGGATGGGCTTGTCGCCCCAGGCGTAGATGTCCTTGCCGACCGCGTTCTGGCCGGGGAAGAGTTTTTCGGCGGTGACGCGCGAGAGGATCGCGGCCGGGATGCCGACCTTGCTGTCCGGCGCGGTGAGCGCCTTGAAGTCGATGAATTCGTCGGGCTGGAACTTGCGGCCGGCGACGAGCTTCAGGCCCAGGGTGTCGAACAGGCTGATGTCGCCGAGGTAGTTCGTCGCATTAAGATTCGAGTGCGTCTGGTCCTTGGCAAGCTGCACCGAGCTGTTCCACGAGGAATTGCCGAACGGCACCTCGTTCGTCGACGCGACCGACTGCACGCCGGGGATCGCGCGCAGTGCTGCGAGGTCGGCGCGCGTGGTCGCCATCGCCTCCTCGTCCTTGGCGATACCGCTGACCGCGATGCGCACGATCTGATCCTCGGCGAGGCCGGTCGGGCGGTGCATGCGGTCGAGCCGCTGGCCGATCAGGAACAGCGCGTTGCAGATGATCGCGCAGGAGAGCGCGATCTCCAGCACGATCAGCGCCGCCGCGGTCTTGTGCCGGCTCAACGTAGAGAGAATGGGGCGGATATCCATGATGTTCCTCACTGACTTTTGAGCTGCATGGCGGGAACGACCTGCATCGCGCGCCATGCCGGCAGGATTCCCGCGACCAGGCTTGCGACGATCGCGAGCGCGAACGTGGTCCCCAGCATCAGCGGATCGAGTTTCGCGAGCGAGGCGTAATCCGCAGGCTGTTGACGCACCGCCCACAGGCCGAGTTCGGCGAGTCCGAGCCCGAGCACGCCGCCGGCGAGGCCGATCGCGCCGGCCTCGACCATGTACTGCGCGAAGATCGCGCCCTTGGACGCGCCCAGCGCGCGACGCACGCCGATCTCGGACGAGCGGCGCAGGAATTTCGCGAGCAACAGACCGACGGTGTTGAGCAGGCAGACCAGCAGGAAACCGAAGGCCAGCCACATCTGCAGCTTCACGTCGGAGGGGACGACCTTGTTGTGGTCCAGCCAGGTCATCACGCTGCTCAGGCGCGTGTTGGTCGGCCGTACGAAACGACCGGCTTTGCGCTGCAGGTCGGAATAGTTGTCGAGATAGCGTTTGTACGCGGCGACTTTCGCGGCGCTGTCGAGCTGCACCCAGTACTGCACCCAGGCGCAGGGCGCGTTCAGTCCGGTGGAGCCGTCCGGATCCTTGTTGTCGCTCCAGCAGTTCATGTTGCCGCTGCTGCCGAGCTTGAGGTCGCGCGAGGTGGAGAACGGCAGGAATACCTGCTCGGTGTCGCCGTAACGCGTGTTGGTCAGATCGTAGAAGCGCGGGTTCGGCCGCCAGTCGGCGAGCACGCCGATGACCTGGAAATCCTTCTGGTTGAAGCGGACGGTCTTGCCGACGGGGTTGGCGCCATCGAACAGCTTGTCGTTGAGCGATTTGGAGATCACCGCGACGCGTGCGCGCGCGTCGTCCTCCTTGGCGCCCCAGGGCTGGCCGTAGAGGAAAGGCACATCGAACATCGCGAAGAAATCGGCCGAGGTGTAGCGCGATTCGGCGCCGAACGGCGTCAAGCCGGATTTCGTCGGCTCGACCGCGACCCCGCCCGCGGACATCAGCGCCTGGCGGTCTCCGCGGTGCTCGCGCAGCAGCGCCTCGGAGTCGTAGCGCGTCATCTGGTCTTCCGGATCACCGCCGGGCGTGTAGCCGTTCTTGCCTTCCGGATCCATCTGCACGTAGAACAGCTGCGAACTCTTCGCGGGGATCGGATCGCCGGACAGCACGTGGAACACGGTGAGCGTGGTCATCGCCGCGCCGATGCCCAGCGCGATCGCGAACACCATCAGCGCGGTCAGTGTGCGGTTGCGGCGGAAGCTGCGCAGCGCGAGATCGAAGTAGTAGCCGAACATGGTGGCGCCTCAGGCGTGGGTCGTCGCGGAAGCGTTCGCCGCGTGCTCGCGCGGACGCAGGACTGGCGCCTCGGCGCTCAGGTCGGTGGCCATGCCGTCGACGATGTGCACGTTGCGCTGCGCGCGCGCGGCCAGTTCCGGGTCGTGGGTGACGAGCACGATGGTCGTGCCCTGCTCGTTGATTTCCTCGAGCAGTTCCATCACGCCGCGCGCCATCTGCGAATCGAGGTTGCCGGTGGGCTCGTCGGCGAGCAGCAGGCGCGGGCTGCCGGCGAGCGCGCGCGCGATCGCGGCGCGCTGCTGCTGGCCGCCGGAGAGTTCGGCCGGGTAGTGCTTCATGCGCGAGCCCAGACCGACGCGACCCAGGGCTTCCTCGATGCGGCGCTTGCGCTCGGCCGCGGGCATGCCGCGGTAGCGCAGCGGCACGTCGGCGTTGTCGAACAGGTTCAGGTCGGGGATCAGGTTGAAGCTCTGGAAGATGAAGCCGATCTTCTGGTTGCGCAGCTTCGAGCGCGCGTCGTCGTCGAGCGTGCTCACGTCCACGCCGTCGAGTTGATAGCGCCCGCCGCTGAAGGTCTCCAGCAGGCCGGCGATGTTGAGGAAGGTGGTCTTGCCCGAACCCGACGGTCCGGTGACCGCGACGAACTCGCCCTCGCGCACCTCCAGGTCGAGCGCGCGCAGCGCGTGGGTTTCGACGAGTTCGGTGCGGTAGATCTTGGATATCTGGTGCATGGAAAGCATGGCGGCTCCGTTTGCGATCGTTGGGTAGGTAGACGAGGGGAATGGGTTCCCGGGAAAATTCAATTGCTGATGCGCACGCGCTTGGCGTCGCCGAACTGCTCGCTGCCGGAAACCACGATGCGATCGCCCGGTTGCGCGCCTTCGAGGAGTTCCACCGCGTCCAGCGAGGTCGTGCCGATCCGGATCGGACGCCGTTCCGCGCTGCTGCCGCTCACGAACCACGCCGAGCGTCCGCCGTCGCTGTCGACGAAGGATCCGCGTTCGACCTGGATCGCGTCGGCCTTGCGGTCGAGCACGATGCGTGCCGACAGGCGCTGGTTCTGGCGCAGCCCCGCGGGTTTCGGGCCGGCGAAGCGCAGGCGCGCCGTGACTTCGCCGCCGACCACTTCGGGCGCGACCGCGCTGACCTGTCCATCGAAGCTGCTGCCGCCGCCGCTGATCTGCGCGGGCATGCCGATCGCCAGATCGCGCGCGAAGCTCTCCGGCACCTTGATCTCGAGCACGAGCTGGGAAAGATCGACGACGCTGAGTACCGGCGCGTTCGCAGCGACGTTCGCGCGCTGCGCGACCAGCACCTGCCCGACCTGGCCCTCAACCGGCGAGCGGATCGTGAGCGCATCGACCTGGCGCTGCAGTTCGGCGACGACCGCGCGCTGGCGATCGGCGAGCTGGCGCTTGGTCTGCAGGTCGAATCCGGCGGTGTCGATCTGCAGGCCGCGGTCCTGGCGTGCGTGCGCGAGCGCGATGTCGGCTTTGGCGACGTTGTCCTGCGCGCGCAACACTTCGACTTGCGCGACCGCACCCAGCGAATAGGCGCGCTGCATGCGTTCTAGTTCGCGCGCGGCCGCCTGGCGATCGACCTGCGCCTGGTCCAACAGCTTCTGCGCGGCGGAAGTCTGCATGCGCACGTTGAGTTCGGCGCGTCCGACTTCGGCCTGCGCGCTCGACAGGCTGGCCTGTTCCTGCGCGAGGCGGCTGACGAGTTCGGGGCTGTCGACGGTCGCGAGCGGCTGGCCTTTCTTCACCGCATCGCCGGCAACCACATTCAGATTCACGATGCCGGCCGCGATCGCGTACAGGGTCGGGCTATTCGCGGAGATCACGCTGCCGTCGGCGACGATGTCGCGCACCAGCGGGCCGCGCGTCACGGTCGCGATGCGAACGCGCGCGCCGTCCACCGAGCGCTCGCCCGACAACCAGCCGCGTGCGATGAATCCGAGCACCGCGACCAGCGCGACGACTCCGGCGATCCACAGCCAGCGCGCACGCGAGCGCTGCGGCGGCGGTGTGCGCGCGATATCCTGCGCGGAAGTGTCGCGGATGCCGCTGCGCGATTCGGAGGCGTGGCCGCGAATGGGAGTGATGCCGGACATGGGGACTCGCGCAGGTTCGATTGCAGGCGTTTGAGCACGATCCGTGCCAGCGTTGCGAACCTTGCGAATCAAGCGTTTGCGCGGCATCCGCGCACTGTCCGGGCGTCCGCGGCCGTCCGCCGGACACCCACCCAGACCGGCTGAACATTCCAGCAGCTAGAATCCACATCCGGGCCGCGAGCCCGCATCCTCAGGAAACAGGCTCATGTGCGGAATCGTCGGGATCAGCGCGCGGCGCGACGTCGTCGGCCACCTCATCGCCGGGCTGAAGGCGCTCGAATACCGCGGCTACGACTCGGCCGGCATCGCCGTGCTCGGCGCGAACGGCGACGTCGAACGCCTGCGCGCGAAAGGCAAGGTGCGCGATCTGGAGGTGCTGCAGGAGGCGCAACCCGTCGCCGGCCATTCGGGGATCGCGCACACGCGCTGGGCCACGCACGGCATACCCAACACCGACAACGCGCACCCGCACGTCTCGGGCCAGGTATCGGTGGTGCACAACGGCATCATCGAGAACCACGCGGAGCTGCGTGCCGAGCTGATCGCGCAGGGCTACGTGTTCGCCTCGCAGACCGACACCGAAGTCATCGCGCACCTGATTGAGCACCAGCAGCGGCAGGGCAAGGACCTGCTCGAAGCCCTGCGCATCGTGTTGCCGCGTCTGCACGGCGCCTACGCGCTCGCGGTCATGTCGGCGCGTGAACCCGGGCGCCTGCTCGGCGCGCGGCTGGGCTCGCCGCTGGTCGCGGGCCTGGGCGAGGGCGAACAGTACCTCGCTTCGGACATCCACGCGCTGCTGCCGCTCACGCGCCGCTTCATCTATCTCAACGAAGGCGACATCGCGGAGATCACCGAAGACCGCCTGCGCGTGTTCGACCTCGACGGCAAGCCGGTGCAGCGTCCGATCAAGGAATCGCACTTCATCTCCGGCGCGATCGAGAAAGGCGAATTCCGCCACTTCATGCTCAAGGAGATCCACGAGCAGCCGCAGGCGCTCGCCGACACGCTCGAAGGTCGCATCGCCGGCGGACGCATCCTCACCCAGATCTTCGGCGTCGCGGCAGCCGAACTGCTGTCGATGACGAAAGCCGTGCACATCATCGCCTGCGGCACGAGTTATCACGCCGGCCTGGTCGCGCGCTACTGGATCGAATCGCTGGCGGGGATTCCGTGCACGGCGGAGATCGCCAGCGAATACCGCTACCGCAACCCGGTCGTGCAGGACGGCACGCTGTTCCTGTCGATCTCGCAGTCGGGCGAAACTGCCGACACGCTCGCCGCGATCAAGATGGCCAAGCAACGCAACTACGTCGCGCGGATGGCGATCTGCAACGTCCCCGAATCCTCGATCGTGCGCGAGTCGGAGCTTGTGCTGATGACGCGCGCGGGCCCGGAGATCGGCGTGGCCTCGACCAAGGCCTTCACCACCCAGCTCGTCGCGCTCGCGCTGTTCGCGCTGGAACTTGCGCGCGTGAAAGGCCTGGACGAGGCGCGCTACCTCGACGGCGTGCGCCAGCTCGAGCAGCTGCCGGGTCTGGTCACCGAGACGCTCAAGCTTGATCCGCAGATCCAGCGCATCGCCGAACATTTCGTCGACAAGCAGCACGCGCTGTTCCTCGGTCGCGGCACGCATTGGCCGGTCGCGATGGAAGGTGCGCTCAAGCTCAAGGAGATCTCCTACATCCACGCCGAGGCCTACGCGGCCGGCGAACTCAAGCACGGCCCGCTGGCGCTGGTCGATGCCGAGATGCCGGTGATCGCGGTCGCGCCGAACGACCACCTCGTCGACAAGCTGATGTCGAACATGGAGGAAGTGCGCGCGCGCGGCGGCGAGCTCTACCTGTTCGTCGATGCCGGCGTGAAGGTGCAAGCCGACCTCGGCCACCTGCTCGTGCTGCCCGAATGCGGCGAGATCGCCGCGCCGGTGGTCTCCACCATCCCGATGCAGCTGCTGTCCTATCACGTCGCGGTCGAGCGCGGCACGGACGTGGACCAGCCGCGCAACCTCGCCAAGTCGGTGACGGTGGAGTAGTTTCCAACGGGGGT
>CAYWSH010000049.1:18191-21661 GCA_964460655.1 uncultured Terriglobales bacterium | reverse complement strand
GCGGCGGCGAAGGCGTCTGCCACTCGAGCCCGACAGCATTCCACGGATTCGGGCCCGCGACCGGACCATACCTGATGGACCATGCCATGTAGACGAGCGGCAATACGTAACCGACGCCGAGGATCGACGCACCGGCGCTGGAGAGCACGTGCAGGATCTGGTACTCCGGTGGATACGCCCAGTAGCGCCGCGGCATGCCGAGATAGCCGAGGATGAACTGCGGGAAGAACGTCAGGTTGAAGCCGATGAAAGTGATGAGCGCCGCGAGCTTCGCCCAGAATTCCGGATACAGACGTCCGCTCATCTTCGGCCACCAGAAGTGGATGCCCGCCATGTAGCCCATCACCGCGCCGCCCACCATGATGTAGTGGAAGTGCGCCACGATGAAGTACGTGTCGGTCACGTGTACGTCGAGCCCCAGAGCAGCCAGGAACAGACCCGTGAGTCCGCCCATGGTGAACAGGCCGATGAAGCCGAGCGCATAGAGCATGGGCGTGTCGTAGTGCACTGAGCCCTTGTAGAGCGTGGCCGTCCAGTTGAACACCTTGATGGCCGAGGGCACAGCCACGAGATAACTCAGCAGCGAGAAGATGAGCGACGCGTACACCGACATGCCGGCGACGAACATGTGGTGCGCCCACACCAGGAAGCCGAGCGCGGCGATGGCCACGCTGGAAGCGGCGATGAAGTTGTAGCCAAAGATGCGCTTGCGCGCGAAACAGGTGATGACTTCGCTCGTCACACCCATCGCCGGCAGGATCATGATGTAGACCGCCGGGTGCGAATAGAACCAGAACAGGTGCTGAAAGAGCAACGGATCGCCACCGAGCTTCGGGTCGAACAGGCCGATGTGGAACAGTCGCTCGACGCCGACCAGCAGCAGCGTGATGGCGAGCACCGGCGTCGCCAGGATCATGATGAGCGCGGTCGCGTAGTTCGCCCAGATGAAGAGCGGCAGCTTGCTCCACGTGAGCCCCGGCGCGCGCAGGCGGTGCACCGTGACGATGAAGTTCAACCCGGTGAAGATCGAACTGAAGCCGTTCACGAAGATGGCCATCGCCATCATCACGACCTGGGTGTTCACGTACCCGGAACTGAGCGGGACGTAGAACGTCCAGCCGGTGTCGAGCCCGCCGTTCAGCGTCCCCCAGATGAGCATCAAGCCGCTCAGCAGGAAGAGGTAATAGCTGGCGAGGTTGATGCGCGGGAACGCCATGTCCCTGGCGCCGATCATCATCGGCACCAGGAAATTGCCGAGCACGCCGGGGATCGAGGGGATCAGGAACCACCAGACCATGGTGATGGCGTGCATGGTAAAGAGCTTGTTGTACGTATCCGCCGTGACCAGGTCCCCCGGCGGCGTGAGCAGCTCCAGGCGGATGAGCAGCGCGTAGAAGCCGCCCAGGAAGAAGAAGAGCGTGATGGTCGCGAGATACAGGAGCGCGATGCGCTTGTGGTCGATAGTGAAAAGCCACGACTCGATGCCGAGCTTCGAGTTCAGGTAATGCTCGCGCTCCGGGTTTTGACGCTCGGGCGTCATCTTCTTCTTATTGCTCCTTCTTCCCTGTCGCCGGCTTGCTCTCCGGCGCCGCTTGCGCCGGTCGCTTCAGCGAACGTACGTACGCCACCAGCGCCATCACGCTCTCCTCCGTCACCTGCCCCGAAAAGTTCGGCATGATGGGCTGATAGCCCGCGACGACCTTCGCCGTCGAATTGAGGATCGATTCGCGGATGTAATTCTCGTCGGCTGTCAGGGTGCGGCCATCTGCCAGCTTCACCTGGCTGCCGTAGACCCCTACCAGGCTCGGGCCACGGCCGGTAGCGTCACTGCGATGGCAGGTAACGCAGCCGAGGTCCTGGAAGAGCGTTTCGCCGTTCTGTGCCAGCGAACCCTGCGCGGCGCCGCCCGCCAGCCACGCCTGGTAGTCCGCGGGATTCAGCACGATGACCTCGCCGATCATGCCGGAGTGCTGCGTGCCGCAGAACTCGGCGCAGAACAGGTGATAGCTCCCGGGCTTGGTGGCGTTGAACCATAGCCGTGTGTAGCGGCCAGGCAGTACGTCGGCCTTGATGCGGAACGCCGGCACGAAGAAGCTGTGGATCACGTCCTGCGACACCATGGTGAGCACGATGTTGCGCCCCACGGGCACGTGCAGCGTGTTGATCTCGCGCTGGCCGTCCATGTGCTGGAACTTCCACATCCACTGCTTGGCGACCACGTCGACCTCTTCGGCGTCGCGCGGCGGGCGGGCGGCGTCGAAGTAGATGTCGGCGCCCCACGCGAAGATGAACATGAAGATGAAGAGCGGGATGATGCTCCACGTGAGTTCCAGCGCCATCGAACCGTGGATCTGCACCGCCTGGTGCCGCTTGGCGCGATACTTCACCGCGAACAGGATGATGAGGACCGCGATGGCGATCGCCATCGAGAGGCAGAGCGCGACCAGGAAGATGTAGATGTGGTCCACGCGCGCCGCGTGCGTCGAAGCCTGCTGCGGGAACAATGGGAAGTTCCAGCCCATTACGCCGCCGACCTCCTTCTGGCGCGCGCTTCCTGGCGGAACATCACGAACAGGAAGGTGCCGAGCGAGGCAAGCGTCAGGACGCCGCCGGCGCGAACGATGTTCAGGATCACGGGCGTGTAGCGTCCCTGTTTCGGGTCGTAGTGGTAGCAGAACAGCAGGATCTGGTCGACCGCGCTGCCGATCTTGTTGTGCGACGCTTCCACCAGCGCCAGCCGCAGGTCCTTGGGCGCATACTCCACGCCGTAGAAGTAATGCGACACGCGGCCTTGCGGCGTCAGCACCATGATCCCGGTCGCGTGCACATACTGGTCGTTCAGCTTGTCGTAGCGATAGCGGAAACCGACGGCGCTGGCGACCGCCCTGATCTGGTCTTCGTCTCCCGTGAGGAAATGCCAGCCCGCGTCCGTGCCCGAGCGCGCGTAAGACTTCAGGTATTTTGCTTTCTTCTCGGCGGCGAGCGGCGGCTGCTCGCGCGGATCGATGCTGATGACGACCACGTCGAATTCTTTGCCGGGATCGAAGCTGACCGCACGTAGCGCGCTCGTCGTCGCGTTCAGGACCTCCGTGCACAGCGACGGGCAGGCGTAGTAAACGAGGACGAGGACCGCGGGGCGCGCGCCGAAGAACTCCGCGAGGCGCACGGTGCGGCCATTCTCGTCGCGGAACGATGCGTCGGCCGGAACCTGCCAGTTCAGCCGCTGGTCGAAGCCGATGCCTTGCAGGATGGCGGGCTTGGAGGGGTCTTCTTCTTTGAATTGGGCGAACGCGCAGGCGCTAACGACCATCATCGCTGCGATCCTGAAGAAAAAGCCGCGCTTCATGGCTTCTCCTTTACTGTCGCCTGCGTTCCCTTCAACCCTGGAATGCCGCGCGTCGCGGCCAGTTGCAGTGCACGCGAGATCGGGATGCGCACGATGCCCTGTGGCTTGTCCACCCAGCCGTAAG
>CAYWSH010000049.1:0-18091 GCA_964460655.1 uncultured Terriglobales bacterium | reverse complement strand
GCACGCGAGATCGGGATGCGCACGATGCCCTGTGGCTTGTCCACCCAGCCGTAAGTGAGCAACACATCATCTTCGCGCGCGCGAAAGTTTGCCAGGTCAGTGACCGCGTCGGGCTGCAGCCGGGGCTCCGGCGGCTTGCGATCGGGCGCGGCCGTCAGCATCGGATTCGGATTCACATCGGCTGCGGCGTAGCGTTGCTTGAAGTAGTCGAAGATGCCGGTGACCGTAAGGTGCAGCAACACGGCGACCAGCGCCATGCCGGCGACGAACAGCAGCAGCGTGCGCAGATCCAGCTGGCGCTCAGTGCGCATGCTCGCCTCCCAGGACTTCGTAGAGCATGGGATCGTGCAGCGGCACCAGCGGCGCGCGCCGCAGGTTCAGCAGGAACAACTGCACCCAGAACCCACCGAGCGCGAGTGTGGTGGCGATACTCAGCCACGAGAACGAGAAGTGACCCTGCGTGTCGGGGAAACTCGGGATGATGAGCCAGTAGAGGTCGACCCAGCGCATCACCAGCATCCAGCCGGCGACCACCGCGATGCGGCGGGCATTGCGCTTGAACTCCTGCGAGAGCAACACGAAGAACGGTACAAGGAAATGCAGCACGAGCAACGCCAGGCCCACGATCCACCAGCCGCCTTCCGTGCGGTCCAAGTACCACTTGATCTCTTCCGGCAGGTTCGCCACCCAATAGATCAGTCCCTGCGAGAACGCCATGTAGGCCCACAGGATGACGAACGCGAACATCAGCTTCGCCAGGTCGTGCACGTGCTCGACGCTGATGACGTCGTTCAGCGGCCGGTAACGCATGAGCGCCGCCACCACGATGATGCAGAGCGCAAAACCGGAGAGTCCCTGGCCCGCGGCGACGTAGAAGCCGTAGATGGTCGACCTCCAGTGCGGGGTAAGCGACATCATCCAGTCGATAGAAGCGAACGTGATGGTGAAGACGTAGAGGATCAGCCCGACAGCGCTGAAGTTCTGGTAGCGGATGCGGTACTCGCGGTCGGGCGGCGAATCCTGCCTTCGTGACCAGCGGGCCAGCGTGACGGCAAGCAAGCCCCACACGACGAAATAAAGCAGTGCGCGGAAGAGAAAGCCGGGCACGCTGAGGTACGGATGCTGGTGCTGGACGGTCGCGTCGCTGGCGAGCACCTCGGGGCGCGCCCATATATAAAGACGCGGCACGCCCGCCGCGATGGGCAGGAAGAAGGCCGCCATCGGCAACACGTTGAGCGCGCCGGCCTCGAAGATGCGGCGCACGGCATAGCCCCACTCGGCGCTGGTGATGTGCGTCAGCATCAGGATGGCGAGGCAGCCGAGCGTCATCCCCAGCCAGAACATGTAGGCGAGCAGATAGGAGCGCAGGAACTGCTCCGCCGGATAGACCATGCCACCGATCACGCACGCGATCGCGCCCACGATGCCCGCGACAAGCGCCGCGCGTTGTAGCCGCACCATGCCGGCGGGCGGCGTGAAGACGGCTTCGCGGACGTGGGCGGCCGTCGTCATGGTTTCTTCTCCGGCGGCGGAGCGGCCGCGCTCGGCGAACCGGCGATCGAGCCGCGCAGTTCTTCCGGCACATCGCTCAGCGGCGCATGCTGGCTGTATTGCAGCACCCGGATGTAGGCGGCGATGGCCCAGCGGTCCTCGACCGAGATCTGCTGCGAGTAGTCGAGCATGGCGCCGAAGCCGTTGGTCATGACGTCGAAGTAATGCGCGACGTTGCGCTGGCGGATGGCGTCGGAATGGAACGACGGCGGATGGCGCAGGCCACGCTGCACGATCATGCCGTTACCGTCACCGGTGCGCGAATGGCACGGCGTGCAGTAGATGTTGAAGCGCTCCTGTCCACGGCGGAGGAAATCAGCCGTGATGGGTAGCGGGATGACGTCGCCCGGCTGGTCCTTGCCCGTCACGCCTTTATAGAAATAAGGATCGTCACGTAGCTGCCCGCGGGCGACCGTTCCTGCGACCAACGGCCGCGAACCGCGCTGGTCGGCAAAGAAATCGGAGCGCCGCAACGGGTTCAAGCGCGGCTGGTCGTGCATGTCCTGGCGACAGCCAGCGAGCAACGCGAGCGCGATGAGCGAGTGCGAAAGTGCGAAATTGCGGAAGCGCGAAAGTGAAAACCGCTGCCAATTCCGCAGTTTCGCACTTTCGCAGTTTCGCACTTGCCGGCAAACAGCAGATCCCTCGCTGCGCTCGGGATGACAAGACAAGGGATGGCGTTGCGCGTTAATCGACCACCTCCGTCACGTTCTTCGCGTTCAGGATCGCCAGGAACTCGGCGGTCCTGGTGCGGTCGAACAGCGGATCGCGCGCGCTGATGGCGAGGAAGAACCCATCCTTCGTGGTCTTGGAAAAATGCGGCACGCCGAACAGCGGGTGATACGGCTGCGGCAGGCCGTTGAGCGCGAGCATGCCCAGGACGGCGGCGAGCGATGCGCCGAGGATGGTGCACTCGAACATGATCACGATGAACGCCGGCCAGGAGTTGAACGGGCGGCCGCCGATGTTCACCGGGTACGCGATCGTCGCGACCCAGTACTGCAGCGCAAAGCCGCCGAGCCCGCCGCAGATGCCGCCCAGCAACGTGACCAGCGGCACGCCGGTGCGCGGGAAGTCGAGCGCGTTCGCGACCTCGTCGATACCGAAGGGCGCGAAGGCGTCCATCTTGCGATAGCCCTGGCTGCGCGCCGCCCACGTGGCCGCCGCCAGGTGATGCGGGTTGTCGAATTCGGCGAGCAGACCGTAGAGCACCTCGCGCTTCACTCGCTCACCTCAACGTGCGCTTCCGGCAGGAGCTCGCGCATCTCGAAGATGGAGATCATCGGCAGCACGCGGATGAACAGCAGCATGCCTAAGGTGAAGAAGCCGAGCGTCCCGAGGAACGTCCCGTAGTCGTAGCGCGTGGGGTAGTACATGGCCCACGACGATGGCAGGAAGTCATGGTGCAGCGATTGCACGATGATGATGAAGCGCTCCAGCCACATCCCGATCAGCACGACGATGCTGATACACCAGAGCCACGTGGTGCTGGCGCGCACGCGACGTGACCACAGCACTTGCGGGATGAGGACGTTGCACAGGATGAGCAGACCGTAGCCGAGCCCATAGTTGCCGAACATGCGGTCCCACAACATGCCCATGTCGTACTTGTCGTTGCCGTACCAGCCGATGAAGGTCTCGATCGTGTAGCCGTACGCCACCATGAGTCCGGTGGCAAGCATGACCTTGGCGGAGTTATCGAGGTGCTTCATGGTGATGAAGTCCTCGAGGCCGTAGACCTTGCGGATGGGGATAGCCAGCACGAGCACCATCGCAAACCCGGAGAAGATAGCGCCCGCGACGAAGTACGGCGGGAAGATGCTGGTGTGCCAACCGGGGATCACGCTGATCGCAAAGTCAAAGCTGACGACCGTGTGGACACTGATGACCAGCGGCGTCGCCAGGCCGGCCAGCAGCCGATAGGCCGCGTCATAGCGCTTCCAATGGCGCACCGAACCGCGCCACCCCATCGCGAGGATGCCGTAGACGACCTGGCCCAGCTTCGTCTGCGCGCGGTCACGCAGCGTTGCCAGGTCGGGGATCAATCCCTGGTACCAGAAGAGCAGCGAGACGGTGAAGTACGTCGAGACCGCGAACACATCCCACATCAGCGCGCTGCGGAACTGTGGCCACTGCCCCATGGTGTTGGGATACGGGAACAGCCAATAGGCGAGCCACGGCCGTCCGAGGTGCATCGCCGGATACATGCCGGCGCACATCACGGCGAACAACGTCATCGCTTCGGCGAAGCGGTTGATCGAGTTGCGCCACTTCTGCTTGAGCAGCAGCAGGATCGCCGAGATGAGCGTGCCCGCGTGTCCGATGCCGACCCACCACACGAAGTTGATGATGTCGAAGCCCCAGCCTACCGGGATGTTGTTGCCCCAGATGCCGATGCCGCGCGCGAACAGCACGCTCACGCAGTAGAGCAGCAGCATGGTCAGCATGCCGGCCGCGCCGACGGCTGCGAGCCACCCGAGGTGCGTCTCGGGACGCAGCACGATCGAGCTGATCTTGTCGGTGATCGAGCCGAACGTCTGGCCGGGGCCGATGATGGTCTGGCCCCCGATCGCCTTGCTCTCGATGTTGCCCGGCATGTGTTCTTCGTACTGCATGCGCTGTACGCTGTACGCTTTTTACGCTCTACGACTCACGCTTTCTGGCTTCCGCTCGAATCCTTCGAAGGGGCACGGCTTCAGCGTTAGCTCGCCCTTCGTAAGAATCTGAGCGGGCTTTAGCCCGCGACACTCTCATCCTTTCTCCAATTCCGGATTCGGGTTCGTCACTCCCGCCAGATACGTCGTGCGCGGCCTTGTGCCCAATTCGGCCAGCAATCCGTAGTCGCGCGGCCCGTGCTTCAGCTTGTGCACGCGGCTGTTCGGGTCGTTGATGTCGCCGAACACGATGGCGTCGGCTGGGCACGCCTGCGCGCAGGCACTGGTGAACTCGCCGTCGCGCACCGGCCGCTCGGCCTTTTCCGCCTCGATGCGCGCCTGCGTGATGCGCTGCACGCAGTAGGTGCACTTCTCCATGACGCCGCGCGAGCGCACGGTCACGTCGGGATTGCGCATCATCTTCAGCTGCGGCGTGGACCAATCCTGGTACAGCAGGAAGTTGAAGCGCCGCACTTTGTACGGGCAGTTGTCCGAGCAGTACCGCGTACCCACGCAGCGGTTGTAGACCATGTCGTTCAGGCCCTCGGTGGAGTGCACCGTGGCGCCCACCGGGCACACGTACTCGCACGGCGCGTTCTCGCACTGCATGCACGGCAGCGGCTGGAAGTAGATCTTTGGGTTGTCGAGCCCTTCGTAGTAGGTGTCGACGCGGATCCAGTGCATGGCGCGGCGGAAGAGCACCTGCTTCTTGCCCACCACGGGGATGTTGTTCTCCGCCTGGCAGGCGACGATGCAGCTGTTGCAGCCGACGCACCGGTTCGTGTCGATCGCCATGCCCCAGGCGTAGCCCTTGTACTCGAACGTCGGGTAGAGCGTTTCGTTCGGCGTCGACGCTTCCACTCGCTCCTGTGCGAACTTCGGGTTCTTGCGGTACTCCTCGAGCGCCGCTACGCGCACCAGGTCGCGGCCTTCCATCATTTGGTGCGGCTGGATCTTGGCCACCGGCATGCGCTCGCCCGTCTTGCGCACGGAGCCGCGCGCCATCCACGGCGAAGCGTTGCTTCTGAGCGGATAAACATTCCAGCCGGCGCCGTTGCCGGAGTGGCCGGCGCGCACGCGTCCACCGCCTAAGAATAAGGTGACGCTGCCTTCCGGCTGACCGGGCTGCACATAGACCGGGCCGACCATCTTGCTGCCGCCGCTCGCGATCTCGACGATGTCGCCCTGCTCGAGCTTCAGCTTTTCGGCGTCACGCACGCTGATCCATGCGGGGTTGTCCCACGTCATGGTCGAAAGCGGCTTGTCGAGCTCCTGCAGCCACGCGTTGTTGGCGAAGCGTCCGTCGTAGAGCGTGGGATCGGGGC
Source organism: uncultured Terriglobales bacterium (assembly GCA_964460655.1). Taxonomy (GTDB): domain Bacteria; phylum Acidobacteriota; class Terriglobia; order Terriglobales; family Acidobacteriaceae; genus CAVUAF01. Next base: position 12,561 of record CAYWSH010000049.1, on the reverse strand, counting down.
GGAAGATGAGCTCGTACTCGCCGCCGGAAGCAGCGGGCGCCACATGGCCAGACGAGTCGCCCGGCCCTACCCCATTGTGGGTGGACGCGGGCGACCCGCCCGCGTTTTTGGCAGCGACTGCCTTCAACGCCGGCTTCGAATCGGCAATGAACCCATCGTGCAGCGCACGCCGCCACCACTTCTCGAAGTCTGCACCTTTATGCTGCAACTGCCAGTATTGGCGGACGAGGTCGTAGCTCGTCGAATCCGGCGTGTTGGTGAACGCGGCCAGCACTTCGTGTGCGGTCTTGCCGCCGTACAGCGGCGCGATGAGCGGCTGGATGAGGCATGCGGTGCCGTCGGCAGCGCGCGCGTCGCTCCACGATTCCAGGTAGTGCGCCTCGGGGATATGCCAGTGGCACTGTGCGGCCGTTTCGTTGAAGTGCGTGCCCAGATGCACGCGCAGCGGCACGCTGCCGATGGCCTGTGCGAAACCCGCGTCGGCGGGTGCATCGTACACTGGGTTGCCGCCGAGGATGACGAGCAGGTCGACGCGCCTGGCGCGAATGTCGTCCATCAAGACGGCGATGTCGTGCGAGCAGACATGCGGCTCGGGCTCGACGGGGTCGGAGTAGAAGACGCTCTTGCCGACATTACCCAGCGTCGCGTTGAGCTGGTGCGCGAGCGCGTGGACCTCGGGCGGCTGGTGCTCGCCGGGAATGATCAATGACGAGAGACGTCGCTCGCGCAGCTCTTTCGCTGCTGTGGCCACCGTCGTTACCCTTTGTCGCTCTATCTCACCAACAGCATCAATGAAAGTGTTTGGACCGATCGCGAGGCGCTGAAGCTGGAACGACCATCCGCGGACATCGCTGGCATGTGTCCCAGTCGCATGGTCCGCTTTCGCGCTGGTGTTCGTCGGCGACGAGCCGATCGAATAGAAGCGCAGCATGCCGCGTGGATGGTCGGGGTCGCGGCGGTCGGCGAATTCGCGCGTCAGGCGATGGAAATCCGGATACGCGCTGTTCAGGAAATCGGCATCGAGCGAGACGACGAGATCCGCATTCGCGATCGAGTAGCGCGTCTCCACGATCTGCCCGAAAGCCTGCTGCGCGCCGAGCTTCACGTTGTCACGGTTCACTGGCTCCCAGCAGTACCACTTCATCTCGGGCAGCGCGGCCTGTAGCGCTTTGATCTGCGCGACGAGCGTCGGCGAGGTCGTGATGGGCGTCAGGATGCGCAGACCCGCGCCCTTCAGCGCCGTCTGCGCGTTCATCACGCCGCGCATCGCGCCCAGGAAGTTCGCGTAGGTGCGGACTTCGCCCAGTTGCAGGATGGTCTGGGAGCGCTCGGGATCGTAGAGGTCGTAGAGCGAGCCCTGCGAGAAGACGTCGCTCGCGCCGCCGGGATAGAGCGACCAGCGCCGCGTGTCGCCCAGCGCCGGATGTTCGGCGTTGCCTTCGATCTTCGTCGGGCGGCCTTCGTGCGAGCGCACCAGCAGCGGCCGCGCGATGCCGGAGAGCGGCATCGCCGTGGCGAAGTAGAGCGCTTTGCCCAGCGTGAGCTCTTCCGGCTGCTTGACGTACGGGATGATCGGCTCGAGCGGCTGCTTGGTGCACGCCGTCACGCCCGCGAGCGCCAGCGTGACCGACGCAAGCTTGAGGAACTCGCGCCGGCTCGGCCCGTCGAGCTCTTCGGCGCGCTCGCCGAATTCGGCGCGGACCTCGGCGCGGAATTCAGGCGTATCGGCGAGTTCTTCCAGCGTCCGCCAATAGACGGGACCACGCGCGTGCGCGAGTTTCGCGCGCAGGGCGGACCAGTCGGTCGAGCGCGAGGAGCCGCCGATTTGGACCAGGTCACTCATTTGCGCAATGCAAAATGCAAAAAGGCAAAATGAAAAGCAGGCCCCTCGGCCGCTGCGGCCTGGGATGACAACCAGGAGGAGGGTCCTGACTGTCCATTTTTCATTTGGCTTTTTGCATTCTTCATTAACCCCATCCCTCAGCGGCTAAAGCCGCTCATCTTCCCGATTCGTAGCGGCGCGGCTGAAGCCGCGCCCTTTCAAAGCCGCTCCGTCGTTGCCCTTTCAAGGCCTCTTACTCGTCACTCGCAACTCGTCACTCGCAACTCGGTGCTCGCAACTCGGTACTCACCGGTGGCACGTCGAACAGCTCGTCAAGTCGTACGGACTGCGAATGTGATACTCCAGCAGCAGCTTGCGGCCGAGCGCCAGTTGGTCGCGTGGCTGCTGGTACTCCACGTTGAATATCTGCTCCCGCGGCCGCAGTTCCTTCTCGGGATTGCGATGGCAATCGATGCACCACTCCATCTGCAGCGTGTGCGCGGCATACGTGAGTGGCATACGGTCGATCTGGCCGTGACAGCTCGAACAACCTACGCCCTTCGCGATGTGAATGCTGTGGTCGAAGTACACGAAATCAGGCAGGTCGTGGATACGCGTCCATTCGAGCGACTGCCCGGTGCGGAAGCTGGCGCGCACGGGTTCGAGCATGGGCGCGGTCGTCCAGATCTGCGAATGGCAATTCATGCAGGTCTTCGTCGGCGGGATGCCGGCAAAGCTGGAGTTCTCCACCGACGTGTGGCAATAACGGCAATCCAGCCCGAGTCCCCCGACGTGGTGCTGATGACTGAACGGCACCGGCTGCGACTGCGCCACGCCCATGTAGTTCACGTACGGCGAGCGCTGCACGACTTCCCCGACCCATAGCAGGAACAGCACGACAAAGAGCGCGCCAAAGATGGTGAAGCGCGAGATGGTCGTCGTACTGCGGTGAAAGATCTGCGCCATCGCGGAGCGGACTTCTTAGCAATGCATTATTAGTGCAGTATTAGAGGATGGCGATGCGGGCCCACAGCCGACACGCCGCCTTGAAATAAACACGCGATGATAGCAGAACAGAAATCGCACGGCGCGATGAACCTTGGTCATATTCCGACTCAGCGGCAGCCATCCCGCCGCGCATCTCACAGCCAGCGGGTCACTTGCAAGCACGCCTGGCCGGAACGTTCTTCGGGAGGAGCAAAGCCATGCACAAGATCGCTACTCGTGCCGTCGTCGCTTCTCTGTTCGTAGTCGCCGCCACGCTGCTGGCGGCGCCCGCGCCGCGGCTCGCGGACTTTGCCGGGACCTGGCAAGCAAAGTTCAACGGCACCACCTTCATCACGCTGAAGCTCGACCTGCGGATGGGCGCGCTGGGCGGCTCCATCACGCACGGCTCGATCGAAGCGGATGCGGAAGGCAATCTGACGAGCGCCGAAGCTCGGGAAGGCGCCGACGAAGTGAAGGAAGCAAAGATAGTCGGCGATCATCTGGAATTCACCGCCAAAGGCTCGGAAGAAGAAGACAATCACTGGCAACTGAAGCTCGTCGATGCGACGCACGCGCAGCTCAGCCTCGTCGCGCCGCCCGGTCTGGAAGTCAAGCTCAAGCCGTTTGCGATGGAGCGTGTCGGGATGCGGCCGGCTGCGCCCGCGGCAAAGAAGTAGACGTAACCTCGCGCGATTACCTCCACGCGTTACGAAAGCGAGCATCTAGATTGCAACCCGGCCAGTGCTTGCGCGCATGGTAGGCTGGATTCGCTCTGTAGTGTTTCTCCCGCCTTCACGTGGCGGTGAAGAAGGAAAATTTTCGGCGCCTGTTGCTCAGCTTTGAGGCGCTGGCCGATCTCGGGCCGGTGCTGGCGGGCGAGAGCGACTTTGGCGCGTCGTCGCGCACCATGCTGCGCTCCATCGTGGACGCGGTGGGCGCGCGCGAAGGCGCGTTGTTCGCCTATGGCGACCGGCCCACACTGCTGCATTCACTCGCGGTGCACGGCTTCGCCTTCCCCGAGCCGGCCCTCATCCCGCTGCTGCCGCGCCACGTCCACGCGCTGACCACGCTGCGCGAGCCTGACCTGCTCGGACCCGGCGGACACACGCACGACCGCTATTTCACGGCGAACGGCAATCTCGCGCCGGAACTCTTCAAGTGCGTCAGTTCGCTGCGCGTCGGTGGACGCTTGGTGGGGGCGATCGCGCTCGGCCGCCGGCACGACGACGCCGAGTACACCACCGACGAGGTCACCGCGCTCGGCCTGCTGACCAACTATGTGAGCATCGCGGTGCACAATCATGGCCTGGCGCAATCGCTTGAGCAGCGCGTCGCTGAGAACCTGCGGCTGCTCGCCTCGATGCACAACTTCTACGATACGGCGCTGGAAGCCTTCGCCGGCGCCATCGACATCAAGCACGTGAACACGCGCGGCCACTCGCTGCGCGTCGGTAAGTACGCCGGCGCTATCGCGCAATCGATGGGACTGGAAGCGGGCGATGTCTCCGGCATTCGCGCGGCGGGCTATCTGCACGACATCGGCAAGGTCGCGGTCGACAAACGCCTGTTCGGCAAGCCCTCGAAGCTCGATGCTGACGAGATGCGCGAGATGGCTGACCACACCACCATCGGGCATCGCATCGTGAACGGCGCACAGTTCCCCTGGCCCATGATCCCCGCCGTCGTGCGCTGGCACCACGAGCGCGCCGACGGGTCCGGCTATCCCGACCGGCTGCACATGAACGACACGCCGCTACCAGCGCGCATCATGGCGGTGGCCGATACGTTCGATGCCATGGTCACCGATCGCCCGTATCGCGAGGGCATGAGCGTGGGTGAGGCGGTCACCGAGATCGTGCGCATCACGCCACAGAAGTTCGATCCGGCCGTCGTCCACGGCCTGATGGTCCAGTTGCGGCGCGACGCCGCCGGCTCCAATCAGTCACCCTTCCTCGACGAACGCGTGGTCTGCAACCTGGCCCCGACCGACATCGATCAACTGGCCTCGATGCTGAACTTCCGGACTACCGCCGGCCGGGTTTACTCCGCATAGAGAAATCCAAACCTTAAACCGCAGATTTCGCGGATCACAGCCCGCCGATTACGCAGGGCGGGCGGCCTCGGGACTAAACTTTGCAAGCTACGGATCGCCGACCGTTCCTGATGCACAAGGGGGACGTACTATGCGCAAGGTATCCCTCGTTCTGTTGGTAGTTCTCTTCGGTCACACACTCGCTTTCTCCGCCGACAAAGACTTCTGGAACACCTCGCCGTACCAGCAATGGACAGAGAAGGAATGCGAGCGGTTGCTGCACAACTCGCCGTGGGCGAAGACGGCGGTCACGGGTCGCACGACGCTCCGCCAGACGGGCATCGGCGGCCCGGACATGGGCACGGGAGAGCGGAACCAGTTGGTCACCTACACGGTCGTGATCATGTCGGCGCTTCCGGTGCGCCAAGCTATGGTGCGGTTACACCATTTGCAGATCAAGTACGACACACTCGACGATGCAACCAAAGCCACCGCCGATGAGGCAGCGGCGAAGTATCTAGCCGAAGACTTTTCGGACCGGGTGGTGGTTCGTGCACATTACCAGGCGAACCTGCCGACTGACGCTCTGGACATAGCGCGGGCGTTCCGCAACCAAACGCCGGCAACCCTGCGCGATCGCGCCACTCTGAGTGCTCACGGGGTGGTGCTGCAACCCATCGGGTTCCGCTCGGTGGGTGATCAGGATAGTTATGCCGAGTTCGAGTTTGCGCGCCAGCCTCTCGCAAACATCAAAGCGGGCGAGGACCTCTGGTTCGCTCTAGCAGCGTTCGGGGGGCCCGTACCGGGTCCCGTGGACTTTCGTCTCAAGGACATGGCCTTCGCCGGCAAGCCCGCCTTCTAGGTACCGCAATGCGGTTCCCACGCGGGCAACTTTTTTCTTATCACCGGGTTGAGGCACAATAGAGCCGCCGCACCGCGGACGCGGGGGCGTGTTCTTCCCCGCCGAGGAGTCCTACTGTGACGCGTTTTCCTCGTTCCACCGCTGCCATCCTCGCAGTGTCTCTTGCCGTTTCCGCTACCTGTCTGGTCGCCGCCGATAAGAAGAAGAAAAAGACCGCGGCGGAAGCGAAGCCGGCGACGCCGGTCATCGTGCAGATGGATGAATCCAAGCGCGCGGTGCATGTGCTGAACCGGCTGACGTTCGGCGCGCGTCCGGGCGACGCCGAGCGCGTAGCCGCAGTCGGCGTGGATGAGTGGATCGAGCAGCAGCTGCATCCCGAACGGATCGACGATTCCGCGCTCAGCGCGCGGCTCGGCGGCTTCAAGACCCTGGCTATGACTTCGCAGCAGATGGTCGAGGCCTTTCCGCCGCCGCAAGTCGTGAAGGCCATCGCCGATGGCCGCCTGCCGTTGCCCAAAGATCCCGAGAAGCGCATGGTCATGGAAAACGCCGTGCAGCGCTACGAAGACCGACAGGACAAGAAAGCCAATGCGGGCGAGGCAGCGCCCTCCGCGCAAGACATGGACTTGCAGAAGTCCGCACAGCGGCTGGCGCGCGCCAACGCCGCGCTGAACGCCGACGACCTGATGGCGATGAACGACCAGGAGCGCATGCAGGCGCTGTTGAAGATGACTCCCGAAGAGCGACGTGCGCTGGTCACGCAGGTGAAGCCGGAAGACCGCCAGAAGTTCCTGCAAAGTGTCCCGCCGGAGCAGCGCCAGGCGCTGCAGGCGATCGTGAATCCGCAAGCCGTGGTCGGCGGTGAACTGCAACAGGCGAAGCTGTTGCGCGCCGCGTACAGCGAGCGCCAACTCGAAGAAGTGATGACCGACTTCTGGTTCAACCACTTCAACGTGTTCCTGAACAAGGGCGCCGACCGCTACATGGTCACGAGCTACGAGCGCGACGTCATCCGCCCGCATGTGTTCGGCAAGTTCGAAGACCTGCTGGTCGCCACGGCGAAAAGTCCGGCGATGATGTTCTATCTCGACAACTGGCAGAGCGTCGGTCCGAACTCGCTGCAGGCACAGCGCCAGGGAAACCTCCCTGCGCCGGCGAACGCGGCTGCAGGGGCACCGATGCGCCCCCCGATGCGGCGCGCGGGAATGGGTCGGCGGCGCGGCTTTTGGGCAACGATATTCGGCACACAACCCAAGAAGCGGCAGGCTCCGGCAACCGCGGCGGGCGTTCCGGCGAAGATCCCGCTGCAGCGGCGCGCGGGGCTCAATGAGAACTACGGCCGCGAGTTAATGGAGCTCCACACCCTCGGCGTCGACGGCGGCTACACGCAGCAGGACGTCACCGAGGTTGCGAAGGTCTTCACCGGCTGGACGCTGCGGCAGCCGCGCCAGGGTGGCGACTTCGACTTCAATCCGCGCATGCACGAGACGGGTACGAAGCTCGTGCTCGGCCACGAGATCAAGGAGAACGGCGAGAACGAAGGCCGTGAAGTGCTGCACCTGCTGGCGCACCATCCTGCGACCGCGCACTTCATCGCGCGCAAGCTGGCGATGCGTTTCGTCAGCGACACACCATCCAAGGCGCTGGTGGAGCGGCTCGCGAGAGCCTACCAGGAGACCGACGGCGACATCCGACAGGTGCTGCGTGCACTCTTCCACTCACCGGAGTTCTGGGCGCAGGACGCGTATCGCGCGAAGGTCAAGACGCCGCTGGAGTTTGTCGCGTCGGCCATCCGCGCCACCGGCGCCGACGTGACGAACGCGCAACCCTTCGTCGGCACGCTGAACCAAATGGGCATGCCGCTTTACCAGATGCAGCCGCCTACCGGCTATTCCATGAAGGCGGAATCGTGGGTGAACAGCGCGGCCCTGCTGGCGCGCATGAACTTCGCCTTGCGGTTGAGTTCGGGACGCATGCCGGGAACGACATTCGACCCGCAGCGCGTGCTCAACGGCGTGCCACCGGCCTCGGCCGATGCGGCGCTGCCCGTGCTGGAGAATGCGCTGCTGGCGGGAGACGTCTCCAAGCAGACGCACGAAACGATCGAGAAACAGTTGCAAGAGCGCGCTGCGAATGGCGGCCCGCGTAACACACCTGTCAACGTGGTGGCGGGATTGATATTGGGTTCACCGGAATTCCAACGGCGGTAGTCAGTCGTCAGCAGTCAGGAGTCAGGTTATGAGCATCACACGGCGAGTCTTCCTGAAGGGTGGAGCGATGGTGGCGGTCGGGACGGCGGCGTTGCCGTCGTTCCTTACGCGCGCGGCTTACGGCGCGACGGCCACGGGTGGCGGCAAGAAGCGGCTGATAGTCATCTTTCAGCGCGGCGCGGCCGATGGGTTGAACATCGTGGTGCCGCACGGCGACCCGGCGTACTACCAGATGCGCCCTACGATCGCCATCCCGCGTTCGGGTGAGAACTCCGTCGTTGACCTCGACGGGTTCTTCGGCCTGCATCCATCAATGTCGGCGCTGAAGCCGTTATGGGACGCGAAACACCTCGCTATCGTGCACGCCGCCGGCTCGCCTGACACGACGCGCTCGCACTTCGACGCGCAGGACTACATGGAGTCGGGCACGCCGGGCTTCAAGGGCACGGAAGACGGCTGGCTGAACCGTGCGTGTCCGCACCAGAGCGAACAATCGTCACCGTTCCGCGCCATCGCGCTCGGCCAGGCGCTGCCGCGTATCCTGCTCGGCACACAGCCGGCAGTGGCGATCAACAACATCGCTGACTTCGGCGTCGGCGGCCGCAATCCGCAGGCGCAGCCCATCGCGAACACGTTCGAAGCGATGTACAGCCAGTCGGCCGATGCGGTGCTGCACGGCACGGGTCAGGAGACGTTCGACGCGGTGAAGATGTTGAGGACGGCTGATCCGTCGCAGTACACACCGGCGGCGGGCGCCGAGTATCCCCGCGGACGCTTCGGCGACGCTCTGCGCCAGACCGCGCAGCTGATCAAGGCGAACCTCGGTATCGAGGTGGCGTTCACCGATATCGGCGGCTGGGACCACCACGTGAACGAGACGCCGCAGCTCACCAACCTGCTGCGCGACTTCGCGCAGTCCATCGCAGCGTTCTGGACCGACCTGGGCGACCTGGCGCAAGACACCGTCGTCATCACGATGTCGGAATTCGGCCGCACCGCGCGTGAGAACGGCAACCGCGGCACCGACCACGGCCACGCCAACGTGATGTTCGTGCTCGGCGGGCCGGTGAAGGGTGGCCGCGTCTACGGCCAGTGGCCCGGCCTCACCCCAGACCGACTGTATGAAGGCCGCGATCTGGCGCTGACCACCGACTTCCGTCGCGTGGTGGGCGAAGCCGTGACGCGTCATTTGGGGAACAAAGACCTGGCGACAGTCTTCCCGAACTTCAGCGACGCGAAGAAGTTCGTCGGCTATCTCGGCTGACACCTGAAGCAGAGGACGCGGAGGACGCAGAGAAAAACTTTCGCCACAGATTTTCACGGATCGGCACAGATAAGGCTGAAACTCATCTGTGTTCATCCGTGAGATCTGTGGCGATTTGCTTTCTCTCTATCCTCTGCGTCCTCAGCGTCCTCTGCGTTAGGTCCTACTTCCGCGTCATCGCGTCCTTCTGCACCTGGCCCATCACGTCGCGCGATTCGCGGTCGAACGTCGGCATCACGCTCTGGTCGGCGGCCTGGCCTTTGCCCGTGCCGGCGCCCTGCATCGCTGGATTGCTGGTGTCGGCGATGCGGAAAAGGCGATAGGCCGTGCCCGATTCGAACGCCCCGGCTGCCTCATTGGCGGCGCCGCTGCCCGCGCCCATCCCGCCCAGCGCGCGTCCGAACATCCCGCCCACGGCCTTCTTCGCTGCGCTCGCGTCCTTCAACGTGGCGACGTCGGTGTAGAGGATGTAGTCGCACTCCTTCTTTTTGCAGTCGGCAATGAGCTCGGCGTCGCCGCCGCCGTTCGCCGGCACCGCGTCGAGGTTAAAGCGGGTCAGATTGCTGATGAGCGCACGCCGGAGATTCTCGCCGTCGAGCGAGTGATTGGTCTTGTCGGCGACGGCGACCACACCCACGCGGACCTTGCCGGGCTGCTTCGGCCCGACCTCACCGGTGCCCACTGCTCCGCGCACTACGTCCGTCATGACGGGGGCGCGCGACACATTGCGCGAAGGCTGCGCGCGACCGGCGGCGGCGTCGCGCATCATCTGCGCCATGGAGGGCATGCCCATCAGTTCGCCGTAGCTCTTCACCTCACGATAGCCGGCGGGCGGTTCGAACAACGCCGCGTCGAGCGTGGCGCGTGAGATGTCGAGCGCCTCCTGGCGGAAACTCTGCTGCCCATCCTTGCCGCTCACCGTGGTCGTGACGTCGGCGGGATAACCCATCCTCGTCATCGCCATCAGGCCCGGGCCGGTGTAACGGATCTTGTCCTCGCAATCGGGCCGCGACGAGCGCCCGCGCGCCATCGGATTGCCCTGGAGTGCCTGCCGCTCCGGATGGATGCAGCTGTGATTGCCTTCCGCGAAGTCGATGTACCAGCCGTCGGTGTCGATCTTGCCGCTGCCTGGATTGCACGCGTCGGCGCTGGCTTCGTACTGCATGCTGCTCTTGATGTGCCGTGCCTGGAAGCCGAACATCTGCTTGCGCTCGCCCGTGTCCGTCACGTTGGTCGTGATGGTGATGGTTCCGCCCTGACGTGCCGGGCCCGAGGGTTGTTCCGGAGCGGCTGCCTTCGGTGCAGCGCCGCTACGACCTGCGGCTGCGGGCGCTGCGGGAGCCGGCGTTGCGTCGGAATCCACCGTCACCATGTAGGTCCGCGCCTGGTCATTCACCTGGATGGTCTTGTGCGTGTCGCACTGGTGGATGGTGATCATGCTCATCGGGCCGTAGTTCATCTCGTCGCGCGAGCGCTCGCCCTTGACGTACGACGTGGAATCGATGCCGTTCCCGCCGACGGACATACGTTTCTTGACCTTCTGATCGGCGAACATCGGGACCGCAAGGCACAGCGCAACGGCGCAACACAGCAGGCGTTTCATCAGGATCCTCCGTGAGGAACTGGGATTTTAGCGCGGCGAGACGGAAAGGCAAGAGCCAGCGAGAGACCCGCGCTACAGGTCAACGAACACGTCGTCGCCCTCGATGGTCAGGGGGAACACCGGCACACTGAACTCGTACGACTGCGGCGTGCGGCCGGTCTTCAGGTCCCAAGCCCAGCCGTGCCACGGACAGATGACCTTGCCCTCCATCACCACTCCTTGGCCCAGCGGGCCGCCGCGGTGCTGGCACGTGTTGTCCATCGCCGAACACACCCCGCCGCAGTTGGCGACGCAAATGACGCGCTCGCCGGCGTTGAACTCCTTCGCTTCGTTGGGAAGCGGCAGGTCGGAGCGCGAGCCGATGCGGAAACGGGGCATAGCGCAAAATTATCACAGCTTCAATGCCGCTTCTTCAGCGTTATCGGCGGTTCGGGCTGATCGCGCGAGAAGTTGTCGAGGTACGCGAGGAATGCCGCCGCCAGGCGATACGTGTCGTAGTAATCATCGAGCTTCACCGCCTCCAGCTTGTCGTCGCGCGAATGCAGAATGTGCAGCGTCTCCTGCGTCACTGAATGGATGTCGATCACCGGCACCTTGGCATGGACAAAGGATGCGGAATCGGTATTGCCGACCTGGTCCACGTCCATGCGGAACACAGGCAGCTGCATGGCCTTGGCGACCGTCGCGATCGCCGCCGCGAGCCGCACATCGGAGCGCGAGACCCAGACCTTGGTGGACGAGAGTCCCAGCGTATCGATATTCACCATGGCATCGATCTTGCGCTTCTCTTCCTCGCTAAGTTTGCTGACGTAGAAGTGCGAGCCGACCATTCCCTTCTCTTCGTCGGTGAATGCCACGAAGACGTACGTGTGATGGCGCGGATCGCTGGTCAACGATTGCAACAGCGAGGGCAGCAGCGATGCACCCGTCCAATTGTCGGCCACGCCCTGGCCGAACTCCGCGGATGGCGGCGCAACGCTGCCGAACGTGATCGAACTGCGCATCGCCGTCTCGATCCGGTCGAAGTGCGCGCCCACCAGGATGATCTGCTCCGATTCGCCCGGCAGGATGCAGACAAGGTTCGGCGGTGAACTGCTGGTGACGGTTTGCTCGCTGAGGTGATCCCGGCAACCCGCCTCGGTGAACAGCCGCTTCAATTCCGCTTCGCGGTCACGGTTGTAGAACTTCACTTCCTTCAGGCGCGCTTCGATCACCTCGCGGCTCATCTGATCGAAGTGCAGCTTCTGGGCCGCGACGGATCCAGGCCACATCGTGAGCAGCAGGATTGCGAGGGAGCGGGAAAGCAGGTGCTTCGTCAAAGCCGGGCTACTTCGGTTGCAGCGTCTGCGCGATCATGACCTGGCGCTTGAAGTTCTCCACCATGTCCTCGCGCAGCCGGACTTCCGTGGGCTTCTTCGCCAGCGACATCTGGTCGATCTTGTCCTGCAGCTTCAGCAGCGCGTAGAAGAGGTTCTCGGGACGCGGCGGACAACCGGTGACGTAGACGTCCACGGGCACGATGCGGTCCACGCCTTGCAGCACCGCGTAGGTATTGAACGGACCGCCGACCGACGAGCATGCACCCATCGAGATGCACCACTTCGGGTCGGGCATCTGGTCCCAGATGCGCTGCACCACGGGCGACATCTTCAGCGTCACCGTGCCGGCCACGATCATCAGGTCGCTCTGCCGCGGGCTCGGGCGGAACACTTCGCTACCGAAGCGCGCGATGTCGAAGCGCGCCGTCGAAGAAGCGATCATTTCGATAGCACAGCACGCCA
>CAYWSH010000048.1:0-21910 GCA_964460655.1 uncultured Terriglobales bacterium | reverse complement strand
GCGCCGCGGTTGATCATCTCCTGCAACTCATCGGGCATCGAGGAGCGCAGCAACGCCGTCTCGGTGCTGATGTTCTTGGCGAACACCAGCGACGCCAGCGATTGGTTGAACGTCTGCATGCCGAATTTGTCCTGGCCCGACTGCATGGCCGAGTAGATCTGGTGGATCTTGTCTTCGCGGATGAGGTTGCGCACGGCGGCGTTGGGCACCAGGATCTCCATCGCCATGCAGCGCCCGCCGCCGATCTTGGGGATGAGCGTTTGGCACATCACGCCTTCCAGCACCAGCGAAAGCTGCGCGCGGATCTGCGATTGCTGGCTCGACGGGAATACGTCGATGATGCGGTTGATGGTGCTCGATGCGGAATTCGTGTGCAGGGTGCCGAAGGTCAAGTGGCCCGTCTCGGCGATGCGCAGCGCCGATTCGATGGTCTCCAGGTCGCGCATCTCGCCGATGAGCACCACGTCCGGGTCTTCGCGGAGCGCGGCGCGCAGGGCGGCGGAGAAGGATTTCGTGTCAGAGCCGACCTCGCGCTGGTTCACCAGGCAGTTCTTGTTCTGGTGCACGAACTCGATCGGGTCTTCGATGGTGATCATGTGGTCGTGGCGGTCGGTGTTGATCTTGTCGAGCATCGCCGCCAGCGTGGTCGATTTGCCCGAACCCGTCGGCCCGGTGACGAGGATCAGGCCGCGTGGCTTATCGCAGAGCCGGCCCACGACCGCTGGGAGAGCAAGCTGGTTGAAACCCTTGATCTCGAACGGGATCACGCGGAAGACTCCGCCCGTGGCGCCGCGTTGATTCAGCAGATTGCCGCGGAAGCGCGCCAGGCCCTTCAGGCCGAAGCTGAAGTCGAGTTCCCAGTTCTCTTCAAAGCGGTGCTTCTGCGCGTCGGTCAGCACCGAGTAGCAGAGCTGCTTGGTCTCGGCAGGCTGGAGTGGCGGCATGTCGAGCGGCTGCAGGTGGCCGTGGACGCGGACTTGCGGCGGCGAGTTCGTGCTGATGTGCAGGTCGCTGCCGCTCAAATCGAGCATCTTCTTCAGGAGATCGCTTAGAGTGACATTCATAACGAATTCTCGGTTCTCGGATTCTTAGTGCACGGTCTCGCGCGCCACTTCTTCCAGCGTCGTCTGTCCGGTCATGACTTTGATCAGGCCGCTGCGCCGCAGCGTGATCATGCCCCCCTCGATCGCTTTCTTCTTCAATTCCAGCGCCGACGCGCCGACCAGGATCAGTTCGCGCAACTCGTCCGTGACTTCCATGACCTCGTACAGGCCGCAACGGCCCTTGTAGCCGGTGCTGTTACACGTGCCGCAGCCCTTGCCTTTGTAGATCTTCACCGTCTTGGCTTCCTGCGGCGAATAGCCGTTCTCGATGAGCGCTTTCTCCGGCATCTGGACTTCTTCTTTGCATTCCGCGCACACGCGGCGTACCAGGCGCTGCGCCACGATCATGTGGACCGAGGTCGCCACCAGGAACGGCTCAATACCCATGTTCATCAGGCGGCTGATGGTCTCAGGTGCGCCATTGGTGTGCAGTGTGGAAAGCACCAGGTGTCCGGTGAGCGCTGCCTTGATGGCGATCTCGGCCGTTTCGAAGTCGCGGATCTCGCCCACCAGGATGATGTTCGGATCTTGTCGCAGGAAGGAGCGCAGCGCGGCCGCGAAATTCAGCCCGATGCTTTCCTTCATCTGCACCTGATTGACGCCGGCGAGCTGGAACTCGACCGGGTCTTCCGCCGTCATGATGTTCGTGTCCGGCTGGTTCAGACGAGCGATGGAGCTGTAGAGCGTGTTCGTTTTGCCGGAGCCTGTCGGACCCGTGACCAGCACCATGCCGAAGGGCTTCAGGATGGCGTGCTCGAACTTGGTCAGCGATTCCTGCTCGAACCCGAGCTTCGTCATGTCGAGCCGCAGGTTCTCCTTATCGAGCAAGCGCATGACGATCTTCTCGCCCCAGAGCACGGGCAGCGTGGAGACGCGGTAATCGAGCTGCTTCTTCTTGCCGGCGATGTTCATCTTCAGCATGATGCGGCCGTCCTGCGGCAGCCGCTTCTCGCTGATGTCGAGCTTCGCCATGATCTTGATGCGGCTGGTGATGGCGTCTTTCAGCTTCATGGGCGGCTGCATGATGGCCTGCAGCATGCCGTCAATGCGGAACCGCACGCGGTATTCCTTCTCGTACGGCTCCATGTGGATGTCGCTGGCGCCGCGCTTCACCGCTTCCGTCAGGATCATGTTGCACAGCTTGACGATCGGCGCTTCTTCCGCCGCTTTCTCCAGGTCGGCAAGCGCGAGTTCGTCCTCGTCCGTCGCCGAAAGCTCGACATCAGCTTCGGCCTCTTGGATGGACTGCATCACCTTCTCAAGGTCTTCTTCCTGCGACGCGCCGTAGGCCTTGTCGATGCCGGCCATGATCGACGATTCGCTCGCCACCACCGGCTCGATGTTGAAGCCGGTCATGAACTTGATGTCGTCCATGGCGAACACGTTCGTCGGGTCCACCATGGCGATGGTCAACGACGAACCGACGCGGCTGAGCGGCAGGATCTGGTAGCGCTTCGCGGTCTCGAACGGGATGAGCTTTACGACCGTCTGGTCGATCTCAAAGTACGAAAGATTGATAGCGGGGACGCCGTACTGGCGGGAAAGGAAGTTGGTGACGTCTTCATCGCTCAGGAACCCGAGCTTCACCAGCACCGAACCCAGCCGGCCGCTCGATTCCTTCTGCGTTTTCAGCGCCTGTTCCAACTGTTCAACTGTGATGACCTTCTCTTTCACCAGAAGGTCGCCAAGCCGCTGAGACATACCCGGGTCTCCATCCCGTCAAGCTGGAGTGGTAGCTATAACCCCATGTCAAGGCAATGCTTGCCCGGGGGAACAAGCTGAAAAAATGGTGAATCCGGCGAATCGTATGTCGGGTGACAGAAATTGTCAATTACGAACGAAGTGTGGGACGCACGGCCGACAACGAAGCCTTGGCCGGCCGCACGACCTTCGTAACTTGCCAGCTGGCGCGGGGTTGCAGGGTCCTCTAAGGATGGCCGTTGACGACCGGTACCGAGGAGAACGGTCCTTGGTCCGCCTGCAGCGCGACCGCCGCGACCGGTACGTTGCTGTGCACCACAAGGGCACCGATGAAATTGCCGCCCGGCAGCGAGAGCTGGAACTCGCTCGTCAGGCTGAGCAACAACTGGCTGTTCGCGTTGATCGTCTTCTGGCTCGTGCCGAGCGTGGTGCCGTCGGCGTTCAACAAGGTCAAGGTCACGTTGGCGGTAGAGCCGTTGGCGTTGGCGAACGCGATCCCGATGGTACGATCGCGATTGTTGTTCTGCGCCGACGCCGGTTCGAGTTCCACGGGAATGGTGAAGTCCGTCAGCTCCGGTGGATTGTTGAAGCCGATGGTGTTGACCACGCGGTGGTTCGTTGGGTTGTCCTGCACTTCGAAGAACGAGTTCACGCTGAAGTTGCCGGCGCCCGTCACCACGGCCCAACGCTCGGTGGCGGCGCCAAAGCGGCCGGCTTCGTTGCCCGGCACTCGCAACGCCGCTCCCGCCGGGATGTTGTACGGCGTCGAGCCGACCTGCAGGCCGCTGGAGTCGAAGTAGTTCACCGTGACGGCATTGCTGCTGAGCGTGTGGTTGACGAGCGTCAGGTTGGTGACATAGCCGCCGTTGAAACTGCCGGTGAAGATGTGCGGCACGACGACGCGCGTGCCGCCGGTGAGCGGCGGCGTAGAGAAGAACGGACCGAAGTCATCGCCCAGCGCGACCACGTTGACGCCCACGGCCGGAGTCGTAGAGCCCGTCACCACGCCGATGAAGTTCGTGCCCGGTATCTGGCCCTGGAAGGCGGAGTTCAACGAAAGCTGCGTATGGCCATAGGGCGGGATATTGATAGTGCTGGTGCCGCGCGGAAAACCACTGGTGTCGCGCAGCGCCAGGCTCACCTGCACCTGCACATTGTTGGGATTCGACAGGGCCAGGCCGACCGTGTGAGTAATATCACCGGTCTGCGTATTCGCCTGCAGCTCGACCGGGATGGTGAACGTCGTATTACCTGAGTCGTCGTTGAAGCCGACCGTGTTCACGATGTTCCCACCGCCGTCGGCGATCTCATAGAACAGGTTGGCAGAGACGCGTCCCTGGGCGCTGATCGATGCCCAAAAGATCGCGAATGGACCGAAGCGCGCACTCTCGTCCGACGCGACGCGCATCGTCTCGCCGGCTTGCAGCATGCGCGTCACCGAAGTGATGACGTTGCCGGCATCGTCCACGAAATTCACACTGATGTTGTTGCTTGCGCCCGAGAGGTTGACGAGCGTGAGCTTGGTCACGTATCCGCCACCGGCGACGATGTGCGGCATCATCGTCGAGAAGGTCGCGCCCGGCACGGGTGAGCCGGCGACGAAGCCCGGCGCCATGCGCAGGGGCCCGCCGTCGCCGTTGGTCGCCGTCACCAGCGCCCAGATATCGGTCCCGGCCGTCACCGGAGCCGAGGGCTTCGGCTGGATGATGGTTCGCAGCCCCGTCGAGCGCGCGATGTGCACGCTCGCTTCCGCGCAGGCGGCTTGCGTCAGCGAATTGGGATTACCCGTCCACAGGCTGACCAGCGTCTGGAAGGCGGAGCCCGTCGTGTCCATCGTGAAGTTGCCGGTCACGGGAGCGGTAAAGCGCATCCAGGCGCCGTGCGCGTTGCTGTGCGAGCCGCACGTCGGCGTAACGGTCGCGGGCGGAGAGCTGGAACTGTCGGTCTGCAACGCCTGCCGGCTATCGGCGACAGGTGGCGCCGTGGCTGGGTTGTCCGTCAGGGAGCGCACGATGGTGATGGGCAACGGACTCGTCGTGCTGCTGCCGTTGATGGTGCCAGTCGTTGTCACACTCACGTTGCCGGTGCCGGCTGCCGGGAAATCGCTGGCCAAAAGCAGCGCAGTAAGCAGCGTTGAGCTGCTGAATTGGGTGGCGCGCGGCTGTCCGTTCCAGTTGACCACCGAGCCGTTGACGAAATTTGTCCCGTTCACCCGTACCGTCATGCCGGTGTTCACTACGGCGAACTGCGGGCTGATGCTGTTGAGCACTGGCGCCGGGTTCAGTCCGGTAGCGTTCATTTGCGCCACTGTCGGACACGACGCGGTGAAGCACGCCGGCGTGTCACCAACCGTGAGCGTCGCTAACCGGAATCCCGTTCCTGTGGGTGTGAAGGTGACGTTGATCGTGCAGGTTCCGTTCGTGGTGATCTGGGCGCCGACGAAGCACGTGCCCCCGACGATGGCATATTCGGACGCGGAGCTGCCGGTCAGCGTGATGGAAGTGATGGTCTGCGAAGTCGCGTAATTGCCGGCATTGTACGTGTAGACAAGCGGCGCGGAGGTCGTGCCGATCACTTGCGTCGGCATGGGCTGGGGCGTGCTCACAGTCGGTGGATTCAGTACCACCGCGCGCGGCCCGATCACCGCGGCGCGCTCCTGGGCCGCGACTCCGGCGATCAGGAACAGCACTGCAAGGAACGAACTTCGAGCTGAACGCAGCAACATCAAACCTCCCGAGATCGGTTACAAAACCAGGTTTTGCAGGCAGTGGGCCAGATCGCGCTGGCCCACCCGCCACGAGGCACAAGGCTACGGTTGCCCGTTGAACACCGGGATGGCGGAGAACGGCCCCAGGTCGTCCTCCAGCACGATTGCCGATACTGGCACGCTGCTGTGCACCACCAGTGCGCCGACAAAGTTCTGGCTCGGTATCTCCGAGAACTCGGTCTTCAGGTCGAACAACAGTTGCGAATTCGGGTTCACCGCCTTGTGGTGGACTGCCAGCGTTGTGCCGTCCTGGCGCTTGACGGTCAAGTCGACTGTCGCCACGCCGCCGTTCGCATTCACCAGTGCCATACCGACGGTGCGGCCGACCGGGACTGCGAGGGAACCTGGTTCCACTTCGACCGGCACCGTGAAGTCCGCCGTTTCCGGCGAGTTGTTGAACCCGACGGTGTTGATGACGCGCCGCGTGATCGGACCGTCCATGATCTCGAAGAACAGGTTGACGCCCAGGTTAGCCGAGCCGGTGATCTGCGCCGTCTGGATCACCAGCGTGCCGAAGCGGCCCTGTTCAGGCGTTGCGATGCGGATGGAGCCGAACGCCGGCAGCGAGAAGCTCGTAGGCAGGCCGAACGTGTTGGCCACGTTCCCCGCCTGGTCGTAGTACGTGATGTTGATGATGTTGGTCGTCGCGGCTTGGTTCACCACCAGCAACTTCGTGACGTAGCCCGCGCCTCCTAGGCCGCCGGTGACCATGTGTGGCACGATGAGTCGCGTGCCGCCGGCCATGGAGGGCGTTGCGAAGAACGGACCCAGGTCGTCACCAAGTGCAACTGCTGTCACCCCGGGCACTCCGGTTACCGTTCCCGTGATGGTCCCGACGAAGTTGCTGTTCGGCAGAACGGCCGAGAAGTCGCTATTGAGTGCGCGCGCCGTGTGGCCGTACGGCGGGATCACGATGACGTCATCAGAGCCGAGTTGTACGCCGTTGTTGCCGCTTTGGCCCTGGCGCAGCTTGAGTGTCACCGTGGCCGTCGCGTTGTTCGGGTTGGTCAGCGCCAGTCCGACGGTGCGGCCCACCGGGATCGCCTGCGTGCCCGGTTCGAACTCGACCGGTATCGTCAGCGTGCTCTGCCCGGGATCGTCATTGAACCCGACCGTGTTGATGATGTTGTTCTGCGGCGATTGATCGCTGATCTCGAAGAACAGGTTCGCGGCAATGCGTCCTTGCGCGTTGATGGAGGCCCACTGCGACGCGATGGGGCCGTTACGCTGTGCCTCATCGGTGGCGACGCGCATGGTCTCGCCGATCGCCAGCGTCCGCGTGACCGACGTCGAGACCACACCGGCATCGTTGACGAAATTCACCGAAACGTTGTTCGTCGCGCCCGACATGTTCACGATGGTCAGCTTGGTCACATAGCCGCCGCCGGTCACGACGTGCGGCATCATGGTGTTGTAGCCGACCTGCGGGACCGGCGAGGAGGCGACAAAGCCCGTCGCCAGGCGCAATCCGCCGCCATCGCCATTCGGCGCCGTCACCAGCACAAAGATCGTCTGGCCCGCGGTCACGCCGAACGACGTCTTCGGCGCAATGAACTCACGCGTGCCGTTGCGGGCGATACGCGTCTGGCCCGCATCGCAACCGACCTGTACATACTGGCCGGCAACCGGCGCGCGCCACAGGCTCAATAGCGAAACGTACGAAGTGCCGGCCAGATCGAACGTGGCCGTGCCATCCACCGGCGCGGTGTAGCGCAGCCACGCGCCCCTCGCGGTCGACTGCGAGCCGCAGTTCGGCACCATGGAAGTACTGGGCGAGTTGTTCGTGTTAGCGGTCTGCGCCGTTCGCGTGTCCACTACCGTTGGCGCCGTCTGAGGTGTATCGGTCAAGGAAGTGACGACCGAGAAGGGCACCGAATTCGACGCCCCCCCCGTGTTGCTCACCGTGATGTTCCGCGTGCTGACGCTAGCCGTCTCTTGCGCCGTCAGCTGGACCACGATCGAACTGACGGTACCTTGTTGTGAGGTTGTGGGCGTAGTGCGCGCCTGCCCGTTCACATTGACGACGGAGCCGACGATGAAACCCGATCCGAATACCGTAACGTTCGTTGCGCCGGCGCCGGCGATCACGCCCGAAGGCGAGAGCGACGAGATGACCGGTGCCACCTGACCGTTGCGTACCGGGAAATAGAACTGGCCCGGAACACCGTTGTTCGTCCCGCTCACCAGCGGCGATGTGCCACTGTCGAGGTAGGCACCGGGTGTGCCGGCCCCGGGGATCTCGTAAGAGACCGTGCCGTTGGCAAAGCCCGCGCGCGCGGAAGTGCCGCCCAGACCGTTGACGCCGCCGCTAGCTTCGCCGGTCTCCCACTGGATCTGCCCGTAGTTGAAATAAATGTCAAACGCGCCCGTAGCGACGTCGTTGCGCTCGACCAGGATCACCTGGAAGGTGTTGAGCTTGTCGGTTCGCGAGCTGTAATAACCGACGTTCGTCCATGTCGCCCCGAACGCCTGCCGTCCCGCGAAGGTCCCGTTCCCATACGCCGCCAGCCCGGAGCCTGCGCCTTGGGTGTCAACGTCCGCAAAGAAAGGAGCGATGATCGGCAAGCCGGCATTCGCTAGCGGTCCAGGAGTGTAATCGGAAGATGAGGTGCCGAACGTCAGGTTGCCGTTGTTGTTCACGTACACCTGGGTGTACGTCGTACCGAAGAAGTTGACCGAGAACGGCAGCGTGATCGGCCCCGCCGAGCCGTCGTCGTTCGGCGGCAGCTGGGTCGTGTTGAACCCGCTCGGGATCGTGCGCCCCAACGCGAGCACGGGGCAAAGCAGGAAGATGGCTATAAAAAGAACGCTCAGACGAGGCGCGAGATGCTTCATGGCGCATTCCCCCAATACTGCCGGCGAAACGGTAGTCCTGGTCACAAGAAATCTGCGGAATTCAGCAGCAGAGTACAACAGCTTGGTCTGACTCAAAATGAGAATTCTGGTACGCCCATCGCCGCGAGTTTCGGCAGCTTGGTTACTTCCGTCACCTCCGTCAATAGGGTGCACACCTGACTCAACCCGGCTCCAGCCCAGGCGTTGCGTGTTCTAATAACGAGCGATGCGTAAGCTCTTGCGCTTCTTCTGGGCGGCCACGCGCGGTCATCGGCTAGCCCCCTGGCGTAGTCCTTATCTGCGCTGGCGTATCGAGACCTACTGCGGCCTCAAAATGGACAAGATCGGCTTCCTGGAATTCTGGGGATTCATGTGGCGCGAGCGACACCAGTTGAGCCGCTTCCTGCAATGGACCACTTCCATGGAGCAGTACGCGCGCCCCAAACCGAAGAACACCTTCTAGCTCCGGCATCGTCTAACATAGCGACAACAGGTGGGTTGTTCTGAAGATGTTCAGCGAGCTTCAGCCCGGCGGGCTTCACTCCGAAGACCGGCGTCGCCACGGTGCGGCGCAACTCGTCTCCGCGCTCGCGCACATCGCGGTGCTCGGTTTCCTGATCTGGGAGCATCGCCCGATCTTTGTCAGTCCCTCCATGATGAAAGCCGGCGAGTGGGGAACTGCCGTCACCGCCGTTTATCTCCCGCAGAACGGACTCGGTGGCGAGAAGGCAAGCGACTCGAAAGACAAGCCGCGTGTCACGCTGCCACATAAGAAGAAGGTAGCGGCGAAACAAGAAGTGGCCAAGGTCGAAGCCCCGGCCGAGAATCCCGTAGATGATCCCGGTGGCGCACAACGCGCCGGTTCACCTTACAGTTCGCTGGCGAGCGGCCCGGTGACCGGGCACGATGTCCGCCCGGCGCTGCCTGACGTCTTTCACGATCCCGTGATCCGCCGCGGTGACGTTCCGCCGGGCGTCGAAGGCAACGTGATGATCGAGATCACGATCGACGTCGCCGGCAACATCACCGACATGCAAGTACGGCAGAAGCTGGGTTACGGGATCGAAGAGAAAGTCCTCGCCGCGTTGCAGCGGTGGCATTTCCGTCCGGCGACGATGGATGGGGTCGCCATCGCATCGAAGCAGTACGTGTACTTCCACATACCGACCAACGGCTAGCCGCCGCCAAAAAAATCAAACCCGCTCATCCTGCGGCTGCTTCTTGGCCGAAGGATCCCGCGAATGTTCGCGCCAACAGCGGAGGAGGTACGTTTTTCGCTCGCAAGTCTGGGCTTGGTTTATTGTCCGAGCTCTTCTTTGTGTTGGGCCCGCCAATCCGCTTCACTCACCACGTTGAGCACCGGCATCTGCTTCTGCTGGAGGCTGGTATTGATCGGCGAAAGTTGCTTGGCCGCCAGGTCCTGGAACTCTTTGATGACGTCTTCCAATTCACGTCCAAGTGCGTCGGTGCGCGCCACCTGCGAATCCGTCGGCCGGCCGTCGTAGCCGTTCACGTCGCCATACAGTCCGCCGAGGAATTCGCGCAGCCGCTCCTCGCCGGTGATGGCGCCGCCCTCTTTCGTGGCGACGATGCGTCCGCGGATCTTGTCGACCGCTTCCGCCAGCGCAGCGAGCTGCGGGCGCAGCGGATCGTCCGCGGGCAGGCGCTGGGCACGCTGCATGGCGCCGTCACGCACGCCGACGATGGCGTCCACTGCCCAGCTCATGTGATTGAGCATGCCCGCGAGCCTCATCGCGAGATCGAACTGTGCCTTGCGGTCGATCGCGTTGTAGGGCACGCGCGGGTCGAGCACGACGTTCAGCTCCGTGGTGTACGTGTGCTCGCCCTTGGTCATCTTCACGGTGTACTTCCCCGGAAGCACGCGCGGTCCCGTGGTCGCACCGAACAGCGCACTCGCCGCCGGCGGCACCTTGGGTGCCTTCATGTGCATGGACCAGGTCGCGCGATTCACGCCGCGATGCTTGCTGCTGGGCACCGTGTCCACCAGCTTGCCCTGCGCGTCGAAGATCTCGATCTTCAAGTCGCCAAAAACGTGCCGCGAGCGCTGATAGTAGGGAATGAACGCGTCGCCGGAACGGGCGGCGCCGCGGTAGGAGTTATCGCCATCCGCCCAGCCCCCGTTCGCTTCGATGCGTTGCACCGCGGGCGACACCGGCAGGAACGCCGCTTCCGCACTCATGATCTGCGGCGTCAGGGCGCGCAGCGGCGTGATGTCGTCAATGATCCAGATGCCGCGGCCGTGCGTTGCCAGAACGAGATCGTTCTCGCGCGGATGCACCACGATGTCGCGCACCGCCACGGCCGGGAAGTTGTTGCCCTGGTATCCGGCCCAGCGCTGGCCGCCATCGATACTGATCCATAGACCGAACTCGGTGCCCAGGAACAGCAGGCTGCGGTTGACCGTGTCTTCCTTAATGACGTGTGCATAGCCGCGCACGCCCGTGAGCGGGATCGCTGTCCAGGTCCGGCCGAAATCCGTGGTCTTGTAGCAATACGGTTTCATGTCGCCGTAGGTGTGGCGATCGAAGGTCGCGTACGCCGTGCCTTCGTCGAAACGGCTCGCCTCGACCCACGATACCCACGAGGCTTTCTCAACTCCGCGCACGTTGGCCGTGACGTTGCTCCACGTCTTGCCGGCATCGCGCGTCACCTGCACGTTGCCGTCATCGGTCCCCACCCAGATCACCTGCGCGTTCTTCGCCGATTCGCTGATGCTGTAGACGGTGGTGTGCATCTCGGCGGCGGAGTTGTCGATGGTGACGCCGCCCGATTCCTCCTGCTTCTGCTTTTCGGGATCGTTCGTCGTCAGGTCGGGCGAGATGCGGGCCCACGACTGCCCATGGTCGCGCGACCGGAACAGGAACTGCGCGCCGAGGTACAAGGTGTTCTTGTCGGTCGGGCTGACCTGGATGGGCGTGTTCCAGTTGAAGCGCAGCTTCTTCTCGTTGTAGTTCGGATACGGCTTGATGGCGCGGACCTCGTGCGACCAGCGATTCACCCGGCCGATCTCGCCGCCCTGTGCCTCGGCATAGATGTAGTCGGAGCTCGCAGGGTCTTCCCACATCCAGAAACCGTCGCCGCCGTACATGTTCTCCCAGCGCTGGTTCGAGACGCCGTTGGGATACGACGAATCCCCCACCCACGAGCTGTTGTCCTGCAGGCCGCCGTACACGTGGTACGGATTCTGGTTGTCGACGCTCACGTGATAGAACTGCGACACCGGCAGGTTCATCATGTGTTCCCAGCGCGTGCCGCCGTCGAGGGAGCGCCACAGGCCGCCGTCGTCGCCGGTAAAGAGTACGTTCGGATTCGTGGGATCGATCCACACGTCGTGAAAATCGCCGTGCGCCGAGCCGGCTACCACGCTGAAGCTTTTGCCCCCGTTCACGCTCAGCAACAACGGCCCATCGACCTTGAAGACCTTGTTCTCATCTTTCGGATCGACGATGAGGTTCGCGAAATAGAAAGGACGCCACACCATGTTCTGGCTGGCGTCGAGCTTCTGCCAGTTCTGCCCGCCGTCGTCGGAGTGGAACAGCGCGCTCTTGGCCGATTCGATGAACGCGTACACCACATTCGCCTTCGACGGCGCCACTGCGACCGCGATGCGGCCGTAAGGTTTGTCGGGCAGGCCTTTCGCGTTGGCGGAGGTGAGTTCGGTCCAGTGCTCGCCCTTATCGGTTGACTTGAACAACCCGCTGCCCGGCCCGCCGGAGCGGAACGTCCAACCCGCGCGCCGGAAGTCCCACATCGCGGCGTACACGGTGCCAGGCTCCTGCGCGTTCATCGCCAGCATCGAGCAGCCGCTCGCAGCGTTCGCGCCGGCCAGCGTCTTGCGCCACGTCTTGCCGCCGTCTGCCGTCTTGTAGACGCCGCGCTCGTTGCTGTCGTCCCACAGATGCCCGGTCGCGCACACGTAGACGGTGTTGCCATCCTGCGGATCGACCAGGATCTTGGTGATGCGCTCCGTGTCCTTGAGTCCGACGTTCGTCCAGTTCTCGCCGCCATCGGTGGACTTGAACACGCCTTCGCCGATCGAAACGCTGTTGCGCGTCCAGCCTTCGCCCGTGCCCACCCAGACGTTCTTGTGGTTCGCGGGATCGATGGCGATGGCGCCGATGGATTGCACCGGCTGGCTGTCAAACACCGGCCGGAACCCGGTGCCACCGTTCACCGACTTCCACACGCCACCACTGGCCGCCCCGGCGTACACGGTGATGCGCCCGTTCTCATTGACCGCGGCCACCGCGGCAATGCGTCCGCTCATCGCTGCCGAACCGATGTTGCGCGCCGTCAGGCCGGAGATCGTGCCCGCGTCGTAACGCACTGGTTGTTGAGCGAAGAGTGCCGTGGAGAGGATCAGGAAGAACGAAATACAAATGCTGCGAGCACGTTCAGTCTTCATCACAAATTCCTTTGGTGTCACGCTGAGTCCGCACGGCGGACGAAGGATCTGCTCTTTAAATCTTTGCCTTCATGATTGCGGTGGCTTCGCGCCGCCCGGCTTCGGAGGTGCCGGCGCCGGCGGCGCCGCGGGCATCTTGAACTGTGCATCGTCGATCGGGACGTTCGCCTCGATCTTCTCCACCGTGATCTGGGTGCGCTGGTTCGGATTGCTCTTGGGCCCGGATGCGACGGAATACGGGTAATACACGCCGGCTACTTGCTTGTACGCGCCGAGATCGGAAACGCTTTCGCGCATCGACCCCCGGATGAAGCGCTGCCGCTCCACGCGGATCTCGAGATACGAATCCGGATCGAGCAGGTAGTAATCGATGTCGCCGTTCTTGAGGGTGACTTTCAAGCGGTAGACATCGTCGCCATCGACCGTGTCCTTGCCCAGATACTCGATCGTGTTGCCCTTCTCCTTGGCATCCACCAGGGGACCGTAGAAATCAGCCTCTTCGACGAAGCCCTTCAGGTCGTCTTCGCCGAGCAACTCCGGATCTTTGCGTCCCTGGAACGGCGAGATCTGCCAGCCCACTGCGCCGTCGTACGACTGTATCTGCGTCATTCCTTGGATGGTCACGTTCTGGCGCAGCATCATGGGCGCCTTGGACTCCTCGCTCACCTGTGCGACGAACGATCCCTGTTGCAACTTGGCACTCATGCGCAGTGTCTTGATCGCCTTGATCTTTTCCAGGCCGCCCTTCGCCTGCAGATTCTTCGCGACCAGTTCATCGGCGGTCTGCGACCACGCCAGCGCCGCGCACGCGATCAAAGAGAGCAAAAGAAGACGACGCATGGAAGGTCCTCCCGCAGCCGCTCGTGATCCGCAGCGGCCGTCAAAACGAATCAGTTTACGCCTGCCGCACCACTCAACTCACTGGCCGGTGCGAAGCCTAGGACGGTTTGGCTAACTGCTTGGTAGCACAAAAGTTCTATTGGCTTTTGCAGGCGTCTACCGTAATTCATAGAGACCCGGAACTTACTCCCGTATCTTGTAAGTTGAAAACCAGCAACTGCTGTAAAGCAAAGGCTTTACAGCGTTTGCACGGGGACTTGCATTTGGTTCCTAGCGTGCAGAGTTGCTGTTCGATTCCGGTAATAAAAGGAAGTGCAGATTTCGGCGCGGCAGGCTAGCGCCCCAACCAACTCGTTCACGAGCAAGTTCCGAATCGCCTCACATCCCTTCAGGAGGGGAATATGTTTAGCGACCTTCGTCGGACCGGTGTGGTGTTGTGCCTCATCGCGCTGGTAAGCGTGGCAGCGGTGGCGCAGAACTCAGCCGGTTCGATCACCGGGCAAGCCACCGATCCCAGCGGAGCCGCCATTCCAGGCGCGCAAGTGACCGCAGTCGACCAGGGCACGGCAAAGGAATACTCCGCCGTCGCCGGCGCCGACGGCAATTTCGTCATCAACAACCTGCCGTACGGCTTCTACAAGGTTTCGGTGAAGGCGAAGGGTTTCAGCGACCTCGTCATCAACGATGTGCAGGTGAACGTCGGCCAGATCGCCAAGGTGTCGGGCTCGCTGAAAGTGGCGGCCGTGGGTACGGAAGTGGTCGTCACCGGCGAGCAGGCTTCGGTGCAGACCGAGACCGCCGAGATCAAGAACAGCATCGACAAGCGGCAGATCCAGAGCCTGCCGCTCAGCACGCGCAACCCGCTCGACCTGGTCAAAACGATGGCCGGCGCCTCGATGGCGGGCTCAGACTTCTTCGTGCACGGTCTGCGCGCCAATACCGTCAACCTGATGCAGGACGGCGTGAACATCAGCGACAACTACGTGAAGACCAGCGGCTTCTTCTCGCTGATCGGCGCCCCGGTGGACTCGGTCGGTGAGTTCAGTGTGACCACCTCGGCAGCGGGCCAGGATTCCGGTTTCGGCTCCACTCAGGTGAACATCTCCACCGCCAGCGGGACGAACTCGTTGCGGGGTTCGGCGTACTGGTATCAGCGCACCAGCTTCCTGAACGCGAATCCT
Organism: uncultured Terriglobales bacterium; assembly: GCA_964460655.1. Taxonomy (GTDB): domain Bacteria; phylum Acidobacteriota; class Terriglobia; order Terriglobales; family Acidobacteriaceae; genus CAVUAF01. Next base: position 7,057 of record CAYWSH010000048.1, on the reverse strand, counting down.
TATTTCAACGGCATTAACGGGCAGAAGACGCCCTTCCAGCTGCAGAACCGCGTTGGCTACCAGATCGGCGGGCCGGTTTACATCCCGAAGATCTACAACGGCAAGAACAAGACTTTCTTCTTTAACAATTTTGAGGTGTTCCGTCAGCCGGTGCAGCAGAACACGAACCGCCTGATCATCGCCGATGCAGCGCGCACCGGGCAATTCACCTACACGCCGACCTGCACGGCGGCGACTTGTCCGGCGGGCGTCACGGCCGGCGTACCGCGCACGGTGAACTTGCTTTCGCTCGGCACTATCGGCACTACGGGCCGCACGCCGACGGTCAACCCGCAGATCATGGGCTACTACAACTCCATCGTCCCCTCGCCCAACAACGACAGCTGCACCGGCGCCGATGCCATCAACATGCGTTGCTTCACCTGGAACGTGCCCGGCAGCAACAAGAGCAATCGTTACGTCGGCCGCATCGACCAGAATCTGGGAAGCAATCACGTTGCCTCAGCGACGTTCAACATGCTGCGCACGCGCACGCTCAGCGACTTCCTGAACGGCGACTTCCCGTTCTTCCCGAACGCGAAGAATGCCGGCCAGGGTGGCATCCGGCAGCTCTTCAGCTGGTCGCTGCGTTCCAACTTCGGCACCAACAAGACCAACAACGCGACGTTCGGCATCCAGCGCTCACCCGTGGACTTCTTCATCCAGGACGATTACAGCGCGACCGGCGGCTACCAGATCGTGACCCCGGGTAGCCTGTCGAACATCAGCTTCGTTTCTACCAACCTGCCGCAGGGACGCAACACCCCGGTGCGTGAGGCCAGCGACAACTTCGGCTGGGTGCGGGGACGCCACAACATGCAGATGGGCGGCACGTATCGCCGCGTGCACGCCAGCAACTACTTCTATAACGCCGTCCAACCGAACGTGAACCTCGGCAACAACACGGTGAACCCCGACGGACTGAGCACCGCCAGCTTCGCGGGAGGCATCAGCTCGACGGGACTTGGCAACGCGCAAAACGTTTTCGATACCATCACCGGCCTGATCGGTTCGACGGTGCAGGGCTTCAACCACACGTCGGCCACGTCGGGCTTCGTCGCCGGCAAGCCACGCTTCCTCGATCCGGTGCAGCACAACTTCGGCTTCTACTTCTCCGATTCGTGGAAGTGGCGTCCGAACGTCACCGTGCAAGCCGGATTGCGCTGGGAGTTCCAGGGCGTTTGGGACGTGAACAGCGGCCTGATGCTGCAGCCGGATGATCGCCTGCAGGGCATCTTCGGTCCGGCGCCGGTGGGTGCTGTCTTCTCGCCGGTCACCACTCTCGCCGCCAGCGACGTTTTGCTGCAGCTGGCCGGTGGACACAACGGGAAGCCGCTCTACAACCGCGACTGGAACAACTTCGCGCCGACCTTCGGTCTGGCGTGGGATCCGTTCAAGGACGGCAAGACGGCTGTGCGCCTGGGTGGCTCCATCCACTTCACCACGGATGGCTTCACCTTCTTCGCTCCCGCGTCGACGGCCAACACCGGCTTGTTCTCCACGATCACGAATGCGCTGACGACGGGCACCTTCGACAGGGCGGCGGTCCCGCTGCCGGCCGTTCCCGCCGACATCATCCCGGTATCGGCGCGCGGCAACTTCGGCTCCGGTACGGCGGCCACCGTCAGCAACAGCATGACGATCTTCAACAAGAACCTGCCGGTACCCTACGTCATGGAGTGGAACCTGGCGGTGCAGCGCGAACTCCCCAGCCACATCACGGTGGAAGCGCGCTACGTCGGCAATCGCGGTGACAAGCTGTATCGCAGCACGAACTACAACGAGCTGAACCTGCTGAACAGCCCGTTCACGGCTTCGGCCGCCAACGGTGGCGGCTCGGTGGCCAACATCCTCACCGAGTTCAAGAACGCGCAGAGCAATCTGGCGATCTGCACGGCGAACCGCGTGGCCTGCACCGGTTCGGCGACGGGCGCGCTGCGCTTCAACAACGTCGGCCTGCCCGGCCAGGTGAACCTGCCGATCTTCAGTACGCTGTTCAACGGCGTCGCGGCGACGTCGGGCTACCAGAGCACGACGTTCGTCACTAACCTGCAGCAGAACACCGTCGGCACGATGTTCGATTCGCTGCGCCGCACGGCCACGTACTTCACGAACCGGCAACAGTTCCCGCTGAACTTCTTCGTCCCGAATCCGTGGGCGAATGCCGTGAACCTCGTGGACAACTCCAGCTGGAGCGACTACCACGCGCTGGAATTTGAAGTCCGGCGCCGCTTCTCCAGCGGCCTGTTCTTCCAGGGCAACTACACCTACAGCAAGGTAATGACGGATCAGCGCTTCACCAACAGCCAGACGGAGAACCAGACGTACCTCTCGCTGGCGAACCGCGCGCTCGACAAAGTGCGCGCGCCGTTCGACATTACCCACAACATCGCCGCCAACTTCCTCTATCCGCTGCCCATCGGCCGCGGCAAGATGATCGGCAAGAACTCGGGTCGCCTGCTCGACATGATCATGGGTGGCTGGCAGTTGCAGGGCTTGTCGAACTGGGCCAACACCAACGGTCCGTTCACCGTGCTTTCCAACCGCGCCACCACGGGCTCGCTGGTCGGGGCCAATACCGTGTTGCGCAACATGTCGATCAGCGATTTCCGGAAGCAATTGGGCGTCTTCAAGGTCCCGGGAGCGGTCTTCTATCTCAACCCCAGCTCGCCGCTGATGACGGTGACGAGCACGGTCGGGTCGAACGGTATCCCGAGCGTGGTCAGCACCGCGGTGCTGTGCACCGCCGGCCAGACCACACCGTGCTTCGACCATCCGAATCCGGGTGAGTACGGCAACCTGCCGTACCTGGCGTTCAACAGCCCGCAGTTCTTCAACGTGGACTCGAGCATCATCAAGCAGGTCCGCTTCACCGAAAGTGCCAACCTGGAGTTCCGCCTGGAGGCGTTCAACGTCCTGAACCATGCGAACTTCGGCGGCACCAACGCCAGTAACATCTCGAACGTCATCACCAGCAACCAGTTCGGGCGCCTCACCGGGCAGGTCGATACCGCCCGTGGCGGCGGCGTGAACTCGCGCATCGTGCAGTGGGCGATCCGCGTCAACTTCTAACGGTCCAAGGGGGAAAGGTGGCTCCGAACAATATTTTCGGAGCCACTTTTCATGGAAATGTGGTTTACTGCGTCACACAAAAGTGGGGGCAGGCCGCACACCGGCCCCTGCTTTGCGTACGACCAGGATTTGCAAGCTAAGAGCTGACGACACCGAAGCCCTTCAGGAGGGGATATGGTAAGCGACTTTCGTCGCATCGTTGGCGTGCTGTGCGTGCTCGCGCTGTGCACCAGCGTGGCGCTCGCGCAGAACGTTAACGGTTCGATCGCTGGACAAGTCACCGACCCGAGCGGCGCAGCGATTCCCGGCGCCCAGGTCACAGCCGTCAATCCCGCGACCAACGCGGAGTTCACTGCCACCTCAGGCAGCGACGGCAGCTACAACATCACCAACGTTCCTTTCGGGACCTACAAGGTCACCGTGAAGGCCAAAGGCTTCAGCGACCTCGTCGCCAACGACGTGCAAGTGAACGTCGGCCAGGTGGCGAAGATCCCGGCCAGCCTGAAAGTCGCAGCCGTCGGCACGGAAGTCGTCGTGACCGGCGAGCAGGCCGCGGTCCAGACCGAGACGGCGGAGATCAAGAACACGATCGACAAGCGGCTCATCATGAACATGCCGCTCGCCACTCGTAACCCGCTCGACCTGGTGAAGGGCATGCCGGGCACCGCGATGTCGGGTTCCGACGTGTTCCTGCACGGTCTGCGCGCCAGCACCGTCAACCTGATGCAGGACGGCGTGAACGTCAGCGACAACTTCGTCAAGACCAGCGGCTTCTTCAACATCGTCGGCACGACGGTCGACAACATCGGTGAGTTCACCGTGACGACGTCGGCCGGCGGCCAGGATTCCGGCTTCGGCTCCACGCAGGTGAACCAGGTCACCGCCAGCGGCACCAACAGCCTGCACGGCGCGGCCTACTGGTACCAGCGCACCAGCTTCCTGAACGCGAATCCCTACTTCAACGGCACCACGGGCACGAAGACGCCGTTCCAGCTGCAGAACCGCGCCGGCTACCAGGTCGGTGGCCCGGTCGTCATCCCCAAGATCTACCACGGCAAGAACAAGACGTTCTTCTTTAACAACTTTGAAGTGTTCCGCGAGCCGCGGCAATCGAACACCAACCGCCTCATCCTGTCGGATGCGGCGCGCCTCGGCAACTTCACCTACACGCCGACGTGCACGGCCGCTGCCGGCACCAATCAATGCCCGGCCGGCGTCACCGCCGGCGTCGCCCGCACCATCAACCTGCTGCAGTTCGGCACCATCGGTACCGGCACTGCGACGCCGGTGATCAACGGCGCGATCATGACGCCGTACAACGCGATCGTGCCCTCGGCGAACAACGACACCTGCACGGGCAACGACGGCGCCAACCTGCGCTGCTTCACCTGGAACGCGCCCGGCAAGAACGCCAGCAACCGTTACGTGGGTCGCCTGGACCAGAACATCGGTTCGCGCCACACCGCGTCGTTCATCATCAACTCACTGCGCACGAACACCTTCGGCGACTTCCTGAACAACGCCTTCAAGTTCTTCCCGAACTCCAAGGACGGTTCGCAGGGCGGCCGCCGCCAGTTGTTCAGCTGGCAACTGCGTTCGACCATCGGGCAGAGCATGACGAACCAGGCCATCTACGCCATCCAGCGCGCGCCCGTGAACTTCCTGCGCCAGGACGATTACTCGGCCTGGGGCGGCTTCCAGATCTTTACGAGTCTGGCCAACGGCAGCTTCTCTAACCCAACCTATGTGTCCACCGGCCGTCCGCAAGGTCGCAACACGCCGGTGCAGGAGGCCACCGACAACTTCTCCTGGGTCCATGGCCACCACAACATGAGCTTTGGCGGCACCTACCGGTACGTCTCCGCGTTCTGCTACTTCGACAACGCGGTCACGAACCCGGCGGTCCAACTCGGCCAGTACAGCGTGAATCCGGACAACCTCAACCTGAACAACGGGACGACGTCGGCCAAGATCCCGGGCAGCGTGAGTTCGACGGCCCTGGCGAATGCCCAGACGGTGTTCGACTACATCACCGGCCTGATGAACCTCACACAGCGCGGCTTCAACTTCAAGGACCCGAAGTCGGGTTTCGTGCCGGGCCAGATCTCCATCACCGACCCGAACCTGCACAACTTCGGCTTCTACGCGTCCGACTCCTGGAAGTTCCGCTCCAACTTCACCGTCACGGCGGGCCTGCGCTGGGAGTACCAGGGCGTTTACAACTACCGCAACGGCCTGATGCTGAACCCCACGCAGACCATCCCACAGTCGATCTTCCCGATCAGCCCGCTGTTCACCACCAGCACAACGCCGGCGGTGAGCGACGTGACGCTGGACTTCGCGGGCGCGACCAACGGCCGGCCGCTCTACAACCGGGACTGGAACAACTTTGCTCCGTCGCTCGGCTTTGCCTGGGATCCGTTCAAGGACGGCAAGATGGCCGTCCGGGGCGGCTTCTCCGTGCACTACACGACGGACGGCTTCACGTTGTTCGACAACGCCGTGACGACGACGGGCCTGTCGACCAGCGCCAATGGCGGCGCAGGCGGCAATCCGACGGGTGTGTTCAGCATTGCGAGCCCGCAGATGCCGGCGACGCCGGCGGCGACTGTCCCAGTCTCGCTGCGCAACAACTTCGGCCTGACCAGCGCTCTGAACGTCTCCAACAGCATCTTCCTGACGGACCCGAACCTGCGTGTTCCGTACGTGGAGGAGTGGAACTTCGCTGTCCAGCGCGAGCTCCCGGGCCATATGACGTTCGAAGCGCGCTACGTGGGCAACCACGGCGTCAAGCTGTATCGCCGCACCAGCTACAACGAGCAGAACCTGCTCAACAGTCCGTGGACGGCCTCCGCCGCTAACGGCGGCGGCTCGGTGGCGAACATGCTCACCGAGTTCGTCAACGCGCAGAACAACCTGCAGATCTGCACGGCGAACCGCACCGCCTGCACGGGTTCGGCCACGGGCGCGCTGCGGTTTGACAACCGCGGCTTGCCGGGCCAGGTGAACACGCCCATTTTCAGCACGTTGTTCGCCGGCCTCCCGCTGACGTCGGGCTTCACCAGTACGACGTTCGTCGGCAACCTGCAGAACAACTCGCAACCAACGCTGGTGCAGAACGCCGTGTTCTCGATGTACAACACGCTGCGCACCAACTCCACGTACTTCGCCAACCGGCAGGCGTTCCCGCTGAATTTCTTCGTCGCCAACCCGTGGGTCACGAGCGATTTTCTGCTGAACAACGGTAGCGGCTCGAACTACCACGGTGGCGAGTTCGAGTTGCGGCGGCGCTTCTCCAATGGGCTGTTCTTCCAGGGCAGCTACACCTTCGCCAAGGTGCTCACCGACCAACACTTCACCAACAGCCAGTCGGAGGGCCAGAACTACTACTTCCTGACGGCGCCGGATGCTGACAAGAGCCGGGCCACGTTCGACATCACGCACTCGATCGCCGGCAGCTGGCTGTATCCGCTGCCGATGGGTCGCGGCAAGATGCTCGGGAAGAATTCCGGCCGGGCAATGGACATGCTGCTGGGTGGCTTCAGCGTCCAGGGCGGCGCGAATTGGGGTAACACTGGCGGTCCGATTGCATCCTTTAGTTCGGGCCGCGCTACGGCCGGTTCGGGCATCACGACCAATCCGGTGCTGCGCAACATGTCGATCAGCGACTTCAAGAAGCAGATGGGCGTGTACAAGGTCCCGGGCGCGGTGTTCTGGCTCAATCCGAGCTCCAGCCTGATGACCGTTGCCAGCTCGACCAGCGCGACGACCGGTCTTACGACCGTTACCGTCACGCCGACGATGTGTACGCCGGGCCAGACCACGCCCTGCTTCGACATCCCGGCCGCCGGCCAGTACGGCAACATGCCGTTCCTTGGGTTGAACACGCCGGGCTTCTTCAATATGGACGCCAGCGTGCTCAAGGACGTTCACTTCACCGAGCGGG
>CAYWSH010000047.1:19433-22207 GCA_964460655.1 uncultured Terriglobales bacterium | reverse complement strand
CGGTAGAGACGGGTATGCGGCGGAACGTGCTGCGGTCGCTGTCGCTGGATGCTTTCGCGGTGGGGATGGAGATATAGGAAGGCCCGGCCGAGGGCGGCCGGGCTCCATCGCAAGAAGTGTTTTACGCGGTTTTGCGGATGTACTGTTGAGGATTCTGGTCGAACTTCTGCTTGCACTCCTCACTGCAGAAGTACTGGGTCTGGCCCTGGAAGGTGCTTTTCGCCTGGACAGTCTTGTCGTCGAGCTGCATGTTACAGACGGGATCGGTGTACGTCATCGGACTCTCCTTATTGTTATAAGGGCTGCCTGTTCAGGTTGGATGGCCAGACGAGCGCGTGCGTTTGCCGACACGTCGGTAACTTGCGGTGAGGCGCCAGCGATTGCCCGCGCTCCCATGCTGTGATACGGTAGCGGAAAGTTCGCAACCAATCTGCAAGCCGATCGCGGGAGCAGCCGCTCCCGGTATCGTTCCATCCGCGAACATCGAACGTGGCGTGCGGCGTCTCCGCCGCCGGCCGCGGCCTGAGCAGGAAGGACTAAGCCATGAAGGACACGATGGATGCCACCGCCGTAGGGCGTGCTCCGGCCGCCGAGCCGGAAACGTTCGCCAATCGCAAGCTCATCCGTCCTTCTCTTTCGCGCACGGAACAGGCGCGGGGCGAGCACATTCAGGAACGCCGGGAGCGCACCGTGCCGGCCGGCAAGAAGAATCCACCCCCCGACCAGACGCACGCCGAGAATTTTTATTACCAGAAGCAGATGCAGGCCCATACGCCGATGATCGTGGTGCTGCAGGATGGGGAAGAAGTCCACGGCGTGATCGAGTGGTATGACCGCACCTGCATCAAGGTGAACCGCACCGGCGGTCAAGCCAATCTGCTCATCTACAAGAGCTGCATCAAGTACATGTTCAAGGCGTCGGAAGGCAACGGACGGCGGTAGAAAAGCCCTACGCCCCACGCTCTACTCCAAACCAGCGAGAATCAGGACGCTTTGCGGTGCCGCAAGTGGGCGGAGATCCGCGCCAGCAGGACCTTCGAGCCCTGCATCTTGGGGATGAACTCGTCGGCGTATTCGGCTTCTTCGGGCGGTTCGATGAGCCCACTGACGAGCAGGATAGGGACGCTGGGATCGAAGCGCTTCATGTCGCGGAAAAGCACGATGTCGGCGCCACCGGTGTGGACATGGTCGGAAACCACGATGTCGATGGGGCGCGAGCGGAAGATATCGAGCGCCTCGGCGCCGTTGGCCGCGGCGACCACATCGTACCCGGCGCGTTCAAGCACGATGGTGTGGAGCTGAAGAACCGCCGCGTCGTCTTCCACGCAAAGCACGACCGGGGGAGCCATGGCTGGAGCCTCCGCCGAACGCACAGACTTTAGTGCAATCCGTAGCAGAAGCAAGCAGAATCCAGCGCTCCTCGAAAACCATCGTGTTACGAGGGAATGCCGGAGCGGACAGGAGTCCGCGTTGCACCTTCAGTGCCGCCCAGAGGTTACCGGCTTACAGCTTCGGCAGCACAATGCCTTTCTGCGCCTGGTATTTCCCCTTACGGTCGGCGTAGCTGATCTCGCAGGGCTCATCCGACTGGAAGAAGAGGATCTGGCACAGGCCTTCGTTGGCGTAGATCTTGGCGGGCAGGGGCGTGGTGTTGGAGATCTCGAGCGTGACAAAGCCTTCCCACTCGGGCTCGAAGGGGGTGACGTTCACGATGATGCCGCAGCGGGCGTAGGTGCTCTTGCCGACGCAGATGGTCAGGACATCGCGCGGGATCTTGAAGTATTCAATGGAGCGCGCCAGGGCGAACGAATTCGGCGGCACCATGGCGACATCGGCATTCACCGTGACGAAGGAGCGCTCATCGAAGCGCTTGGGGTCGACGACCGCGCTCATCACGTTGGTAAAGATCTTGAACTCGTCGGCGACGCGCAGGTCATAGCCGTAGGACGAGAGCCCGTAGGAGATGACGCCCTCGCGTACCTGCTTCTCGGAGAACGGGTTGATCATGTCGTGCTCGAGCGCCATCTTGCGGATCCAGCGGTCGCTCTTGATGCCAGCCATGGTTGACCTCGAGACAGGGGGCGCGACAGCAAGGCTCATGGTGCTCCTTGGACTATATACGGGTGGCTCCTCAATATAGGGCAAGCCGGGCGGGGCAGGCCCTGTGAATTCCAAGCGCGGGCTGTGCGAAACTCGGCATTTGACAGGTTGAGCTAAAGTCCGTAGTATCCGTCAGTTACAAGGTCACAACGACCTGCCCCGGGCGGTCCTGGGGCGGCTTGGAGCCCAGCGTGATCAAGCTCGACATCATCAATGAGGTCGTGAACAAGACCGGCATCACCAAGACGAAGGCGGAGCTGGCGGTCGAGACCGTGTTCGAGAGTATGAAGAAAGCGCTGTCGCATGGGGACCGCATCGAGTTGCGCGGCTTCGGTGTGTTCAACGTGCGGCCACGCAAGACGGGCATCGGCCGCAATCCGCGCACCGGCGCCGAGGTGAACATCCCACCCGGCAAAGCGGTGCGCTTCAAGCCGGGAAAAGAGCTGCAGTCGATCGATTAGATTGCCGAACTGAAGAATTGCCGAACTGCCGAATCAGAAAGCAAACGGCGCAAACTCTGTAAATTCGGCAGTTCAACAATTCGGCACTTCGGCAATTCCGGATGTCTGACCCTTCGGTCCCGCTTCCTCCCATTTACGAGGTGGTCCCAACCCCGCAGGCACTCTTTGTGCGTTTGCCGCGGCGGCGTTACTGGCTGCACGCCCTGCTGCTCG
>CAYWSH010000047.1:0-19423 GCA_964460655.1 uncultured Terriglobales bacterium | reverse complement strand
GGCGCTCTCGAAGGGGGCCGTCATCGAATGGCGGGGCTTCGGAGTCTTAAACGTGGGGCCGCGCAAGACCGGCATCGGACGCAACCCCGGCACCGGCGCAGAGGTCAACATCCCGCCCGGCAAGGCTGTACGCTTCAAGCCGGGTAAAGAACTGCAGTCCATCGACTGAGCTATAAGCGGTTGCTTATGGCTATGGTTGATCGTTCAGATGTCTGACCCCTCGGCTCCGCTTCCTCCCATTTACGAGGTCGTTCCCACTCCGCAGGCGGTTTTCGTACGCCGCCCGCGGCGGCGTTACTGGGTGCACGCGCTGCTACTGCTCCTGACGATCTTCACCACCCTGGTAGTCGGGGCCCGGCTCGAGTTCGACTTCCTGCAACACTTGCCGCCTTACGCTTCCGACGACGACTTCCTGCCGTTCGTGTGGGTGTTAAGTCATCCATCGCGCCTGTTGCTCGGGATCCCGTTCTCGGCAACCCTGCTCTGCATCCTGCTGGCGCACGAGATGGGGCACTTCCTGATGGCAGTGCGGTATCGGGTGTTCGCGACACTGCCATTCTTCATTCCTGCGCCGACACTCATCGGGACGATGGGGGCGTTCATCCGCATCCGCTCGCCGATACCGTCGCGGCGCGCGCTGTTCGATATCGGCATCGCCGGCCCGATTGCCGGCTTCGTGGTGGCGGTGTCCGCACTGGTGATCGCGCTCTCGCTCTCGCATCCCGTCGCGGCGCTGCCGGGCAGCGATATCGAATTCAACTTCCCGCTGGTGTTTCACCTGGTGCAGCGCGTGCTCTGGCCGGGAACGCCGCTGCGCACGATGCTGCTGCATCCGACGGCGCTCGCCGCGTGGGTCGGCATGTTTGCTACCTCGCTCAACCTGTTACCCGGCGGGCAGCTCGATGGCGGCCACATCGTGTACGCGCTGTGGCCGCGCGCCCATCGCCGTATCTCGTTCACGACCATGGCGGTGCTGTTGTTCGGCATCTGGTTCTGGTTCGGATGGCTGGTGTGGGCGATCGTACTGGGCGTTAGCGGCGCCAAGCATCCGCCGCTCGGGAACCCCTTCGCGGGGTTCGCGGGAGTGAACTTCGAAGACCCGCTGGGCGCACTCGATGCGCGGCGCTACTGGCTCGCTGCGTTCGCGCTGGCGATGCTCATCTTGACGCTGATGCCGGCGCCGTTCGTGGGAGCGGGACTAGGTTAGCGGCGCTACTGCACGTGGGCGCGGGCGTCGCCGTCGTACAGAGGATCAACGGGAGAACGGCTCTGCAGCACGGGGTGTCCTTGGCAGGATTCGCGCAGGCGCTGGCGCATGGTCGGCGTAAGGGTGCTGAATTCCATGCCGTGATAATACCCGCGGCGATGCCGCACGATCGCGGGCATCACCAACTGGCCTTCAGTACCTGGCAGCCGCACTTCGACCAGAACGGTCACGCCGGATTCGAATGCGTCCGGTAAGACCGCGCCCAATCCGCCTTCGCTGATGTCCATCGTGCGCCCGCTGGAAACAAGCGGCCGGGGTCCCGAATCCGTGCGGACGGTGACGCGCTCATCGAAGTAATAGCGCGGGAACTTGCGCTGCAACTTCCAGCCTTCGTCGACCTGGGTCGCCGGTCGCATCACCTCAGCGGCGGCGGCGACCGCCAACTGCGTGGCGATCTGGCGCCGCAGGCGCGTGATGGTGGCTTGCTGATAGAAGCTGAAGATGCCGAAGATCAGTACGACGGCCCACAAGCCGCGCACGCTCACCGTGATCTGATTCAGCTCGAACGCGTCGTGCATCAGCGTGCGCGTCGCCAGCCAGGCAACGACGAGCGTGAACGCCAGCACCATGCTGATGACCGACGTCAGGCGCAGCCACTCGCGGCGCTCGAGGCGCTGCATCTCGGCCTTGGCCTGCTCGGTCGTGAGCGGGCCGTCGTTCTGCCATGGGTCCTTCGTCGTGCGCATCAGAGGCATTGGGCAAGAGTGCTATAGCAGCGAGAGTGCATCCACGTCAATGATGAGGTTCTGGCGCGTGACTTTGTGCTCGGCGGCGAGGGCGAGCAGAGCGCGAAGGGTCGTGTGTAAGACCTTGCGGCTGGCGGATTTCAGCAGGAAGTGATAGCGGAAATCGCGCTTCAGCCGGACCAGCGGCGCCGGTGCCGGCCCGAGCACACGCACGCCGGGATGGCGCTCGTCGCGGAACCAGGCGCCGAGCCGGCTCACGATGGCGAGCGTCTGCTGCAGCTCCGGGCCGCGCACCAGCACGTTAGCCAGCGCGGTGAAGGGCGGGTAATGCATCCAGCGGCGGAATTGGATCTCCTTGTCGAAGAAGCCACGGTAGTCATGTTGCGCCGCGAACTGCACCGCGTAGTGGTCGGGTGACCAGGTCTGCAGGACCACTTCACCGGCCGTGAGCCCGCGGCCCGCGCGCCCAGAGGCCTGCGTGAGCAGTTGGAAGGTCCGCTCGGCGGCGCGGAAATCGGGCAAGCCGAGCGCCATGTCGGCGCCGACTATGCCGACGAGCGTGACGCCATGGACGTCGTGCCCCTTGGCGATCATCTGCGTGCCGACGAGGACATCGATCTCGCCGGCGTTCAGCGCGGCGAGCACGCGCTCGATGTCGTGGCGTGTGCGCACCGTATCGCGATCGAGCCGGGCGATGCGCGCGCGTGGGAACAACCCGTGCAGCGTCTCTTCCAAGCGCTCGGAGCCGCTGCCGAGGAACTGCACGTATTCGCTGCCGCACTTCGGGCACGTCAGCGGTACCGGTCGGGTGAAGCCGCAGTAATGGCATTCCAGACGGCGCGAGCGCAGATGGTGCGTGAGCGAGATGGCGCAGTTCTGGCACTCGACCGTCTCGCCGCAGGTGCGGCAGAGCACGACCGGCGCATAGCCGCGCCGGTTCAGCAGGACGAGCGTCTGCTCGCCGCGAGCAAGACGTTCGCCGAGCGCGCTTGCGAGGCGGCGCGAGACGAGGCGGTCGTCGCCGGTGGCGGCGAATTCGGCGCGCATGTCCACGATCTCGACCGCGGGCAGCGGACGCTGCTCCACACGGTCACGCAACTCGAGGAAGCGATACTTGCCCGACTGCGCGTTCTGGTAGGACTCGAGCGACGGCGTCGCGGAGCCGAGCACGACGGCGGCGCCGGAGAGCTTGCCGCGCATCACGGCCACATCGCGCGCGTGGTAGCGCGGCGATTCGTCCTGCTTGTAGGAGTTGTCGTGCTCTTCATCCACGATGATGAGGGCTAGGTCGCGCAGCGGCGCGAAGACCGCCGAGCGCGTGCCGACGACGATGCGAGCATCGCCGCGACGGATGCGATGCCACTGCTCGGCTCGTTCCGGCTCGGTGAGTGCCGAATGCAGGATGGCGGCGCGCGCACCGAAGGCCTGCGCGACCTCAGCGACGGCGGCGGGCGTGAGACCGATCTCCGGAACAAGCAGCAGCGCGGACGCGCCGGCGGCCAGAACGGCGTCGAGCGCAGCGAGATACACCGCCGTTTTACCCGAGCCGGTGACGCCGTGGAGCAGCGATACCGAGAAGCCGGAGCGCGCGGCCCCGGTGATGGCGTCGAACGACGCCTGCTGCGCTGCATTCAGGCGCGGCTGCGGTGGCTTGGCAGACAGCGTCGTCATGGTGAAGGTGACAGGCTGTTCCGCGATGGCGATGAGGCCGCGGCGAACGAGGGTCTCGGCAGAACTGCGCGAGACGTCGTCATGGGCCAGCAGATCGAGCCAGCGCAGGCGGCCCCCGGCCTGCGACAGAACCTCAAGAACGTGCTCCTGGCCGGCGGTGAGCTTGTTCCTCCGCCCGGTCGAGGGCGACCGGGCTCCATCATCGGAGGAAGAAGCTGGGCCGTGTTTCAGTACCGCAATCTTTTCCGTGCGCGTTGCATCCTGTCGCGCGGAAATGTCTTCACGTGCGATCCACTTCTTGCGGACCATACCGGCGAGCAGTTCGCGCGTTGCGCCGAGCGCGGAGCGCAGCGTTGCTTCGCGCGCCGGCTCGTCGGCGAGGCGGTTGAGCACGGCGTACTCGATGTCTTGCTCTTGACGGCTGCGCTGCGAGCGACGCGATGAGCCGGCTTCCGCGCCGGCGTGCAAAGCCGCGAGCCCGGTCGCCGTGATGCTGTACTGCTTGGCGCGACGCACCTCCGCGGCGAGCGGCAGCATGGTACGAAAGACTTCACCAAGCGGCGCAAGGTAGTAGCCGGCGATCCAGTCGGCCAGCTTGATCAGGGTTGCGTCGAGCGCAGGGGCGGCGTCGAGTACCGTGAGGACATCTTTCGTCTTCACGGTCGGTGCGCGGTCATGCAGTGCGACCACCACGCCCGTCATGCGCTCGTTACGGAAGGGGACCAGGACACGCGCACCCACCGGGGGGTCGGTGCCGTTCACACGATAGGTGAAGACGGTGTCGAGCGGGACGGGCAGGGCGACGTCGCAGAACTGGGGCACACGCAAAATCTAACGCAGAGGACGCGGAGGACGCAGAGGAAAAAGGAAGCAACAGCGTTCGTGGCCGGAAAGCACGAATACGGCTTCGCTGTGCCGACGGGTGAGGGGTCCTTCGCTCAGGATGAGTGGTTAGGTTTTGGGTGGCGCCGACAATCCGAGGAACCTCATTACACCTTGCAGGTCTTTCCACGTCTCGGCTTTCTGGCGTGGATCGCGCAGCAGATACGCCGGGTGGTAGGTCACCGCGACTTTCACCGGCGCGGCGCCAGGTGCAGGCGTGATCTCGTAGAACTTGCCGCGCAGCGCGCCCATGGAGTCATTCACATTCAGGAGGTACTTGGCGGCGGTGGCGCCGAGCGCAACGATGATCCGCGGCTGGATGGCCGCGACCTGGCGCAGCAGGTACGGACCGCAGGTGTCGCATTCCTCGCGCTCGGGCGTGCGGTTACCCGGCGGACGGCACTTCACGACATTCGCGATGTAGACCTGTTCGCGCTGCAGGCCCATCGCCCTGATCATGTTGTTAAGCAACTGGCCGGCACGGCCGACGAAGGGCTCACCCTGCGCATCTTCATCGGCGCCGGGGCCTTCGCCGACGAACATCAGCGCAGCGTGCGGGTCACCGACGCCGAACACGATGTTCGTGCGTCCTTTGTGCAGCACACAGCGTTTGCAGTCGCCGATGTCGCTGCGAATGGCGAGTAGCGCTTCCTCGACGTTCGGCTGGATGACCGGCAAAGCGTCGTTGGTCGTTGGTCTTGGGTCGTTGGCTAGAACCAACGGCGCTCCTTCGCGGCGGTAGAGATCGTAGATGCCGAGTTCGCGGTAGAAGCGGACGCGCTCGGCGAGCGCACGTTGCAGGTCAGGCGGCAGAGCGGTCATTTCGCGACCAGGGCAGAGCGCCCCTTGCGGATCCTGACTGCAACGTCGAGCACGCGCTGCGCCACGTCGAACTTGCTGCTCTCCGGCACCTCGATGACGTCATCCTGCGTGATGATGGTGACGGCGTTGCTTTCCGAATCGAAGCCGATGCCGGGGCGCGAAACGTCGTTGACGACGATGGCGTCGAGCATCTTCTTCTTCAGTTTCTGGCGAGCGTTCTCCAACACGTTCTCGGTCTCGGCGGCGAAGCCGACGATGACGGGCGAAGCCGACGCACGCGCGATGGCGATGCGCTTGCCCTGCTGTTCGAGTTCGCCAGTGACGCCGGCGAGGATGTCGTTCGTCGGCTCGAGCTCCAGGGTGAGCGGTCCCGTGCGCTTGATCTTCTGATCGAGCTGCTGCTTGGGGCGATAGTCGGCGACGGCGGCGGCCTTGATGACGATGGTCGCCGCCCGCAGGTGCTGCATCACGGCAACCTGCATCTGCTCCGCGGTCTCGACCGGCATGACCTCAGTGCCGGTGGGAGGCGTAAGCGCAGTGGGCCCAGAAACAAGGATGACGCGCGCGCCACGACGCAGCGCGGCTTCAGCGACGGCGTAGCCCATGCGTCCACTGGAACGGTTCCCGAGATAGCGCACCGGATCGATGGGCTCGCGCGTGGGACCGGCGGTGACGAGCACGGTCTCGCCTCCGAGGTCGCTTCGCACGCCGAGCGCCGCAAGAGTCGCAGCGACGATGGACTCGTTCTCAGCCAGGCGGCCGGGGCCGGTCATGCCACAGGCGAGGTAGCCGGCATCGGGTTCGACGATGCGCACGCCGCGCTCCCGTAGTCTTGCGATGTTCTGCTGCACGGCCACGTTCTGCCACATGTTGACATTCATCGCCGGCGCGACGATGACCGGAGCAGTGGTGGCGAGGAATAGCGTGGAAAGGAAATCGTCGGCGAGGCCGTTGGCGAATTTCGCGATGACGTCGGCGGTGGCGGGCGCGACCAGCAGGGCGCCGATGGATTGCGCCACGGCGATGTGCTCGACCGCGGAGTCGATGTTCGGCTCCGTGGTGGAGTCGAAGAGCCCGGTGATGACCTTTTCGCCGGAGAGTGCCGCGAACGTCAGCGGTCGGACGAACTCCTGCGCGGCCCGCGTCATGATGACTTGCACGCGGATCCCGTGGTCTTGTAAGAGGCGGACGATCTCCGCGGCTTTGTAGGCCGCGATGCCGCCGGACACACCCAGAGCTACTTTCATCGGGATGATTGTACCTCGCACTACTTCAGATTCCTTAGGGGGTGCAAACGACTCACTGGCAGGCGCGAGCTACGCTCGCGATCGCCGGCCGAGGGCGACCGGCGCTACACGGGTGTTCACACAAAACCAAAGGCGCGGCCGAAGCCGCGCCTTTGGGATGTGCGGGCGATTGCCCGCGAACGGTTAGAAGTTGATGCGCAGACCGAACTCGATCTGGCGCGATGGATACAGCGTGGACTGTGCGGTAACGACGCCGAACGCTGCCGGCCCATCGATGCTGAAGTTGTTGCCAGTCGGCGAGGACGGCTGGAAGTGGTTCAGCACGTTGGTGAACAGCCCGTACCACGTGGCCTCGACGCGCTCGGTGAACTTGATCTGCTTAGTCACCGAGAGATCGAGGTTCCAGAGTGGGAAGTCGCGGATGCGACCTTGGCCGCCACCGTTATGGTCCACGCCCAGGATCAAACGCCGGAACTGGCTGTAGACGGCGTTGGGATCGCTGAACATGTTCATGTGCAGGCCACCACCGCACGAGATCGCGCAGTTGGTGTTGGCATTGACGCCCGCACCCGACGCCGGGCTGCTGTTGTACACCAGGCTCGGAGAGCCGGTGTAGGTGCCGATGAACGGCGCGTTCTCGTTCGTGCTGCCCGTGCTGCAGTTCATCTCGCCGAACGACTGGCAATCCTGGTTCGTGCCGGTATTGATGTTCACGAACTTCGGGTTGCCGCTTTGCGCGTTGAACAGCGGCGCAAAGCCCCAGCCCTGCACCAAGTGACGCAGGATGGCGTTCTGGCCGTTGTAGAACTTCGGGTGCCACGTAAGGCTGGCGTTCACGAGGTGCTTGATGTCGAAGGACTGCGGCCCGTACATCGAGTGCAGGTCCCACGGATCGAGCGTGGCGTAGGAACTGGTGGACTGCGTCGTCGAGCCCGTGCCCAATGCGCGTCCCCAGGTGTAATTGGCGCGGCCGGTCACCCCGTGCCAGTCGCGCACCGAGAAGGTGGCAAACAGCGCGTTGTAATTGCCGTAGCCATTGCTCATGTTGGTGTAGATGGCGTCCAGCTGGTTGCAGACCGGGGACGTCGCTAAACAGTTGGTCACGGCCGGGTTCGAGCTCGGCAGTGTGCGACCGAGTGTCCAGCCCCCGAGTGTCGTGCCTGGGTTGGAGAGGCCGTTCCACATGCTGTACACGAGGTTGGAGCGGATATTCGACAGCTGCCGAGTAGCAACCGCCGTCGTGCAGTTGGCGAAGCCCGTGCAGTAAGCCGACGCCGGCCCGCCCATCGCCGCTTCGAAGAAAGGCTGTGCGGTGAGGGTGGGGATGGTCGACGTGGTACACACGGTCGTGTTCATCCCGCAGATGGTGGTGTAGAGGTAGGCATAAGCCTTGTCGAAGCTCTGCCCGCCCAGTGTGGTCATGTAGGGAACGTTGTCGATGTCGTATTCCTGGAATTCGTTACGGATGAGGCGGCCGATGTAGCCGACCTCGAGCACCGTCTTCGAGGAAAGCTCACGCTGGATGGTGAGGTCGAACGAATCGATCTTGTTCGGTTTGTACGTAGGATCGATCACGCTGCCGCTGCCCGCCGAAGCGTAACGCCCGCCCGCCGGGTTGATGGTTGCCGGCAGATACGGTTGCGGCAACAGGTTGGGGATGGCAGCCGTGCCCGGTTGCGGCAACGGCGCCACCAAACCATCGGTTCCGATGCGGAATGCGGTCGAAGCCGTGGCGCCGCCCGAGCCCAGGCATTGGCTGCCCGCGACCACGTTCGCAGCGTTGACAGCACCCGCGCAAGTAACTGCCTGCATCAGGCCGGTGCCCAGCAGAGGTACCAGCACGTTGTTCACACCATTCAACCGGCCGAACTGGCGTCCCCATCCGCCACGGACGACGGTCTTGCCGGAGCCGACCAAAGTGCCCAGGATCCCGTTATCGAAGCTCGGGTTCCACGCGATGGCTACGCGCGGGCTCAAGCCGCCGTAATACGGATTGTAGGGATACTTCGGCTTGCCGCTAGCGTTGCCGATGAGAGCGAACCCTATCGTCGGGTCATAGACCTGACCGGCCAGCGCCGCCTGTTTGCGATTGGCAAGATAATCGAGCGTTCGGATCGGGCTGCCCGAGCTATCCACCAAGAGGACTTGCTTGCCGTCGACCTCATACGGCGGCATCTCGATGGTGTAGCCCAAGCCGTAGCTCAGCGTGAACCGCGGCTTCATGTGCCAGGTGTCGCCGAAGTACACGTTGTAGATCGGAGTGATGTCCTGGTCGAACGCCGGGGTGCCCAGCGGCAACAGGTGCAGGTCGTTTCCGGCGCGCGTGTACAGCGATTGCGGCTGGGAAACGATACCGAGCACCTCCGTATAGAACGTGTCCCACGTGCTGGCTGAGGTCACGTTCGCTGGACGGTTATTCGCGACCAGCGACAGGCCGTTGTTGGTCGCGATCTGGTAAACGGTCGAGTTCATGATGCCCTGACCGTTGTCATTGCGCTGGTGATACTGGAAGTTGCGCTCGTAGATGCCGCCGAACTGGAGAATGTGGTTCCCCTTGATCCAAGTGACGTCATCGCGCCAGGTGTAATCCATGCCGTCCCAGAAGCGCTGACGCGCGCTTTGCGTATTCACGTTGTAGGGGATGAGCGCGGCGGTGGATTCGCCGCCGATCTCCAGCGCGCCGCCCAGAGCGCCGCCCGAGATGGGCTGCGCCTGGCCGGCATGCGTGATCCACTGCCACCAGTTGCGGAGGTAGCTGAAGTTGAAGTTGTTGGTGACGTTGTGCGAGACGTTCGTCGTGAGGCCCAGCACGTAGTACGAGGGGTGCTGCGGGCGGTTCGACAACGATACGGCTTGGCCCAACGATCCGCCGCTGATGGCGCCGCCGATGTCGTACTGGTCGGTGGTGGCGCGCGTCAGGCGGTAGTAGCGATAGCTGGCCATCAAGTGCCAGTTGGCGCCGAAGTCATGGTCGAGGCGCGTAACGCCAACGTCGTCGTTCTGTGGCAGGCTGATGCTGGCCAGGTAGCCGCCGGTGTTGCGCCCATCGCCGACGTCGGAGTTGGTCGGTAACGGCATGTACTTCTGCCAGATCTGCGAAACGATCGGATTAAGGCCGATGCCGCGCGGATCGCAGGAGCCGCCGCCTGAGCAGACGGCCGGCTGATACGTCACACCGTTCACTGTGACCGGCGTCGGGTTCAGGTTAAAGAATTGGAAGGTAGCGGCTGAACCGCTGCCCACCTGCGCCTGGATGACACCGGCGCGCAGCAAGGCGCTCGGCACCGTCTTGTTGACCTGCGCCACGTTCGGATAGCGCCGGCCTTCATAGTTCATGAAGATATAGGTCTTGCCGCCCAGGATCGAGGGTCCCAGCGGTCCGCCACCGGAGGCGCCGAAGCGGTTCTGGTGCTTCGACACCAGCTTGGTCGAGTTCTTCACCGCGACGCCGTTCACCAAGGTCGGAATGTGGCCGTTGGCCCAGTCGTTGGCGAAGAAGTTCGAGCCGAGGTAGTACTCGTAGGCGGCGCCGTGCCACGTCTGGCCACCGCGACGCGTCACCATCTGGATCTGCGCGCCGGAGGCACCGTTGAAGTCGGCGGTCTGGTTGTTGGTGTTGACCTTGAATTCCTCGATGGACTCCACCGGAGTCGGCATCACGCCCGTGGGTGCGCCGTTCGACGCGTAGCTGGGCGTGTAGGTGTTCATGGTGCCGTCCATGTCGTTGGTGTTGTTGCCGCCATCGAGCTGGAAGGTGTTCTGGTCGCGGACCGCGCCGGCCACGGAGCCGTTGGGCGTAGTAGCGGGCTGCAATTCGACGAGGGTTGACGCGTCGCGCCCGAGGTTCGGCAGCTCCATCAGGTTCATAAAGGTCACGGTATTGCCGACCGTGGCGTTCATGGTCTGCAACCGCGCGCCCGAAGCCTCGACGGTCACGGTCTCGGTCGCGGCGCCGACCTTGAGCTGAACATTGATGGTGGTCACGGTGCCGATGTTCACCGTCTGCGCATCCACCTTGGCTTGCGCGAATCCCTGCTTGCTTACGGTGACGTTGTAGGCGCCGGGTTCGACGTTCACGAAGATAAAGCGCCCGGCTTCGTTCGTCGTCAGCGATTGCTTCGCGTTGGTAGCGACCGAACCAAGGGTGACGTTCGCACCGGGCACGATCGCGCCCGACTGGTCAGTTACCACGCCGGAGACTGTACCCGACGATGTCGACTGCGCCAGTGCGAGCGGCGCGCACATCGTCAGACACAAAAATAGAGACAACAGCGCAGCCCCGCTGCGCAGGGTTGGTGCGTATGACCCGACCATTCGTTCCTCCTGGAAGGCCTCTTAGGAAGCCGGGTATTTATTTGGCGCGAACGGTACTGCCCTTAGGTAACCAATGTCAAGGAATACCTTAGACGTGGGTAGCGCAACTCGGCAGTTAAGTTGTGTGCGGCGATCAGTGTTCGACCACTTGGACGATAACGCCACTGGCGGCCGTGCGCGACCGATAAACGCGCTCGGTCGCTTTCTTGAAGTCTCCCGGCTTGGCGTCAGGAATGCTGCCGAATGTTTGCGGGTTCAGGTCAACCAGGGGGAACCAAGAGCTCTGCACCTGCACCATGATGCGATGGCCGCGGCGGAAGGTGTGGTTCACGTCGGGCATCTCGAAGCTGACTTCTTCGACGTTGCCGGGCGCGAACGCTTCCGGCTTCTCCCAGCTCTTGCGGAACTTACCGCGCATCGGCTCGCCGCGGATGAGTTGCTGGTAGCCGCCCATGCGCTCGCTCGGCAGCGCGACATCGCGGGCTGCGCCGCCGCCACCGCCTCCGGCTTCCTCGGGATAATCGGTGGGATACACGTCGATCAGCTTGACGACGAAATCGGAGTCTGTGCCGGTGGTCGAGACGTGTAGCTTCGGCACGACCGGGCCGGCGAAGGTGACGTCGTTCTCGAGCGGCTCCGTCTGATAGACGAGTACGTCAGCGCGGCGCGAGGCGAAACGCTGATCGCTGAGCATGTATTCCTGCGGGACGCCAATGGTGGTGTAGCCGACGAACGGCACGGGATGTGCCGGGTCGCTGGTGTATTCGTCGAATGCTTCGGCGGCATCGCTCGGCGCTTCGAAGCTGAGTTTGCCGTTGGTGTGGAAGTAGAGCGTCTTCGCTTGCGCATTCGGCGGCGGCCAGGAGGTGTACTGACGCCATTCGTTGGTGCCGGTCTCGAAGACGTAAGCCTTCGGCAGCTTGGCGTCAGCGCCGCTGCGCAGGTACTGCTCGAAGAACGGGAAGACGATCTTGTCGCGATAGTAATCGCCGGTGTTCGATCCGAAGCGCACGCGGCCGAGGCCGGCGCCATCGAGCCGCGTCCAGCCGCCGTGCACCCACGGGCCTTCGACGAGCGTGATGGGCGTCTCGGGATTGTCTTTCTGGATGGCGTGGAAGGTACGGAACGGGCCGGCAAGGTCTTCGGCGTCGAACCAGCCGCCCACGACGAGCACCGCGCACTTGATGCCGTGCATGTGGCGCGAGAGGTCGCGCGACTGCCAGTACTGGTCATAGGTGTTGTGCTTCACCTGATCGTCCCAGAGCCAGGAATTCACGAGCTTCTGCGTATTGGAAAGCGCGCCCGTCTTCAGAAAGAACTCGTAGCCGTCGTTGGTCGCGTAATCGAACGGTGCGAAATTCTTGGGCGGAAGCGCCGGTTGCGGCCGCGGACGGAAGCCGGTGTAGAAGCCGAAGTTCGCGGTGAGCATGAACGCGCCGCCGTGGTACGCGTCGTCGCCCATGAAGAGATCGGTCATGGGCGCCTGCGGCGAGGCGGCTTTGATCGCCGGGTGCGAATCGATGATGCTCGCCGATGTATAGAAGCCGGGATAGGAGACGCCGATGATGCCGACACGCCCGTTGTTGTTCGGGATGTTCTTCAGCAGCCACTCGACGGTGTCGAAGGTATCGGTGGATTCGTCGACGTCCCTGGAGGATTGCGGCTTATCGATGTGCGGCGTCATCTCCTGGAAGTCGCCCTCGGAGAGGTAACGGCCGCGCACGTCCTGGGAAACGAAGATGTAGCCGGCGCGATCGAAGGCTTCATGCGGACCGAGTCGCGTTTTGTATTGATCCACTCCGTACGGCAAAAGGCTGTAGGGCGTGCGGGTCATGAGGAAGGGATACGGTTTCGACGTGTCCTTCGGGACATAGATCTGGGTGAAGAGGCGCTTGCCGTCGCGCATGGGGATGTAGTGCTCGTACTTGGTGTAGTGCGCTTTGACGTCGAACGACGGTGCGGGCGCCTGGGCGAGGGACGTCGAAGCGAACGCAATAAAGAAGATGAAGAGCAGGTGACGCGACGAGCGCTGCATGCGGCCTCCCGGGAAGCTGCTCAGGCTACCGACCAACGCGTGCTCATGCAAGCGGCTGCTACAATTTCGCGCTTCTACTCCGAGGTCGGACATGCGACGCGCATTACTGCTTCTTCTCCTCTTCTCCTCAGTCGGTCTCGCCCAGCAGGTCGATCCTTCCTTATTCAACGGCATGAAGTGGCGGCTGATCGGGCCGTTCCGCGCCGGCCGGTGTGTGGCAACGGCGGGAGTGCGGACGCAGCCGAACACGTTCTACTTCGGCAGCGTCGGCGGCGGCGTCTGGAAGACGGAGAACGCCGGCGAGACGTGGATGCCCATCTTCGATTCGCAGCCCGTCGGCTCGATCGGCGCGATCGCGGTGGCGCCCTCGGACCCCAACATTATTTATGTCGGCTCGGGCGAAGCTGACATGCGCTCGCAGATCTCGTACGGCAACGGGATGTACAAGTCCACGGACGCGGGCAAGACGTGGCAGCGCATCGGACTGGAAGATTCGCGGCAGATCGGACGCGTGGTGGTCGATCCGAAGGACCCGAACATCGTGCTGGTGGCGGCGCTCGGGCACGCCTACGGACCGAACGCCGAGCGCGGCGTCTTCCGTTCGACCGATGGCGGCGCCACGTGGGCCAAGACGCTTTTCAAGAACGACGACACGGGCGCGATCGACCTGGCGATGGATGCCAACAATCCGCGCGTGGTCTACGCGTCGTTGTGGCAGACACGCCGGCCGCCGTGGAATGTCTATCCCGCGTCGAATGGGCCGGGCAGCGGCTTGTACAAGTCCACAGACGGCGGCGCGACGTGGCAGCAGCTGACGAGCGGCATTCCGACCGAGGGCCTGGGGCGCATCGGCCTCTCGGTATCGCGTGCCGACTCGAATCGCGTGTACGCGGTCGTGGATGCGAAAGACGGCGGCATTTTCCGTTCCGACGATGCGGGAGCGTCGTGGAAGAAAGTGTCGAACGAAGCGCGCACGTGGGGGCGCGGCTGGTACTTCGGGCAGATCGAGGCCGATCCAAAAGATCCGAACACGGTCTACGTGATGAATACGTCGACGTATCGCTCGCGCGATGGCGGGGCGACGTTCACCGCGATCAAGGGCGCGCCCGGCGGCGACGATTATCACCAGCTCTGGATCAATCCTGACGATCCGAAGCGCATGACGCTGGCGAGCGACCAGGGGACGGTCGTCAGCGTGGATGGCGCGGAGAACTGGAGCACCTGGTACAACCAGCCGACGGCGCAGATCTATCGCGTGGCGGCGGACAACGGCTTTCCGTTCCGCGTTTACGGCGCGCAGCAGGATTCGGGCGCCATCATGGTGCCGACGCGCTCGAACGAAGGCTCGATCTCGTTCCGCGACTGGGCGCCGGCGTGCGCGGGCGGCGAGTCGGGCATGATCGCCGTCGATCCCAACGATCCGGATGTCCTCTTTGGCGGCACGGTGACGAAGTGCCGCACCAGTACCAACCAATCGCGCAACATCTCGCCGACGCTCGGCGTGCAGGCGCCGCAAGGTCCGTGGCGCTCGACCTGGACGCTACCGCTCGTGTTCTCGCAGTTCGACAAGAAGTCGCTCTACTTCAGCCGCCAGGTGATGTGGAAGACCATGGACGACGGCACCTCGTGGCAGCAGATATCGCAGGATCTGACGCGCGAAGATCCCGGCGTGCCACCGAACCTCGATCCCGTCACGGCGAAGGACGCGCCGTTCGAAGGACCGCGCAAAGGCGTCATTTTTTCGATTGCGCCGTCGCCGCTGCGCGCCGGGCTGGTGTGGGCCGGGACGGACGACGGTCTTATTTATGTGACGCGCGATGATGGCAAGAGCTGGCAGAACGTGACGCCGCGCGAGCTGACGCCGTGGAGCAAGGTCATCACCCTCGAGGCGTCGCACTACGACATCAACGAGGCGTACGCGACGGTGGACCGGCATCGGCTCGAGGACTACAAGCCGTACATCTATCGCACGCGCGACGGCGGCAAGTCTTGGCAAGTGGTTACGAACGGCCTCCCGGCCAACGTTTACGTCAACACGGTGCGCGAAGATCCCGTGAAGAAGGGCCTGCTGTTCGCCGGCACCGAGATGAACGTCTTCGTCTCGTTCGATGACGGCGACCATTGGCAGTCGCTACAAATGAACCTGCCGTACGTTTCGATGCGCGACTTCGCGATCCACGGCGACGATCTGGTCGTCGCGACGCACGGGCGATCGTTCTGGATCCTGGACAACATCACGCCGCTGCGGCAACTGACGACGCAGATGGCGAGCGAGCCGGCGCATCTGTTCGCGCCACAGGCGGCGTATCGCATGCGTCCGGGTTCGAGCGATGGCACGCCGCTGCCGAAGGGCACGGCTATCGCCGACAATCCACCGACGGGCGCGGTCATTGATTATTGGCTGAAGAGCGCGCCGAGTGGGCCGGTGACGCTTGAGATACTCGGGCCGGCGCCGGCTGGGATCGCTGGTCAGATCCCGCCGCCGAATTCGCCCGTCGTACGCAAGTACTCGAGCGCTGACCGGCCGCGGCAGCAAGACCCACGGACGATGGATATTCCGGCCGTTTGGATACGTCCGCCGCAGGTGCTGGAGACGACCGCGGGGATGCATCGTTTTGTGTGGGATGTGCGCTATGCCGCGGCAGAAGAACCGACCGGCGGCCGTGGCGGAGGCGGCGGTGGTGGGTTCGGTGGCGGAGGCGCCGGCGTGCTGGCGTTACCCGAGCAGACCTACTTTGCGCGCCTGACCGTCGATGGCAAGCAGTACACGCAGGCGTTCCAACTGAAGATGGATCCGCGCGTGAAGGTGAACGCCGGGGAACTGGCCGGGCAGTTCAAGGTGGCGGAGTCGATCGCGTACGCGCAACAGCAGGTGGGCGATGCGCGCCGCGCGGCGATGCGGTTGCAACAGCAGTTGAATGCGATCACGGCCGCAGGCGTCAAGGAACAGGCGGCGGCGCTCAGCCAGAGAGTCACGGCGCTGATCGGAGCAGCACCGCGGAACCTCCCGGGCGGCGCTGGGCCGGCGGACGACAGCGACCACACCAGCCTGAGCGCGATTGCGCGTGCGCTGGGGCAAGTGCTTGCCAGCGTCGAAGGTGGCGATGCGGCGCCCACGCAGCGCGAAACTTCGGCGTTCGACGACGCGCAGAAAGACGCGAATGCGGCGTTGGCGCGCTGGGCTGACATCAAGGCGAAAGACCTGCCGCAGTTGAACACGGCACTGAAGGCGGCGGGACAGAACGCGATCGAAGTGCAGTAGGGCTACCCAGACGAGCAAGGATCGCTCGTCTGGGGCACCCGGCTTTGCTTACTCGCCTGGTCGAGGACGACCGGGCTCCGTAGAATCAAGACAATCTTCGCTCCACAAGTTTCCCATCTTTCCGCGTTCTATCTATAGCGCCAAAACGCAGGCCTGGGCTGCATCCGGGCCTGCCGGCGCACATCTAATAATGAAGATGAACCGCATTCTTTCTAAGGTCCTTCCGACAGTCGGGCTTGTGTTGCTTTCGATCCCCGCCGTGGGGCAGTACAGCAAGCAGGGCGAAGGCCCGCTGGTCACCGGCCAGCCGCAGGGGATTTCCGTCCAGGAGATCATCCAGCGCTTTGCGGCGCGCGAGAAGGAGTTTGCGCAGGCGCGCGAACGCTACACCTACGTCGAGACGGTAAAGATCCAGACGATCGATGCGGATGGCCAACCCGACGGCACGTACGAGCAGGCGTGGGACATCAACTTCGACGACCGCGGCCGCCGCTACCTGGCGGTGACGTACGCGCCCGCGCCGACGCTGTGGCGCGTCCAGATGACGAAGGAAGACTTGAACGACGTCCAAAACCTCATGCCGTTCGTCCTGACGAGTGACGACCTCGGCGATTACGACATTATTTATGTCGGTCAGCAGCGGCAGGACGAGCTGAACACGTACGTGTTCGACGTGGCGCCGCGACACGTTTTCGGCGACCGGCGCTACTTCCAGGGACGCATCTGGGTGGACACACGCGACCTGCAGATCGTGAAGACCTA
The DNA here is from genome assembly GCA_964460655.1 of uncultured Terriglobales bacterium. Taxonomy (GTDB): domain Bacteria; phylum Acidobacteriota; class Terriglobia; order Terriglobales; family Acidobacteriaceae; genus CAVUAF01. Next base: position 2,475 of record CAYWSH010000047.1, on the reverse strand, counting down.
CGGCAAGTCGGTGCCTGACGTGCGCAAACGCGACAACGAAAACCTGTTCCCGCGCTTCACCACGTATCGCGAGCAGGTCGATGGGCAGTACTGGTTCCCCACGTATACGCGCGCCGACGATGTGCTGCACTTCACCGGCAATCTTTCGCCGGAGTCGAAGGACGTGCACATCCGCATCACCATCCGCTACAACAACTACAAGCGCTTCGGGTCGAACTCGAAGATCGTGTTCAACGGCGAGACGCTACCGCCTCCGGCGCAGGCACCAGCACCCAGTAAGCCGGGAACGACGCAGCCACCGCGGCCCTAGGCGGGCGCTGCTACGCGCGACTCGCCGGCGCGGATCGCGACGATGAGCGCGAGTGCCGCGATGCGTCCAGCGATTGGTAGCAGCATGGCCGTGTGCAGTCCGTAGGCCGCGGCGAGCTTGCCGGCGACCCACGGCGCCACGATGCCCCCGAACATCCCGATCGTGAAGATCAGGCTGAAGACGCTCGCGGTGAAGCGCGTGTAGCGATCTCCGACCATGGCCAGCACGGTGGGATAGATCGCGGAAAAACCGAAGCCCAAGAGCGCCGCGGTGATGAGCTGCAGCTTGAAGCCGGTGACGCTCCAGAACAGCGCGTAGGCGAGCAGCGACCCACACAATGACGCGAAAACGAGTTGTGACGCGCTGACGCGACGCAGGACGCGCCCGGCGAGCAGGCGGCCGCCGATGACGGCGCCGATCACGGCGCTCAGCACCCAGTTCGCTTGCTGGGCGTCGGCGCCTGTGGCGCCGGCGTACGTCGGCACCCAGCCGCTGATCACCGCTTCATCCCCGGACTGAAAGAAGAGCAAGAACGCAAAGAGCAGCACGCCGGGATATGTCGCAACACTGGCGACGGCGCGCGGTGAGAATGTTTGGACCTCGCGCGGGGGCGGAAAGCTGAGGAACAAATAGGCCACGCCGCACACTGCCGCTAGTGCGAGCGCGCACAAGATGATCTGGCCGGGCGTGAACTGCGCCGAGAGCGTGGCGGCCAGCAGCGGGATGAACAGCGCCCCGACTCCATAGAACGTCCCGAGGTAGTTTAGATAGGGGCCGCGCTCCTCGCCGTACACCGAGGAGACCAGCGAGTTCGTCGCAATGTTGAGCCCGCCGCCGCCGATGCCGAGCGCCACACCGGCCAGCGCCGCCTGCGCGAACGACGCGGCGACAACGAAGCCGGCGAGTGAGGCCGTCACCAGCAGCGCGCTCACCACCATGACGAGCTTGTTGCCGAACCGGTCGACGATCGGTCCCACAAGCGGCGTGGTCAGCAACACACCGACGTAGACCAGCGAGAGCACCGCGCCCTGCTGTTCCAAATTGATGTGGAGGCGCTGGCGGAACTCGGGTAGGCCGAACATCGCACCCAGGAGCGCCAGCGAGATACCGAAACACGCCATGCCGGAGCAGGCCGCGGCGAACATGCGGGCGCGATGCACGGCCCAGTCTTTAGCACAACGAATGCCCCGCCCATAGACGCAACTTAGAGTCGATGTGCGCGTTCCGGTATATTGCTCGGTTTGCGGACATTCCTATGAGAGCACTGCAGTGCGGCTTTCTTGTCTTCCTGCTTGCCAGCAGCCTGGCTTCACAGAACCAGCCACCAGCACCGGGGCAGCCTGTCGCTCCGCCGGCGCAAGTTGCGCAGCCCGCGCCGCCGCCCGATCCGAATGAACTTGGACTCGTTCCCAAACCACGTCAGGTCGAGAAGGGAACAGGATCGTTCGCGATCAGCGCGACGACGCGCATCATCGTGCGCGCCGCGGAAGACAAGCTGGCGGGCGAGACCATCGCGGACGAGATCGAAAGCGCAGCTGGGCATCGCCCGCGCGTCACGGTCGCGGCAGCTGCTCCGGCTGGCTCCATCTTTATCACTAGGATCGAAGCCGCGGCCGACGCTAAGACGCCTTCCGATCCGAACTTCAAAGACGAAGGCTATGTACTCGACGTCACGAGCGGCCGCATCACCCTCAGCGCGCCGACGCCCGCGGGAGCGTTCTACGGTGCGCAGACACTGCGGCAACTGATCCGGCCGGCGGCGAACCAAGCGTGGGCGGTGCCGGCGGTACGCATCGTCGATTGGCCGGCGATGCGCTGGCGCGGATTGCATGACGACATCAGCCGCGGTCCGGTGCCGACGCTCGACTACATCAAGAAGCAGCTCCGCACGCTGGCTGAGTACAAGTACAACCTCTACGGTCTGTACATCGAACACACGTTTGATTATCAGTCGCAGCCGCTCATCGGCCCGAAGGAAGGCGCGCTCAACGCGGCCGAGATCGCCGAGATCGTGAAGTACGCGGCGCAATATCACATCACCGTGCTGCCCGAGCAGCAGGCGTTCGGGCATCTGCACCACGTGCTGAAGTACGAGATCTATCAGGACGTCGCGGAGACGCCGCATGGGCACGTGCTGACGCCGGCGAATCCGAAGTCGTATGAGC
>CAYWSH010000046.1:0-22323 GCA_964460655.1 uncultured Terriglobales bacterium | reverse complement strand
GCAAATTACGGGGGGGATGGCCAAAGGGCTAAGCGGAACTCGCGGTGTTGTCCAGGAAGCATTCGACACCGCGTATTACATGGCCGCGGAGGGCCGGCGGCTGTTCGGTCCCACGGTGCCGAGCGAGTTGCCGAACAAGTTCGCGATGGCGGTCCGCCAGCCGATCGGGGTGTGCGGCATGATCGCGCCCTGGAACTTCCCCATGGCCATCCCGTCGTGGAAGCTACTGCCGGCGATCGTATGCGGCAACGCGTGCGTCATCAAGCCGGCGGAGGACACTCCGCTCTCCACGTTCAACCTCGTGAAAGCCTTGATGGACGCCGGTTTGCCGAAGGGCGTCATCAACATCGTTTGTGGCCACGGCCCCGACGCCGGCGCGCCGATCGTCGCGCATCCCGACGTGCGCGCGGTCTCGTTCACCGGCTCGAGCGAGGTGGGACGCATAGTGGGCACCGAAGCCGCCAAGTCGTTCAAGCACTGCTCACTTGAGATGGGCGGCAAGAACCCCATGATCGTGCTCGACGACGCCAACCTCGACCTCGCGCTCGAGGGCGCACTCTGGGGCGCATTCGGCACTACCGGCCAACGGTGCACCGCGACCAGCCGCATCATCGTGCAGAAAGGTGTACACAACGAATTTGTCGACAGACTAGTGCAGCGCGCAAAGTCATTAAAGATCGGCAACGGACTCGATGAGAGCGTCCAGATGGGCCCGCAGATCAACCAACAGCAGGTCGAGACCACCGAGCGCTACGTCAAGATCGGACGCGACGAAGGCGCCAAGCTCCGTTGCGGCGGCAATCGCCTGCAGTCAGGCGACCACGCGCACGGCTGGTTCCACGAGCCGACCGTCTTTACCGACGTCGATCCGAAGATGCGAATCGCGCAGGAAGAGATCTTCGGGCCGGTCGTCTCGATCATCGCGTGTAACAGCTTTGAAGACGCGGTCCAGATCGCCAACGGCGTGGAATACGGATTGTCGTCGGCGGTCTACACGCGCGATGTGAACCGGGCGTTCCGCGCCATGCGCGACCTCTACACCGGCATCACCTACATCAACGCACCGACCATCGGCGCTGAGGTGCACTTGCCGTTCGGCGGCACCAAGGCCACGGGAAACGGGCACCGCGAAGGCGGCTTGGGCGCCATCGATTTCTATACCGAATGGAAGGCGCTCTATATAGACTTCAGCGATAAGTTGCAGCGCGCGCAGATCGACCGCGCGGATTAAGAGATGCGCACCCAGGAAGCCAAGCAGATCCTTGCCGCGGCACGGCTTGAGCACGTGCATTACGCAATCCGCGACCTCGCCGTCGTCGCCGATGAGCTGGTCGCGCAGGGCCACAAGATCCTGTACCTGAACATCGGCGATCCGCTGCAGTTCGACTTTCCCACGCCACCGCACATGATCGAGGCGGTGCACCGGGCGATGCGCGACGGCCACAACGGCTACGCGCCGTCGCTCGGCATCAAGCCGGCGACCGACGCCATCCGCGCCGACGCTGAGCGCAAAGGCATCACGAACATCCAAAGCGTCTTCGTCACGCTGGGTGCGAGCGAAGCCGTGGAGATCTGCCTGGGCGCGCTGCTGAATCGCGGCGAGAACATCCTGACGCCGCTGCCCGAATATCCGCTGTATTCGGCGGTGCTGAATAAGCTGGAAGCCGAGATCAATCCGTACGCGCTTGACGAAGCGAATGGCTGGCAGCCGGACCTGCGGGACCTGGAGCGGCGCATAAACGAGCAGACGCGTGCCATCGTCCTCATCAACCCGAACAATCCGACGGGCGCCCTCTATTCGCACAAAACGCTGGAAGCCGTCGCCGAGCTCGCGCGGCGGCACGGGTTAGTCATCTTTGCCGACGAGATCTACGACAAGCTGATCCTCGACGACGACACGCCGCATCATTCCATCGCGGCGCTCGCGCCCGATGTTCCATGCGTGACCTTCGGTGGATTGTCGAAAAACTATCTGGTGCCGGGATGGCGCGTGGGCTGGGGCATTGCGAGCGGGCCGAAAGACACGATCGCGCCCTTCCTCGGCGGCGTGCATCAGTTGCTGCGCGCGCGGCTCTGCGCCGGACATCCGCAGCAGTACGCCATCGCACCTGCACTCGAGGGCCCGCAAGACCACTTGCCGATCGTTCGCACCAAGCTTCGCCGGCGTCGCGACCTGACGGCCGAGTGGGCGTGCTCGACGCCGCACGTCTCGCTCGTCGCGCCGCAGGGCGCGTTCTACGCCTTTCCCAAGTTCGACATCCCGGAAGATGACAAGGCTTTCGTCACCGACTTGTTGCGCGCCAAGCACGTGCTGCTGGTCCACGGTTCCGGTTTCGGGCAAGCGCCGGGCACGCGCCATGCGCGCATCGTCTTCCTGCCCGAAGAGCCGGCGCTCACTGCCGCCTACGCCGCCATGGCCGACTTCATCCGCGAGCGCTATCGCTGATGGTCGACATCCACTGCCATCTGCTTCCCGACGTCGACGACGGCTCGCGCAGCTGGGAGATGTCGGTCGCCATGTGCCAGATGGCGCTCGCTGATGGCGTGGACCATATCGTCGCCACCCCTCACGCCAACCACGAATACGACTACAGCCGCGAGCGCTTCGCCGAGATGCTCACGCGCTTGCGCGACATGACGGGCAACACTATCGGCCTCAGCCTCGGCTGCGATTTCCATTTCTCGTTCGAGAACATCAAGGACGCGCTGGTCAATCCCGAGCGCTATTGCATCGGGGGCACCAGTTACTTGCTCGTCGAGTTCAGTGATTTTTCTATCGCACCCACCACGGCGCAGCATTTGCGCCAATTGATGGACAACGGTATAACACCCATCCTCACGCATCCGGAACGCAACCCCATCCTGCTGCGCAATCCGAAGCTGGTGCTGGAGTGGGCGGCAATGGGCTCGCTCGTGCAGGTGACGGCGAACGCGCTCACCGGCCGATGGAGTTCACAGTCGGAAAAGATGGCGGTCTGGCTGATGAAGAATCGCGCCTGCCACGTGCTGGCTTCGGACGCGCACGACCTGAAGGGGCGACCACCAAGGCTCGCCGCCGGACGTGATGCCGCGGCCAAGGTCGTCGGCGCCGCGATGGCCGATGCGCTGGTGAACGCAAACCCGCGCGCCATCGTGGAAGGGAAGCCGCTGCCGGCGATCCAGTAGCTCTACGGGTGCCCGCTCACCACGGGTAGCGCCGAGAACGGACCGTAGTCATCCTCGAGCGCGATGGCCGCGATCGGCACATTGCTGTGGACCACGAGTGAACCCACGAAATTCCCGTTGGGCAGTGAGTTGAAAAGCCCCTGCAGGCTCGCGACCGTTTGCGACATGGCCGCGAGCGGTATCGCCGCCGTGCCTCGCGTCGTCCCGTCGCCGTTCAACAGTGTGAGTTGGATGGTCGCCGACGCGCCGTTCGCGTTCGCGAGAGCGATGCCCACCGTGCGTCCCGCCGGCGTGGCCTGAGTGGCGGGCTCGAGTTCGACCGGCAAGGTGAAGTCGGCCAACTCAGGCGCGTTGTTGAACCCGATGGTGTTGAAGACCGTGCCCGTAGGTGTGGCCACCTCGAAGAACAGGTTGGCGCCGAGCGGCGCCGACGACGTGACCAGCGCCCAGATCACGGTGCCGGCCCCGAAACGAAGCGCCTCGGGCGTCGCGATGCGTGCGGTCCCATTCGCGGCGATCAAGAGACTCGTCGCCAGCCCCACGGGTGAGACTTGCAAGCCTTGCTGGTTGAAGTACTGGATCGTCACGGTGTTCGAGATGCTCGCACCATTGACCAGGGTGAGCCTGGTGACGTAGCCGGCGCCACCGAAGTTGCCGCTGACGAGGTGCGGGATCACCAGCCGAGTCGCTGTTTGCAGCGGTGGCGTAGCAAAAAAGGGGCCGAAATCATCGCCGAGTGCGACCACGTTCACGCCTTGCGACGAAGTACCTGTGACCGAGCCGATGAAGTTGCTCGCCGGCAACACGCTGCCGAACGCGTTGGAGGCATTCAACGCCAACTGAGTATGTCCATACGGCGCCAGGTTCACATTAGCCGTGCCGAGCGACGCGCCACCGCTGTTGCGCAGCCCGAGTTGAACGCTCTGTGCGGTCGCATTCGGATTCGAGAGCGCCAGCCCTACGGTGTGCGTTACGCCGTTGGCATCATCGGGCTGCAGTTCTACCGGGATCGTGAATGTAACGGCGCCGGCATCGTCGTTGAAGCCCACGGTATTCGTGATCGCCGTTGCAGTGTTGCCGACCTCAAAGAACAGGTTCGCGACCACGCGCCCTTCGGCGCTGATGGATGCCCATTGCGTGCCGATGGCGCCGTTGCGCGACGCTTCGGGCGTCGCGATGCGCAAGGTCTCTGCCGCCTGCAGGATGCGGGTGGTCGAGCTGAGCACCGTCCCCTGGTCGTCAACGAAATTCACCGCGACACTGTTCGCGCTGCCGGACATGTTCACCAACGTCAGCTTCGTCAGGAAACCACCTCCAGTAACGACGTGCGGCAGGATGGAGGTGAACGTCGCGGCTGGGACTGCGGCCGCAGCGCGGAACGTAGGCGTCACCACGGCGGTACCCCCGGGGCCTGTGACCGACGTGATGAGCACCCAGACATCCTGGCCCGCCGTCACGGTGATCGTCGGCTTCGGTTGCACTACGACGCGCTGGCCGTCGCGTGCGACGCGCACCTGCGCTTCCTGGCAGGCGACCTGTTGCAATGCGCCGCCGGACCCCGCTGCCGTGAACACGGCGGCCAGCGTTTGATAGCTGCTGCCATTCAGGTCGAAGCTCGCAGTGCCACTCACCGGCGGGACGTATTTCACCAAGACGCCGTGCGCGACGCTCTGGCTACCGCAGGTCGGGCGCAAAACGGCAGCGGTGGCCGACGCGGTATTGATCGATCGCCCGGTCAGCGTGTCAGCCAGACGTTGGGCGACGCCGATGATGCGCACACGGTTCGTGAACGCGTCGGCCACCACGATGTTGCCGACGGCGTCGACGGCGATCCCCGAAGGCCAGTTGAAGGTGGCATCGAGCGCTAAGCCACCATCACCATCGAACCCGTTCGCTCCGGTGCCGGCGATGGTAGTGATGGTCCCGGTGGCGGCGGCGACGCGCCGCACGCGATGGTTACCGCTGTCGGCGATGAGCAGGTTGCCGGCATTATCAAAGGCGATACCGGTAGGACCATTCAATGAGGCGGCGGTCGCAGGGCCCCCATCGCCAGTCGGAGCAGCGGTCCCATTACCAGCAAAAGTCGTGATGATATTGTTCAGCGCGCTGACCCGGCGGATGCGGTTGTTCACCGCATCGGCGATGTAGAGATTCCCGCTGCTATCGAGCGCGATCGTGACGGGATAGTTCAGCGACGCGGCGACGGCGGCACCACCATCCCCGCCATACGTTGATACGCCGTTGCCGGCCACCGTCGTGATGATCCCGGTACCTGCCGCGATACGTCGCACCCGATGGTTGTAGCTGTCGGCAAAGTAGACGTTGCCGGCTGCGTCGACGGCAATGCCCGCAGGGACCTGGAGCATAGCCGAGGTCGCAGGTCCACCATCGCCGCTGAAGCCTACCGTGCCTGTGCCGGCGATCGTCGTGATGATCCCGGTGGCGGCGCTCACCCGGCGGATGCGGTGGTTCGTCGAATCACCGATGTAGAGATTACCGGCTGCGTCCAGCGCTACTCCGTTCGGGGTGTTGAGTCCTGCCGCGGTCGCGGGGCCGCCGTCACCGAGCGCTCCCATCGGTCCGGAGTGTCCGGCGACAGTGTTGATGATGCCCGTATCCGCAGCGACGACGCGAATCCTGCCGCTGCCCGGGTCTGCGATCAGCAGATTGCCTCCAGGATCGAACGTCAACTGGTTCGCCGATATGGCCCCGCCAAAAAAGAGCGCAGCACTGATCGCGGGAATGCCGTCGAGGGTGTTGAAGGCGCCGTCACCGGCGAGAGTGGCGATCATCTGGTCGCACGCCGTCGAGGCCGTCGCGCATTGCGTGCCCGCACGGCCAATGCCGGTAAGGGCAATCGTGTGCGGGCTGCCGGCGCCGCTATCGGCGAAAGTCAACGTGCCGTTGCGGGTCCCAGTGGCGGTGGGTGAGAGCGAGACCAACAGGTAGCAGCTCGCGCCCGCGGCGACTGTTCCGCCATTCGCGCAGGAGGCACTTGGTGCACTCTGTTTGTTGAAGTCACCGGCAACGGTGATGTTGCTGATCGTGATGGCAGTGCCGGTACCGTTGGCCAGGGAAACGAACTTCGGCACGCTCGTGCTGCCGACGAAGATGGTGCCGAAGTCGAGGGTGGCAGGGCTCGCCTGCACGCCGGCGGGCAGGACGAGCGTCACGCGTCGTACCCGCTGGTTGCCAGTATCGGTGAAGACGAGGTTCCCGTTCGGCTCCAGCGCAATGCCGCTGGGGTGGAATACTGATGCCGTCGCTGCCGGACCGCCATCGCCGTCAAAGCCGGTGAATCCACCCACAATGTAATTGATGACGCCGGTCGCGCCGTTCACGCGGCGCACGCGGCTCCCGTTCGTCTCCGCGATGTAGAGATTCCCGGAGCTATCAACAGCGAGTCCCAGTGGGACCTCGATGTGGACCGAAGTCGCGGGGACGCCCTCGCCGAACGGCTGAGGCCCGCCGCCGGCGAAGGTGGTGATGATCCCGGTCGCCGCGCTCACTTTGCGTACGCGATCGGTGTCGCCGATGTACAAACTGCCCGTCGAGTCGACTGCGATGGCGAGCGACCGCGTCAGGCCCGCCGCCGTGGCAGGACCACCGTCTCCGCCGGGTGGGTTGAGGGGCCCGCCAGCGACCGTGGTGATGATCCCGGTGCTGACGGTCACCTTGCGTATCGACACATTAAGGCCGTCGGCGATGTAAAAGTTCCCGGCTGAGTCTACGGCCACGCCGGTCGTCCCATTCAGCGTCGCGGATGTTGCCGGTCCACCGTTGCCGCTGTTGCCGGTCGTGCCGGAGCCGGCCACCGTTGTGATGACTCCGCTCGCCAGATTGACCCTGCGGACGCGGTTGAATTCCGCGATGAGCAAGCTACCACTCGTGCTGTCGAAGGCCACGCCGGTGGGTCCGTTCAGCGTAGCCGCGGAGGCGGGACCGCCATCGCCTATCGAGCCGCTGGAGCTGCCGGTGCCGGCAAATGTCGTGATGATACCCGTGCCGACCGCGATCTTGCGGACGCGGTTGTTCAGATAATCCGCTACGTAGATGTTGCCGGAAGAGTCGACCGCGATGCCGTAGGGATTGTTCAGCGACGCGGCGGTTGCGGGCCCATTGTCACCCGCATAGGTCGGGTTGCCATTGCCGGCGATGGTGCTGATCGTCTGGGCGTGCAGCCGGGCAAGCGATAAACCGAGCAACAGGGCCAGTCGACCGAGCCGAGCGACTCTGCGTCCACTCGTGATGGCGACCTCCCGCCGGCCCGAGGATCGGCCCGTTGCGGCGCAGCGTATGACGGCCAGATGCGCGCGTCAAGCACACGAATGCACTCGACGCGCCGGCCATCGTTGGGACGGCTTCGGACGCGCACGACCGGGTGGGACGACGGCCGATGCCGCTGGCCTCTGGTGGTCTGAATCGATCACTTTTTAGGCAGACTGTATTCGAGCACGTAGGAGTGCTTCCCGCCCTCGATGATGATCTGCATCGTGCCGGTGAGGCCTTTGAGGTCGCCGGTTCCACTGCCGGGAACCACCGTGATCGTCCAATGCTGCGGCTTGCCGCCGGCCATGATGCCGTGATGCTGCAGGACGAACGTGCCCGAGCGGCCCTCGAGCTGCCCGCTGACCTTCTCCACGGCGACCGCGCCAGCGTCATTCTTGGGATCTCCCGAGCTGAGCATTTCGCCTTTGCTGGTTCCGGTGAGCGCGCCCTGGAACTGCTTCTCGAGTGAGAAGCGGCCGATCGTGGCGTCGTCCTGGATGGCATTTCCCAGTGGGGCTACTTTGACGTCGAACGTGCCGGTGGCGCGTTGCATGGGGTTGCTCCCGGGCGATTGTGCTTGCGCGACAGGGTAGACGAAGAGGACGAGGACGAGCAGGACGTGGAGGCGCATCGGCCGCGATGCTACACGGATGCCGCGCATTTCGTCGGAAGAAATTCCTGCCGGCTGTCGTTACCGGCCCAGGGGGTTGGTACAGAAGTGTTCTTATCGCTGGTTGGGCGTGTTGTTCCGCTGTGGCTCTGGAGCGGCCAGGTAGGCAGTATCGGGATTCAGCAGGTTGTCGTGGCTCGGGCCGAGGCCAAGCTTGATGAGGGCGCGTGAATCGGGGATACGTTTCGTCTGCCAGCCGTTATCGGACTGGAACTTCTGCATGGCGCTCTTGCTGCGCGCGTCCCACGTGCCGGTAGGCTGGCCGTCGAGGTAGTGCGCATGGATCAGCGCTGCCTGAATCTCCTTGACCCGGGCATTCTCCGGCTTGCTCTGCCGGCTGCGCCAGGCTTGGCGCGACTTCTTGCTCTTGGAGGACTTTGTGGTACGAGCATGGGTCGTGGTCGGCTTCTTGGCGCTGACCTTCGGCGGTGTCGTAGCCGAAGCCCCGCCAGACAGCAAGAGCATGGCGCCGGTCAAAATGATGGTGGAGCGGATGCAGGCCTGGAGGGAACGCAAACCACACCTCGTGACGGATACGCCGGCTGTTCTTGGACTGCCTGATGCCGGTCGTTCCGGGATCGTGGGCCTACATCCCACGGAGAACAGACAGCCAGCATCTTCGCTGATTCGATGCCTTAACGCCAGCTTAAAGATAGCCGGCGCCTCTGACTTTAGTCCTGTCCTTGTGGGCGCCCGTTTATTTTCAGCGCCTTACAATCCATCGCGCGAATCGCCAGTATGAATGAGACGAACGAATCGGTGATTTGAAGGCGAAAGAAGCAAGGCAAAAGAAATCGGTCGCCGGGTTTCGTCCAGCGACCGACCTGATTACTGACTACTGACTACTGACTACTGACCTTACGGCAACGTGCCGGCCAGGAATACCGTACCGGAGTTGCGTCCGCGTCCCTGGCGGACCATCAGGGCGACGTCGTCGCCGCTCTTCAGGCTCGCCTGGATCTTGCGGAGGTCTTCTTCGTTGCTCACCGGCTTGCGGTTCACCTGGAGGATGATGTCGCCGCGCTGTACGCCGATGTCATAGCCGAAGCCTCCCGGCGTTACGCTCGTTACCAGGACGCCCTGGGGCGACTTCATGCCGTATTGATCGGCCATTTCGGGTGTGACCGAGCGGACCGAGATCCCCAGCTTCGCCTCGCCGTGTGTCTCGGGCTTGGTCTCCTCTGCGGCCGCAGTGTCGCCGAACAGCTTGGCACGGTCTGCCACGGTGACGCTCGCCGATTCGTTCTTGCCGTTCCGCATGTAGTCGATCTTGACCTTGCTGCCGGGCTTGCGATTGATGATCTCGCCCACCAGCTCGTCACCGGTCTTGACCGGCTTGCCGTCGACCGAAGTGATGGTGTCGCCAGGTTGCAGACCCGCGGTCGCGGCCGGTGTGTCATTCGGCACGTCGCTGATGGTGACGCCGTTCTTCACGCCATAAACGCGCGCTACCACCGGGTTCGCTTCCGCGTTGAACAGCACGCCGATGGAGCCGCGAATAACGCGGTGCTCCGGCCCGATCAGCTGGTTGTAGACCTGCTGCACGGTGTTCGACGGCATAGCGAAGCCCACGCCCATATACCCACCGCCGCTCATGAAGCCGCCCTGCGTGTAGATCGCGGTGTTGATGCCAATGACTTCGCCATCCATGTTGACCAGCGGGCCGCCGGAGTTGCCGGGGTTGATGGCCGCGTCCGTCTGGATGAATGACTGGAATTGCTTGCGCGGAACGATGTTCCGGCCTTTGGCCGACACGATGCCGGCGGTGACCGTCTCTTCCAGGCCGAACGGGCTGCCGATGGCCAGGACCCAGTCACCGACCTGCATGGACTCCGAGTTACCGAGGTGGGCTGGTTGCAGCGGATGGCCGGCGCGCGGCTCGATCTTGATGACCGCGATGTCCGTCTCGTCGTCCTTGCCGATCACCTTGGCGTCATAGGGCGTCGGGTCGCCCTGTAGCTTCACCTTGATGCGGTCCGCGTCGTCGACGACATGGTTGTTCGTCAGGATGTAGCCCTTGGCATCGACGACGACGCCTGAACCCAGTGCCCGATCGGGCATACGATCCTGGCCCTGCGGACCCTGCCCGCCGAAGAAGCGGTCGAAGAAGTCATCGAACGGCGTCTGCTGGTCGTCTTCCGGGCGCTGCTGCGGGCGACGCCGCGGCGAGGGCTGCTGGTTACGCGGCGCTTCCGCTTGTTTTATGCCCGATTCGGTGTTGATGTTCACCACCGCCGGCTCCATCTGCTTCGATATCTGCGCGAAGGCCGACGAAAGCTGCTTGGGGGCGGGCACCTGCAACGGCGTGGCGTCGCTGGAATTCACTGCCGCGCCTTTGACGCCGCGGGATACGACCGTCCCGATCAGGATGCCGACCGTCAGGGTCACCAGCACCAACAGCAGGGAGGCAAGCCGATTGCCTCGAATGTGCTCCATGGCTGCGCGTGCGCGCACGTTCATACTTATTCCTCCACCATCTTTGGACCGGAGATTATAACGCTAGTATTCATGAAGGGCGCTGCAGCGGGACTTTGCTCCGCGCGCCTATCTTGTTAGACGCGCGAGCATCCGGTTTCGTCACAAACATCGCGCACTCATCAGTGAGATGCAGAAGCCCATCGGTAGGACAGGGAACAATTAGGAACGCATTCTGCCAGGCATCTTGCGGGCGAGAAAAAGGGGCCCTTTGCTCACCGAATCCATCCTTGACCGTCTATGCATAGACGGTCTATATATAGACGCCATGACGAAACCCGATCTGCTGCCGGGAACGCTCGACCTGCTCATCCTGAAGACGCTCGCGCGCGCGCCGCTCCACGGCTATGGCATCGCCCAGGCGATCAAACGCATGTCGGACGACGTGCTCACTGTGGAGGAAGGCTCGCTCTATCCCGCGCTGCAGCGCCTCCTGCTGCAGGGCTGGGTGAAGGCGGAGTGGAGGAAGACCGAGACCAACCGGCGTGCGCGCTTCTACACCCTCACCGCCGCCGGTCGCAAACAGCTCGGGGTCGAGCTCTCCCAATTCGAACAGATGGTCGCGGCCATCGGCCGCGTCCTGCAGAACGCATGAGGTGAGTCCCATGGGGTCAAGTCCGATGTCGCGCTGGTTCAGGAAACTCGCATTCTTCGTCGGCCGGCGCCGCTTCACCACCGATCTGCAGGAGGAAATGGCCTTCCATCGCGCGGAGGCCGAGAAGCAGCTGGTCGCCGATGGTGTATCGGCGGAAGAGGCTCACTACCGCGCACTGCGCGAGTTCGGCAATGCCACGCGGCTGAGCGAAGAGAGCGTGGAGACCGTCGGCTTCCGCTTCGAGACCTTCCTGCAAGACTTGCGCTACGCGGCGCGCCAGCTGCGCCTGAATCCGGGATTCTCGACGACGGCGATCCTCGTGCTCGCTCTCGGTATCGGCGCAACGACCGCCATCTTCAGCGCCGTGAACCCGATCCTCTTTGAACCGCTGCCGTATCCGCAGCCGCGGCAGATCGTGATGATCTGGGACGGCCAGCGCGGTGGCCGCGAGGCCGTCGCTTTCCATACCTATCGCGAGGTCAAGGAGCGCAGCCGGTCGTTTGCGGCGCTGGCCGCCATGAAGCCGTTCCAGCCGACCTTGAGCGGCACAGCCGAGCCGGAGAAACTCGAAGGCCAGCGTGTGAGTGCCGACTACTTCCGCGTGCTTGGCGTCACGCCGCTCAGGGGACGCGATTTCCAGGCGACCGACGACGTCTTCCGCGGTCCCGACGTCGTCATCATCAGCGAACCGCTGTGGCGCACGCGCTTCAATTCGGATCCCAACATCGTCGGCCACGGCATCAAGCTGGATGCCGGGCGCGCCGTCGACATCAACGGCGGCGTTTTTACGGTCATCGGCGTGATGCCCGCCGGATTCGAGAATGTGCTGGCGCCGGACGCCGTGCTCTGGGCGCCCCTGCAATATGACGCAAGCAATGTGAACAACACCGATACGCGGGAGTGGGGGCATCACCTGCGAATGGTCGGTCGTTTGCGTGATGGAGCCGCGGTGGAGGAAGCGCGCGGCGAGTTGGCTGCCATCGCACGCACACCGGCCGTGGAATTCCCACGACCGCCGTGGGCTGCACTGCCGAGCGGGTTCACCGTAAACGCACTGCAGGGAGAAGTGACGCGCGCTATCCGGCCGGCGCTGTTCGCCGTGATGGGTGCGGTAGCCCTCGTGCTGCTCATCGCCTGTGTGAACGTCACCAATTTACTTCTTGCACGCGGGGCACAACGGCGCGGCGAGTTTGCGATGCGGGCTGCACTCGGCGCTGCCCGTGGCCGCCTCGTCCGGCAGTTACTGACCGAAGCCGTGCTCCTCGCCGTGCTTGGCGGATCGCTGGGACTGCTGGTGGCCCGCTTCGGAATCCAGGCGCTGGTCGCGCTCAGCCCACCGGGAATGCCGCGCGCCTCCGCCATCCAGCTCGACCGACCGGTATTCCTTTTTGCATTCATCGCGACGACGCTGATCGGCCTGGTCGTCGGCCTTATTCCAGCGCTGCAGGCGGCGCGCCATGATCCGCATGCGACACTGCAGCAAAGTTCGCAGCGGACGGCGGGCGGGAAGCAATGGACGCGACGCAGTCTGGTCGTCGCTGAGGTCTCAATGGCACTGGTCTTGCTCGTCAGCGCCGGGCTGCTATTCCGCAGCCTGCAACGGCTGTTCAGCCTCGATCCCGGCTTTGACACCGCTCATTTGCTGACCATGCAAGTGCAGACATCGCATCGCTTCCCGGATGATGTGACCAATCGCATCTTCGAGCAGACGCTCGACTCGGTCCGCCATACGCCGGGCGTCGTCTCAGCCGCGTTCACCAGCCAGTTACCGCTCAGCGGCGACCTGGAGATCTATGGCACGACCTTCGAAGACGATCCGCGTGATGCGGCTACACCCTCATGTCGCTACTCCGTCACCGGCGATTACTTCCAGACACTCGGCATTCCGTTGCGCCGTGGCCGCCTGCTGAACGAGCAGGATGCTAGTGGCACCGCGCTCGTCGGCGTCATCAGCGAATCGCTGGCGCGCCGGCGCTTCCCGCAGGAGGATGCCATTGGCAAGCGATTCCGTGCCGGCGGCGCCGCCAACGCGCCGCCGTTCACCGTGGTGGGTGTGGTTGGCGATGTGCGGCAGTCGTCGCTCGACGTGACTTCCGATAGCGGCGCCTTTTATACGCCGGCGGCGCATTGGCGCTGGTCCGACCCCATCCGCTCACTGGTCGTGCGGACACGCGGCGATGCGGCGGCGCTCACGCCGGCAGTGCGGCGGGCGATCTGGTCAGTGGACAAAGACCAGCCCATCGTTCGCGTCGCTACAATGGACGGACTGGTGGCCGCGACGGAAGCACAGCGGCGTTTCTCTTTTGTCATCTTTGAAAGTTTTGCGTTGGTGGCGCTGCTACTGGCCGCGACCGGCCTCTATGGCGTGCTCGCGGGCAGCGTGACCGAGCGCACGCGCGAGATCGGTGTTCGCGCCGCCCTGGGCGCGACGCGCGGCAACATCCTTGGTCTCATTCTGCGGCAAGGCATGGCCATGACGGCGGCCGGACTGGTGCTCGGTATCGGTGGGGCGATGCTCGCCAGCCGCGCTTTGATCACTCTGCTTTTTGGTATCTCGACGCTCGATCCGCTGACGTATGCCGGCGTCGCGGTCCTGCTGTTGGCGGTGTCGCTGGTGGCTTGCTGGGCGCCGGCGTGGCGCGCGGCGCGCGTGGATCCCGCGATCACGCTGCGGGCGGAGTGATCTCGTCAGTGCCGCCCTTCAACTCGGCGACCACGATGCCGCCGAGGATCAACACAGCGCCCGCGCCGCCGCGATAGCCGAGCCGCTCACCGAGCAGGAGATACGAAGTCATCCACGCGAACACCGGCTCGAGCGCGAAGATGAGTGCGGTGTACGTGGGCGACGTGAACTGCTGCGCCCAGGCCTGGATGGTGAACGCCGCCGCCGTGCCGAGCAGCCCGGTAATGCCGATCGCGAAGATCACGCGGCCTGACCACACGATGTGCGGCTGCTCGACCAGCGGCACCGTGATCGCCATCAGGATGGCGGCGGTAGAGGCCTGCAGCGCAGCGATCTGCTCGAAGGGCCACCTGCGCGTCGCGCGACCGAGATAGATGATCTGGAAGGCAAAGAAGACGGCGCAACCGAGCGTCAGGACATCGCCGAAGTTCACGCCCGCCAGGCTCAGGGCGCCTTCGCCGCTTGCGGGAACTGTGAGGAGATAGAGTCCGATGAATGCGAAGACTACGCCGAGCCACGTCCACGCGCGCAGACGTCGCCGCCAGAACACCGCGAGAAAAATGGGCACCAGGATGACGGACACGCCGGTCAGGAACGCGGATTTGGAGGGCGTGGTGAGCTTCAGGCCCGTGGTCTGGAACTCATAACCGAGCCAAAGGAAGGTGCCAACGAGCATACCGCTGCGCAGTGCGCCCATGGTCAATCTCTTCAACGACCGCAGGTAGACGAGGGCCAGTGCGGTCGCTGCCAGCGTCATGCGCACGGCATTGAAGAGTAGCGGTGAAGCGTCCTGGAGCGCGTCCTTGATGACGACGAAGGTCACGCCCCAGACGAGCGTCACCAGCACCAGCAGGACGTGAGCTTTGACGGCGCGCGACATGCGTTCCCCTCAAAAAGGAGACGCGGGCGAGTCGCCCGCGTCCACAGAGACCGTAAAGCGCTTAAGGCTTCGGCGGCATCGCGAACTTGCTGTCGTCCACCGGCGCGTTGAACGTCTCCTCAGTGATCTTCGTTGTGAAGATGTTCCCCAAGTCGTAGCGCCGGATCGTCGTCGGCACTTTTACGCCGTTGAATTCCTTGTAGTCATCGTAATCGGCGGCGGCGGTCAGCCTCCCGAAGGGAGTTGGCACCGTGGTGACGCGCCGTAGCAGCAGTCCGGAGTCAACGTCGTAACACAAACGGTCCTGCGCCTTGCTGTTCGGGACCTGCGCGCGCACGAGCCAGCAATCGTGGCCATTCACCCGGTCGCGGCCGGTGGTGGTGGCCTGTGGATACGCCTGCTTCGGATCGAGATCGCGGTAGAACAGTGCGGCCGAGCGCGTGGATTCGGTATCGAACGGCGATGCTTCCTGCACGTTTGGCCCGAATTGCTGCCAGCCCTTCGTGCCGTCATACCCGTTCTTGCCGTCGCCTTGCTGCATCAGGAGCTTGTTGGGCGCCTTCTGCATCATTTCTGCGCTCTGCCCCTGCCCGCCCAGGCCCGAGGTCGTGGCCTTGACCACGCGCGTGTTCAGCTTGCTGACGGCTTCCTGACCGCCGATAGCAGCCGTGAACTTGTCGAAGATCTGTGCAGCCGTTGGCTGCGCCGGACGCTGGCCGCCGGCTGCCTGCTGTTGCTGGCGCTGCTGCTGCAGGAGGGCAAAGCGCGCGCGCAGCGCGTCGGCGTCGGGTACCGGCGGGATGTTGCTGGGATCATTGTGTCCCTGGTGGCAGGTCGCGCACGTCACCTCGAGGCGGCCATTGAAGTTCTGCTCGTTGATCCTGCGCATCATGGCGATCATTTCACGCGCGGTCTTCTTTTCCTGCTTGGAATCGTCGGCGAGGTCGTTCAGGTCCTTGTGACAGAACGTGCACTGCACGCCGAGCGCCGCGCGGAACATCTGCATCGAGGGGATCAAGTCCTCCGACGGCACGCCCTTCAACACCTGGATGTTCTTGTAGATCTCTTCCGCCGGCTTGCCCGGCAACGGGATGGGACGCGGCGGCGGCCCCTGGGGACGCGCCTGCTGACCTCCAGCCGGCGCCTGCGCCATAAGAAGGATTGCGGGAATCCCAAGCAAAACCAAGCAGAATGCAACGCGCACCCGGACCATGCTGCCTCCTGAGTTGTACGAACGACGTGCAGAAAATGAATTGCCCAATGTACAGGAGACGCGGATTGATGGGAACAGTTACCGCAGAGCGGGAAGGAGGGTGGGGACGGCGTCCCAATCAGCGACGCGCGCCACCGGTGTCCGCAGCTTCACCTCGGCCTGGAAGCGCGCCGGGTCGGCGTGCAGGCCGGTGTGGTGAATCTCGCGGCCGTCGGCGGCGAGCACGAATGTCGATCGATCGCCCGAGCGGTGGGAGACGTCGATGACCTCGTCCCACGCCATCTTCTCGCGGATGCCCCACCAGGAACGCTGGATGATGTATGTCGGCGTCACAACCAGGTCTGCCGGCCAGAACCACAGGAACAGGACAACGAACGCCCCAGGAATCGCCAACGACCATTGTGGCGAACCAGCCGCCGCTAGCGCGAAGAGGATAGAAGCAGCCAGCAGGCAGCCAAACCCGTAGATCGCCTTCACGTCGCGAGCGGCGAAGATCATCTCGCCGCGCTCGCAGCGCACCTCCGCGCTCAATGCGCGTTGCCGCAGCCAACGGAGAAAGAAGACGATTAAAAAGGTCATTCCTGATTCCGAACGGTTGAAGGGCCTGACTGAACCAACTCAGGGACGTGGGCGGCGGAAGTGTATGAAAAAGCGGAGCCGCTTGCAAGGGGTTACCAAAATCCACACAAGAGTTCGCTTTCTATTCGACTTCAGACAGGACTGCCGCGACGAGCAGGAGGCGCTTCAAGCCGAGGTCGCGACCGCGCGGGTCATACCATTCGTGGATGGTATGGGCGCCCGCACCCTGGCCGCCGCCACCAAGCGCCAGCGCTTCGCAACCCAGCGACAGCGGAATGTTCGCGTCGGTAGAGGCGCGCGTCTCGCGCGATGGGATGCCGAGGTGGTTGTCGACCGCTCGCACGGCGGCGAGCAAACGGGAATCGCCGCGCAACTCCGCCGCCGGCCGGTTGCCGATGGAGCGCACCTCGAACGTAATGCCGGGTTCGGCTGACGCCGTCTCGGCACGGACCTCTTCGACCATCGTTCCCAGCGCCTGCCGCAGCGCCGCCTCGGCGCGGTCCATCTCCTTACTGGAGGACGAGCGGATGTCGATCCGCATGCTCGCGGATTCGGGGATCGAATTCACCGACGTCCCGCCGTTGATGGCGCCGATGTTCAACGTGGTCTTCGGAGTCAGCGGCAGCGAGAGCCGCGATATGCGCTCGATGACGCGCGCCAGCAGCACGATCGGATTCGGCGTACCAAAGTCGCTCCACGAATGCCCGCCGGGGCCCGAGACGGTGATCTCGTAGCGCCGGCTGCCGAGCGCCTCGGTAACGATGGTCTCGGTGCTGGCGCCGTCGACCACGATGGTCTGCGCGATACCGACGCGCCAGCGCGCCTGGCTGAAGATGTGCCGCATGCCGCGCAGATCGCCTTCGCCCTCTTCGCCAACATTGCCGACGAACAGCAAAGGCCGGGTCGTCCGCAGGCGGGCATGCTGCAGCGCCGCCGCCAGTCCGAGCAACGCTGCGATTCCGCAGGCGTTATCGCTGACGCCCGGCCCGCACAGCTTGTCACCGTTGCGGTGCACGTTGAGCGGCATGCCGGCCGGGAAGACCGTATCGAGGTGTGCCGTGAAGGCGATGAAAGGTGCTTCGGTATCCGAACCGGCGCGTGCGCCCAGCACGTTGCCTACCTCGTCGATGTGCGTCTCCAGCGCGAGCGCGCGGAATCGCTCGGCCAGCCACGCCGAGCGCGCCGCTTCGCCGAACGGCGGCGCCGGGATACGGGTCACCTCGAGCTGCCACTCGCTGATGTCGCGCTCATGTGAACGGAACCAGCCGAGCGCCTCATGCACCGGACGCAGACCGGCTACGCGGGCAACTTCAGCGCCGGCAGACTGCGAGCGCGGCTTTACAGGGGCAGTCACAAAGAGAGTCTATTGCGGAATTGAGTAATTGCGTAATTGCGTAATTAGGAAAGCTGCGGGCACCTTCTGCAATTACCCGATTCCCCAATTCTCCAATTACGCAATGGTTTTCGCACACTCGGCGATCTCGTTGTCCGTCAGGCAGCGGTCGCTCTGCTTGGCGCGCTGGAAGATGCGGTCCACCGTGGCATCGTCAGGCGGGAGCCCATGGCGCTCGAGCCAGAACTGTATGTTCGAGCGTCCAGACATCGGCCCGATCTCGATGATCTGCTCCAGCCCGAAGAGGTTCGCGGGTACGCCGGAGTAGACCGCGTCGGCAAGTTCGATGTCATTCTTGCGCAACGCCTTGATCACCGCGGCAGCGTGGACCCCGGTCGAGGTACGGAACGCGTCGTCGCCAAAGACCGGATAGTTCTTCGGGATCGGCACGCCGGTGGCACGCGAGACGAGCATTACGTACTCGCGCAGCCGCGTCAGGTCCTGCTGGGCCCATGGTTTCGCCCCTATCAGCTTCAGGTTCACCAGCATCTGGTCCATCTGGGTGTTACCCACGCGCTCGCCGATGCCGAGCGCCGTGGCATGCACGCAGTCTGCGCCTGCGGCCAGTGCCGCCAGTGAGTTCGCGACCGCCAAGCCGCGATCGCTGTGTCCGTGCCAGTCCATCCTGATCTTTGCCCCCGACGGCTTCACGACCTCATCGATCACAAACCGCACGAGTGCCGCCACGCCGTTCGGCGTCGCATGGCCGCAGGTGTCGCACACGACTATCGACGTCGCGCCGCAGTCGATGGCCGTCTTGTACAGTCGCTTGACCATCTGCGGATCGCAGCGCGACGTGTCCTCGGTCACGTACATCACCGGCAGGCCGAGCGCGACGCTGTACTTCACGGCCTCTTCGGTCGTCTTCAGCAGGAAGTCGTCAGTCCAGTTCTCGGTGTAGCGACGGATGGGGCTTGAGCCGAGGAAACACGCCACCTCGATGGGCATGCCGACACGCTGGCTGATCTCGGCGATCGGCGTGATGTCATTCTTATGGGTGCGTGCCGCGCAGTTCGCGCGCAGCTTCAGCTTCTGGTCGACTATCTCGCGCGCCAGCCGTTCGGTCTGCTCGACGGCGCGCGGACCTGCGCCCGGCAAACCGAGGTCGAGCGCGTTGATCCCGAGCGCCGCCATCAGGTGGAGGATCTCCAGCTTCTCGGCAAGCGTGGGGTCCTTGACCGACGGCGATTGCAGTCCGTCGCGAAGCGATTCGTCGTTCATCTGCGCGCGCTGGGGGAGCGCGGCCACGCCGTTCTGGTTCCAGTCGTGGATAAGCTCGGCGGGCTTCATCCCTTGGGCACGATGGTCAGCCCGAAGGTCGAGATGCTGCCGTTACCCGCCACGTTGACGCCGGTCGTCTCCTCGGGATGCGGCAAGTAGAGCGTCTTGCAGTGCTCGCAGCGATACACCTCAGCGTCTTTGCCGAACGCAGCCGCGACGTCACCGCAGGCCTGCTCCTTGACGTCGGTCATGTAGAACCAGCGCTTCAGATGCCCGGCGCAGAGTTTCTTCTTGGCGTCGAGCTCGTTGCACGAGCGCTGACCGGGCTTCTTGACCTTCACCTTGTGGTTCGCCAGCTGCGGCGCGGCGTATTCGACCGGGGATGGCACGGTTTCTCTCCTCGAACCGGTCATTGTAAATGACCGCGCCAATGGCGGCGGCTTCGTGGTTTACAATGCGCCGAAAATCACCGGACTCACGTGGCGCGGACGCCCTCGTCCGCGAGTCCGCCGCAGGCGGACGACTGAAGTTAGCCCAGGACGAAGTCCTGGGTAGGCTGCCATATCGAATTCGAGTGCCGTAGGCACGGCACCCAAGACGGAGCGACTGATGGCAAAGAAGAAACCTGCGAAGAAAGCTCCCAAGAAAGCAGCCGCGCGCAAGCCGGCACCCAAGAAGACCGCACCGAAGTCCACTGCCTCGGCCGGCCTCAACTTCAACCACGCCATGATCTACGCGAAGGACGTGGCCCGCGGCGCCGCCTTCTACAAGGACATCCTCGGCTTCAAGATGATCGAGGAATTCGCCTTCGAGCAGACGGTGGTCTATGCGCGCCTGCGGGCACCCGCTGGGGAAGGAACGATCGCAATCCACCAGGCCAATCCCGGCGCGAACATCACCAGCGACGGCGTGCGGCTCTACTTCGAGATCGCCGAACTCGACGAATTCTGCGAGAAGCTGCGCAAACGTGGTTTCTACTTCACGCAACTGCCGCGCATGATGCCCTGGGGCTGGCGCCATGCCTATCTCAACGACCCCGACGGCCACGAGATCTCGCTCTACTGGGCAGGCGAGAAGCGCTTCAAGAAGACGGTGATGAAAGCGGCGAGGGAAGTGGAGAAGACGCCAGAGGCGTCAAAACGTCGCTAGGTGCCACCGAATGAAGCGGACCATGGCGGTGTTGCTGCTCGTCGCGCTGCTGGGGGGCGCGCCAGCGGCCAAGCGCAAGCGCGAGCGCGCTGACTTTGACTATTACGTGCTGGCGCTCGCCTGGGCGCCGACATTCTGCATCGAGCATCCCAGCGACCGCTCGAGTGAATGCCGCGTGGGCAACCGCACGACGTTCGTGCTCCATGGGCTGTGGCCACAGGCTGAGGCGGGCCCGCCGCCGATGGACTGCGGCGGCTCGCCGGTGGCGCAGCGCATCGTGCAGCTCATGCTCAACTACATGCCGAGCGCGAGCCTGATCCAGCATGAGTGGATGAAGCATGGCACCTGCAGCGGTCTTTCGGCCGAGCAGTATTTTGGGCAGGCGCGGCAGGCAGCCGGCAATCTGCGGATCCCTGACGAGGTCGGTAACCTTACCCGCGCTACGACGCTCGACACGCGCCATCGAGCGGGCATTCGCCGAGGTGAACCGCGCGCCCGTCGCGGCCTTCCGCGTGAGCTGCCACGACGGTGATTTCGAGGCCATCGAAGCGTGCCTGAATAAGGGCCTGGGCTACACGGCTTGCACCGTGTCCGTGCGGGAATGTCCCGCAGCGCGCGTGCGGTTAGCGCCGCCGCGGTAACGTCAGCTGAGGATGGCCGGCGTCTTAGCTCTGGGAATACTTCTGCATCAACATGAAGCGGCGCACGGCGAATGTGCCGAACAGCAGGAAGAAAACCACGTTCCAGGTGTCAGCGCCGTGTTGCACGATCTCGGCGCCTTCACGCAGGCACAGCAGACCCATCAGCACCATCAGGACGATATTGACTATCTTCATGGGTCCCTCCGCGAAGAAGTTCTCATAACGAGGCGGTCGGTCCAAGTATTGACTGGGGTGATGAGGTTACGAAAGTTGGCTCGCTAGGTAATGCTGGTCTCTTCGTACGTCCCAAACACATCGCGCAGCGCGGCGCAGATCTCGCCAACGGTCGCGTAGGCGCGGACGCAGTCCACGATGTAGGGCATCGTGTTCGCCGGAGAGATATCTCCATTCGTGCCCGCCGCCGGTTCCTGCGCTGCGGCACGCTTCAGGTCGTCGAGCGCGCGACGGACGTCGTCGTTGTTGCGGCGCGCCCGCAGCGCTTTGAGCTTGCGCGTCTGCGCCTCGGCGACCGACTCGTCTATATAAAGGATGGGGGGCTGCTCGGGCTCTTCGATGGCGAAGTCGTTCACGCCGACCGTGATCTTCTCGCGCGCTTCCACCGCGCGCTGGAACTGGTAGCTCGCCTCCGCGATCTCTTTCTGCGGATAGCCGTTCTCGATGGCGCGCACCATGCCGCCCATGGCGTCCAGCTTCTCGAAGTATTCGAACGCGCCGCGCTCCATCGCCAGCGTCTGGTTCTCGACGAAGTAGCTGCCGCCGAGCGGATCCACGGTGCTCGCCACGCCGCTTTCGTACGCGATGATCTGCTGCGTCCGGAGCGCGATGCGCGCGGCTTCGGCGGTGGGAAGGGCCAACGCTTCGTCGTAGCTATCGGTGTGGAGTGACTGTGTTCCGCCCAGCACCGCCGCCATGGCTTGCACGGCGACGCGCGCGATGTTGTTCAGCGGCTGCTGCGCCGTCAGCGAGACGCCCGCCGTCTGTGTGTGGAAGCGCATCAGCCAGGTGCGCTGGTTCTGCGCGCCGAAGCGGCCTTTCGTCAGGCGATACCAGATCTTCCGCGCCGCGCGGTACTTGGCGATCTCTTCGAAGAAATCGTTGTGCGCGTTGAAGAAGAAGGAGAGCCGCGGCCCGAACTCGTCGATCTGCAAGCCGCGGCGCAGCGCCCACTCGCAGTACTCGACGCCGTCGTAGATGGTGAATGCCAGCTCCTGGAGCGCAGTCGAGCCGGCCTCGCGGATGTGATAGCCCGAGATCGAGATCGTGTTGAAGCGCGGCGTGAACTTTGAGCCGAACTCGAACGTGTCGACCACCAGCCGCATGCTCGGCGCCGGCGGATAGATGTACTCCTTCTGCGCGATGTATTCCTTCA
>CAYWSH010000045.1:0-22807 GCA_964460655.1 uncultured Terriglobales bacterium | reverse complement strand
CGCCACAGCACGTAGCGGGGCGAATCGAGCAGACGGGCCATGCCAGCGCGCTGCAGATCCGCAGAAGCTGCCGGCGCAAGCGCGCGCTCGACGGGCGTCAGGGTCCGCTTCAGGATCCAGACATCGAGCGGCAAAAAGGCGGCGATATCAAGCAGTCCGAGCAGGCAGAGCACGCCGAGTTGCCACGCGCTGAACGGGAATACAAAGAAGTAGAAGGCGCCCGCGGGAAGGATGCTGAGCGCCGTGCCGATGAACAGATTGCGGCGTGCGCGCTGCCAGAATTGCTGAAACAGGTCGGGGCCCATGTGGCGCGGAGAGTAACGTGGTTTGCAGCTGGTTTCAACCGCGCCGGCTTAGTCTGGCCGGACCGCCATGCCTTCCGGACCCTTGCCGGTCGGGATCATGAGGGAGCGCGGCTGCATCGACTGCAGGTCGAACACGATGATGCGATTCTCCTTGATGCTGGTGACATAGAGCGCCGTGCGGTCGTGGCTCAGCACGGTCGCCCACGGCTCGGGGCCGATCTTGATCGCCGACTTGAAGCGCCCATACATCTTGCCGGGCGCAAGGTCCAGCATGGAAAGCACACCCTCGTAGCGGCTGGTGGTGAACAGGATGGGCTTCTCCGGGTGGAAGACGAATCCGCCCGGATAAGGGGGCACACCGACGATGTACTCCGGTTCGAGCGTGGCGGCGCTCACGAACTGAATGGCATCATCGTTCACATTGGCGATGACGATATTGTTGCCGTCAGGCGTGTACGCGATGGCGCGGTTGTTGCGGCCCGCCGGGATCTTGCCGACCTGCGTCAAGGTCTTCAGGTCGAACACGGCAACAAACCGGTCCTCGCCGTGGGTGACGAACAACTTCGTTCCATCTTTCGAGAGCAGCAGCCGGCGGGGTTCGTGGCCGGTCTTCATTTCGCCGAGCTTGCGGCCATCTGCGGTGGAGAAGATGAACACCGCATCACTGAAAGCCGCCGAGACATAGAGCTTCTGCGAGTCGGGCGACACCAGGCAGGTATCGGGACTCTTCATGTTCGGATCGCGGAAGGTCGCCACGACGCGGAGAGCGTCGAGGTCGATCACGGTGACGGTCGTCTCCTCGCGTTCGCGATTCGTGATGTAGGCCCGTTTGCCGTCGGGCGACATACAGACTTCGCGCGGCAACTTGCCGGTGGGTAACACCTTCAGTTGGCGCAAAGCAGCGCCGGTGTCTGCGTAGATGGTCGCCGTGTTGTCGCCCATATTCGCGACGACAACGAGCGGCTGGCGCTGCGCGAAAGCGCACACGCTCAGCGCTACGACCTTCAGGAATACTTGTAGAAACCTGCGCATCGAAGTGAACGGCGTTTAGCGGCTCACGCCAGCGTACGCCGCCACGAGTGACTGAAACACCTTGAAGCCATCGCTCGACCCGAGTTCCGGCTCGGAGGCGCGTTCCGGGTGGGGCATCATGCCGAGGACGTTGCGGCCGGGGCTACAGATGCCGGCGATGTCGTCGAGCGCACCGTTGGGGTTGGCGTCGCGCGTGCTCTCGCCTGACTCGTTCACGTAGCGGAAGACGATGCGATCGTTCCGTTGCAGATCGGCGAGCGTCGCGTCGTCACAGAAATAGTTGCCTTCCATGTGTCCGATGGGGATGCGCAGCACTTCACCCTTGCGGCAGGCGTTGGTGAACGGCGTCTCGGCGTTCTCCACGCGCACGTGCACGAACTTGCAGACGTATTTCAGGCCGGCATTGCGCATGAGCGCGCCGGGCAGCAGTCCGGCCTCGCAGAGGATCTGGAAGCCGTTGCAGATGCCGATGACCAAGCCGTCCGCCGCAGCGAACTTCGCCACCGCTTCCATCACGGGCGAAAAGCGCGCGATGGCGCCCGTGCGTAGGTAGTCACCGTAGGCAAAGCCGCCGGGCACGACGATGACGTCGCAATTCTCCAGATCATGCGTCTCGTGCCAGAGGAAAGTTGCGGGTTGGCCGAGGACTTTGGCGGCGGTGTGGTAGGCGTCGTGGTCGCAGTTGGAGCCGGGGAAGACGAGGACGCCGAATCTCATGTCGCGATTCTACCCTGCAGAAAAAGCGTTTGCCACGGATGAACACAGATGGGCACGGATAAACCCAAATACGTAGATTCTTCGGCCGCAAAAGAGCGCGGCCTCAGAATGACGTCGCTTTGAATCTGTGCTGATCCGTGAAATCCGTGGCAACGGGCCTATTTCTTCTCGCTGAGCGGCACTTCGCGCTGGTCGTAGGGCACGATGATGATACGGAGCTGCTGGCGTGCATCGAATTGCGCCTTCGTCACGGGGAAGCCGAGGACGACCGTGCCCGACGCGGCCTGGTGCGGCGCGATCTTCGTCTCGTTGCGCAGCGGATCGCCGGCGTGGGAGCGCAGATCCGGATAGCCGCTGAAATAGCGCCCGAAGTCCGAGGGTGATGCGGCATCGTCGGTGCGGGTGGCGTTGTTGGCGTTGAGCTCACCCTTGATGTTCTTGATGTAGAGCTGCTTGTCGGTATCGTTCGTGATGGTGACGTGCGTGGTAAGCAACACCGCTTCGCCGCCGGCCTGCTCGACGGCAAAGACGTCGCTGACCGTGCCGGACACCGCCGGCTGATAGCGATTCGCGTACATCAGGACTGCGACCACGACGCCGACGATGGCGAGCGCAACGCCGAAGATAGGCAGCGGCGGCAGTGTCCACTTGGCGCGATCGAATTCCTCGCTCAGCGGAGTATGGGCGACGCCGGGATTGAAGGTCGCGTCAGGCTTAGGGGCGGGAGTGGGCGGTGGTGTCGGCACCTTGGGGGCTTCGGACATGGGACGCCTCATCGAGAGTAGATGCGTGTTTCTGGAGAAAAGTCAAAACGTCGGCTACGCCAGGCGGCGTCGGCACGGTAGGGATCCTTCGACTTCGCTCGGCCCGCGTTCGCGGTCCTCACTTTGCTCAGGATGACAATACCAATCACCACTCGTGCTTCATCGCCCGCGCGAAGGGCTTCACGTCGCGCGTGTTGAGCACGTCGGCGGGCGTCATCCAGGCGCGGCGCAGCTGCCGGATGCCGTAACGGATGTTCTGCATGTGCGAGGTGTGGTGCGAGTCGGTGTTGATCACGACCTTGACGCCGCGCTCGCGCGCCATGCGCAGGTGCAGGTCGTTCAGGTCGAGCCGGTCAGGATAGGAGTTGTGCTCCATCGCGACACGCGCTTTGGCGGCGGCCTTGAGGATCGCGTCCATGTCGAAGGCAAAGCCGTCACGACGTAGCAAGATGCGGCCGGTGGGATGGCCGATGATGCTCGTGTTGGGATTTGCAATGGCGCGCAGCAGGCGGTCGGTCATCTGCTGTGGCTCCTGCTGAAAGTGTGAGTGTACGGAGGCGATGACGACGTCCATCTGTTCGAGCACAGAGTCGGAGAGGTCGAGTTCGCCGTCAGCGAGGATATCGACCTCGATGCCCGCGAAGACGGTGATGTCGTCGTACTGCTTGGCAGCGGTGCGGATGCGTTGGATGTGCTCAATGGCACGCTTGTCGTCGAGTCCGTTGGCGAAAGCCAGGTTCTTGGAGTGGTCGGTTATCGCCATGTATTTGTAACCGCGTGCGCGCGCTCCTTCAACCATTTCTTCAATCGTGCACTTGCCGTCGGTCTCGACCGTGTGCATGTGAACGTCGCCGCGGATGTCGGCCTCGGCGATGAGCTTCGGCAGCCGATTCTCGAGCGCGGCTTCGATCTCGCCCAGGCTCTCGCGCAGCTCGGGTTCGATGTAGGACAGCCCGAGCTTGGCGTAGATCTCTTCTTCCGTACGGCTGGCGACCAGTTTGTTGTCGTCGACGCGGTTGAGGCTGTATTCGCTGAGCGTGAAGCCGAGCTTGAGCGCGCGCTGCCGCAAGGCGACGCTGTGGTTCTTCGAGCCGGTGAAGTATTGGAGCGCGGCCCCGAACGACTCGGACGGGAGCAGGCGAACGTCCACTTGCATGCCGCCGCGCATGCGGAAGCTGACTTTGTTCTCGCCGCGGACAAGGACGTCGAGGATGCCGGGGAAGGCGAGGATGCGGTCGATGATGGCCTCGCGTTGCGCAACGTTTGCCGCAAAACTGCCGGTGATCAGGATGTCGAGATCGCCGACGGTTTCGCGGCCGCGGCGCAGCGATCCGGCGGGCGTGATCCGCTCGATGCCCGGCATCTTGCCGATGTGTTCGGTCAGTTTGTCAGCGACGCCCTGCGCGGCGTCGAGTTGGAAGCGGCCGGCGATGCGGCGGTAGTCGCCGATGGACTTCAGGATCTTCTGCTCGGCCTTTTCGCCCATGCGCGGCAGTTCGCGCAGCTTGCCCTCCTGCGCGAGCTTCTCCACGCCTTCGATATCGGAAATGTGGTGCGCGCTCCAGATGAGGGCGATCGTCTTCGGGCCGAGGCCGGAGATCTTCAGCAGCTCGAGCATCGAGGGGTGATACTTCTCGAGCAATTCCTGATGGAATGCGAGTCTGCCCGTCCGGAAGATCTCTTGCAGACTCGCCGCCATCGTCTTGCCGATGCCGGGTATCTCGAGCAGCTTCTTGGCATCGGAGACGATCTCGCTGACCTGGTCGGGCAACGATTCCAGCGTTTCAGCGGCGCGACGATAGGAGCGGATGCGGAAGGGATCGGCGTTGTCGATCTCCATCAGGTCGGCGACTTCGTACAGGATGCCGGCGACGGTGCGATTGTCCATGGACCGGACGGGAGCGGTGGGAGCGGCGGCCGGGGCCAAGGACCTGGGCTTTTTTTCCGCGGATGATTTCTTGCGCGGCATGAGAGTCAGTCAGTCAGTCTTTCAGTCGGTCAGCGCAACATCAACCGTCCCCACTTGGTTCTGCTGAACGACTGACAGACTGACAGACTGACAGACTTGCTGCAAACACAAAACCCAGCCTGGTCGGGCTGGGTCTTGATCAAAAAGATGTTGGTTAGGGGACTCTGGCCCGGCGCGTGGTCGCGTTAGGCTTCGAGCTTGGTCACGTTGTCGGCTTGCGGGCCCTTCTGGCCCTGGACGATCTCGAACTCGACGGCGTCGCCTTCGGCCAGGCTCTTGTAGCCTTCGCTCTTGATGGCGCTGTAGTGCACGAAAACATCGGGACCGTCGTCACGTCCGAGGAAGCCGAAACCTTTTGCATTGTTGAACCACTTTACGGTGCCTTTGATCCTTGCCACGTTCACTTTCCTCCGTACACAGCCCGTGCGATCGCGAGGACTGCTGCGCGGGCTCGTTCACTTTGCTGAAAACCAGGGAGCGTGCCAGGAAAGGTGACCGGGTGAACTTGCGTGGGGGCCGGGCAACGAAGACTGACCGCGGTACTGGTTAGAGCTTATCTGATTGTGATTCTGGCGCAGAGATGCTGGGTTGTCAAGAGAGTAACTGAGTGTAAACCCGTGCCGGACGCGGGTTTTCGCGCCTTAGCAACGGGTGTTCGCCTTAATTCAGCGGCGTGAGCGGTCCAGCCATAGTAGTGCCGCTATGGTTTTGCCGTCGCGGATCGTCCCCTTAAGTGCCATGCGGACCGCCGCGGACAAGCGAACCCATCGCAACACGATACGTTCGTCTTCCTCGGGTTCCGCGATACCGCGCTGCAGCCCGCGTGCCATCCAGATGGAGAACGTCTCGTCGAGGAAGCCGGGACTTACGAAGAACTTGAGGATGCGGCGCCACGAGCGTGCTCGGTAGCCGGTCTCCTCGATAAGTTCGCGCTTCGCGGCGGCAAGGGAAGTCTCGCCGGCGTCGATGCGTCCGGCGGGTAGCTCCCACAGGCGGGCGTTCGCGGCGTAGCGATACTGTCGCTCCAGCAGGATGCGCGGATCGCGGGCGGTGTCGTCGACCGCCAGGATCACGACGGAGCCAGGGTGCCGAATGATGTCGCGGCGTACCTTCACGCCGCCGGGTTCGCGGACGATGTCGCTGGTGACGTGGAAGACGGGGCCACGGAAGGCGATGCGTGACCGCAGGATTTGAGCGGAAGATGCTGAACGCATGACGCCGCGATATTACCGAATCACCTGACCGTCGTGGTCGCCGCCGGAGCGGTTGGCGTAGCCGGTGACGGCTGCCGGCGGAAGGGCTGGGTGAGCATCAAGCGCACGCTGAGGGCGCGTGCGTCTTGCATCTCTTCGAGGCCGATCGTCATATTTTCGTGGCCGGCCGCGGGCTGCGACAGGTACGTCCCGAAGATGCGGTCCCAGAAGGAGAAGATCTCTGCGAGA
The DNA here is from genome assembly GCA_964460655.1 of uncultured Terriglobales bacterium. Lineage (GTDB taxonomy): Bacteria > Acidobacteriota > Terriglobia > Terriglobales > Acidobacteriaceae > CAVUAF01. The sequence continues at coordinate 16,578 of CAYWSH010000045.1, read as the reverse complement.
TTACGGAACTGTTCGTTCACCCTGGCCGAGTGGTGCACGCGGTGCATGTCGGGGGTGACCCAGACGCGGCGCAGGGCGCGGTCGAGCCACACCGGTAAGCAGGCATTGGCATGGCTAAAGAAACTCTGCACCTGGGACGCGAGCTCGACGAAGAGTACGGCGGCGACGGGCGGCGCGAGCAGCAGGATGGTCGTGATGATGGCGGCCTGGTTCAGGATGATCTCGAGGGGATGGGCGCGCGCGCCGGTGGAAACATCGAAGTCGGGATCGGAATGATGCACCTGGTGAATGCGCCACAGGCGGGTGGCGTGCAGAGTCCAGTGCACCGCATAGCGCGTCAGGTCGAGCGCGAGCACGCCCAGGACAAAGCGCAGCGCGAACGGCAGTACGGTCTTATTCAGCACGCCAAAGCGATTGCCGGCAAACGCCAGCGCCACGGCAACGGGAGTGAGCCGAAAGATGCTGGCGGAGATGAAGGTCCCGATCAGCAGTACAAGGCCGTGACGCGACCAGCGCTGCGCGAGCGGCATCACCAGACGGCGGCGCGGGTAGAACGATTCCCACACGGCGACCAGAAGGAACGCCGCGACGAAGATCGCCCAAAAGGCGCGGCCTTCGAGTTGTAGCCAAGAGACCATCGGTGATGTTGCGCGAAACCTATGCCAGCAGACCCTCTACCACAAGGACCAGTGCTGGAACCCGAGTATGTACCCCACTAGAAGAGCATTCGCGGTAGCGTGCGCCAGCACAGCGTCGCCGATGCGGCCGGTGCGCATCACCAGCCAGCCAAACAATACACCCGCCACGATCCCGACCAGGATGTGCCCGGGATGTAATACGCCGAATAACGCGGACGAGAGCAGCAGTCCCAGCGGGTTGGCGTCGCGGAAGCGGATCGCCGTGAAGCCTGGGCTTGTGAGGCGGCGGAGCAAGAAGCCGCGGAAGGCCAGCTCCTCGGCGACGGGCACGGTCAGGACCATAGCAGCGCTACGGACCGCGATCCATGACCAGCGGGCGAGACCCCCAACCGCCTGTAGCTCGGCCGGCATGGTCTGGTGCAGGAGATTGCCTGCGAGCCAATCCGGCGTGAGCCAGATGGCGAACACGGCTATGCCAACGAGCCCGGCGGGCCAGCCGGCGCGCCAGTCGAGTTCAGCGTAGCGGTGGCGATAGATCCAGAGAACGGTGGCGGCCGCGACAAGGCGAAGGCCATAGAGCCATTCAAAGCCGGCGCTGGTTGCCACCGACAACATGCCGGCGGCGAGGATCGCGAGGAAGGGCAAGAGATATGCGCTGGTCGCGTCCTCGACCGGACGAGCAGGCGCATCGGCCTGCTTGGCGGCCACGCGGAAGTACGGCACGCGGCTGGCGACAAGGCAGAAGGTCACGGCACCGAGGTTGAAGAAGATCCAGCCTGCCTGGGAATGGAAGCCGCGGGCTGCGATCTGGCGGAAGCCGGCGTTGCCGATCAGCACCAGCGCGGTCAGACGGACGACGTTCAACGCGAAGCTCAGCAGCACAGCCGCAGGCAGCAGGAGCAGCGCCCGCGGGAAGCGCGTCTCGCGACGAAAGAGCAGCAGCCACAATCCACCGAAAGCCAACGCGAGCGCGGCGCCTTCCAGTCCGGAGCACTCAGGCGCGATGAAGACGCGAAAACGCGGCGTGCCGAGCAAGAGCTTGCCGGGATCCGCGACGACAACCGGCACAAAGGAATGCAGGAGCCGCCGCGTCAACTCGAACGTCAGGCTCGTCGCCGGACGCCAGAGCGACTGGGCGACCGTGCCGGCGAAGGCGGCGAATAGCACGGTTGCCAGAGCGTAGAGCCATAGCACACCCGTGGCGCGGAGCAAGGTGTGCCACACGACAATGGGCAGAAAGGCGAATGCCGCGAAAGCGACGGCGGCGCAGCCGGCGAGGAACCACGCAATGACCGTGACATCAGCGACCGTGTCGCCGGCGGCAAAGAGCGTTGCCGAGATCGCGGCAAAGACCGCCAGCGAGACCGAATGCGCGGCCAGCAGTCCCCAATCGATGCCGCGCTCGGTGACAAAGCGTGCGGCGGTGTGGATCGCGGCCGGGTCTTTCAAGAACGCGAAAGTGACAAAGATGACGACGAAGCCGACTGCTGCGCGCAGCGCGAACGCGCCCCAGTGGCCGACGACTCCCGCCAAATGAGTGCTGTGCGCTAACGATTCAGTGTCGAGCCACAGTGATAGCGCGACTGCTTCGACGACGAAGAGAACGGTGAGCAGCGCCATCCGGCGCAGGAAATCGCGATATGCGGCGTCGCCGGCCTGGGCGATAGGCGTTGCGGGCGGGGTTGTGGCCGTCGGTCGCAGCAAGACCCAGTCCGAGACTGGGAAAATACCAGATCGGGCCTTGGTCTTGCTCTCCCGAACAGACAACGAGTTACCGCTTGCGGCTTCTGATGACCAGCACCGCGCCGGAAATCAGAGTCAGGGCCGAAAGCGCTGAGGCGCCACCAATCTCTGGCGTAGACGGCGGAGTGGTGATGCCGGCAGACGCCACGGTCGCAATCCCAGCGATAACCATCAGGGTACCGAGTATTTTCTTCATAACACCCTCTGGCACATTGGTGGCAAGTTCCTTGCCAATGGAATACACCAGCTTTTCAATCAGTTATCGCATGTCAGTGCGGTGCGGTGTTGCAAGGTTTTGCATCTTGACGTGGCGTTTACCCTGCTCCACAGCCGGCGCGGCTTGCATGCAGCCCACGGAATCAAGACACTGCTGCAGATGGCAAAGAAGTCCAGCATCTCGTTGATCGGGCCGGGCGCATTGGGAAGTGCCCTGGCTACGGCGTTACACGCTGCCGGGTACGAGATTCGCGAGGTCGCGGCGAGGCCAAGAGCGGGTTCGCAACGGCGTGCGCGTGAGTTGGCGCGTGCCGTCGGCGCACTGGCGACGACGATAGGTCGCGCAAAGCTCGAAGCCGACATCGTTTGGCTCTGCGTCTCCGATGACGTCATCGCGCCGCTCGCGCGGCAGCTGGCACGGCGGGGAAGCTGGAAAGGGAAGATTGCGCTGCACTCCAGCGGCGCACTCAGCAGCGAGCTACTGGCGCCGCTGCGGCGCAAAGGCGCTGCGGTGGCGACGTTGCATCCCATGATGACGTTCGTGCGCGGGCGCGCTGCGAGCCTACGCGGGGTGTGGTTCGGAACGGAAGGAGATGCGGCGGCGCTGCGCGTCACACGACGGATCGCACGCGATCTGGGTGGGAGGCTGCTCGAGGTGCCGACAGCCGGGAAGCCGCTGTATCACGCCATCGGTTCGTTCTCCTCGCCCATGATCGTCGTGCTGCTGACGATGGCCGAGGAACTCGGCAAACATGCGGGAATCTCGCGAGCGCAGGCGGATGCGCTGATCCGTCCTATCCTCGAAAAGACGATCGACAACTTTTTCCGGCACGGCGCCAAGGCGGCCATGAGCGGGCCGTTGAAGCGTGGCGACGTGGGTACGATCCGAGCGCACCTAGCCGCGATGCGAGAGATCCGCGGCGCGCAGGCCCTGTATGGTGCGCTGGTGGACGCCGCGCTGGGCATGCTGCCGGTGGGGAATCCAGCAGCGATCCGGGCCGCGATCCAGGAAGCCTCTAAAGGCCGTGTCCGAAAGGGCACGGGTCAATCAAAAACCTGATTGCCGCCGGAATGGGGGAGCGGTATAGTGCCCCAAGCCATTCTGTACCGGAGAGTTGCGGGCATCCGTTTACCCGCCGGATGAGAAGGCGAGGGAGACCTTAGCATGTGGAAATCGAGCAAGGACGAACGTCCCATGCCAGCACCGGCGGCGACACCACCCGCACCGACTGTAGCGACCGCAGCACCGCCCGCAATCAAGGAGAAGGCAGTCATGGAAGCTCCCAAGCAGGAATTCCGGAATGAAGTGGCGCACATCGGCAAGTCCGTCCTGGTGAAGGGCGAGCTCTCCGGCAGCGAAGATCTTTATCTCGATGGCGAAGTCGAAGGCAGCATCGACCTGAAGGGCCACAGCCTGACCATCGGCCCGCACGGCCGCGTGCGCGCGAATGTGCATGCGCGCGACGTGGTGGTGCACGGCAAGGTCGAGGGCAACGTGCGCGGGACGGAGCGCGTGGAGCTGAAGAAGTCGGCAGTGCTCTCCGGCGACATCTTCACGCAGCGTATCGTCATCGAGGAAGGCGCGTTCTTCAAGGGCGGGATCGATATCCAGAAGGATGAGAAGGCAGCGGCATCGAAGTCGGACATCAAAGTGCCGCAGGGAGCGGGCGTGACGCCGCCGGCGTACTCGGCGGGTGTTGCGTCGAGCCCCAGCGTGAGCGTGGCCCCGGCCGGCGGCGGTAACGCCATCGGCGAGCCGAAAAAGTACTAACTCGTAAGGAACACCAGCCGTTCCCATGAGTGCAGTGGGAAACATCCTGCGTATGTTTCGCGGCGCGAACACGCCGCCCGTCGCGGCGGCAGCTCCTGCGGTGGCGGCTGAGCGCATTGCGCGCCGCTCCAGCGGCTTCGCGGAGTTCGCGCGCAACATCAAGACGATCGATCCGCTCTGCATCCTTGACCTCGGTCCCACCTCGGCGGCCAACATCACGCACTTTGCTGCCACCGGCGGCAAGTACTACAACGAGGACGTTGTTTACGCGTCGCACGAGTCCCAGTTCTATCGTGCGGGCGAGGGTGGTGTGAAAGTGCTCGATGTAGAGCGCTTCATGGCCGAGAACCTGACGTATCGCGAGGCGATGTTCGACGGCGTCCTGCTGTGGGATATGCCCGACTATCTCGACGAACCGCTGGTGAAGCCGCTGGTCGAGCGCCTGCATCAGGTGCTGAAGCCGGGCGGCATCATGCTGGCGTTCTTCCACACGAAGGATGCCGGTCCCGACGCGCCGTATTACCGCTACCATGTCTCGCCGAATCCGGAGAGCGTGGTGCTGCAACCGGTGTGGAAGGCCAACGGCTCCGTCAACTCACGGCAGCCGCTGTTCCGCCTGCGGCGCGTGTTCGCCAATCGGCACATCGAGAACCTGTTCCGTGATTTCGCTTCCCTGAAGTTCTTCCTGGCACGCGACAACGTGCGCGAAGTGCTCGCCATCCGCTGAACGTCCACCACAGAGCCACAGAGGTACAGAGATAGTCAGGCTGAGCGTGTCTTCCTGATTAGGAGATCCGTCACACCGGGGAACTGCAGCACGCGCGCGATGGGTGCGCGGACGATGCTCGGCGCCTCCAGCAAACGGCGAAGCCGTCGCGCATTGCGAAAGGCCCCGTCGAAGGCGTGGTTATACGCCGTGTAATAAGTGGCGATAGCTGCCCGATCTCCACCGGCAAAGCGCCCGGCGGCGTCGCCGGCGAGCGCTCCGCTGCGTAGGGCGATCGCGATGCCGTCACCGACGAACGGATCAATGAATGCCGCAGCATCTCCCGCACACAAGAGAGCGGCGTGATGAGTGCGTGGCGGTCGAAACAGCAGCGGGAAAGTCGTTACGGTGTCGGTCACTCTTCGCCAACTGCGGCTGTATTCCCGCAGGCGCGGATGCTGACGTAGCACGCCCGTCAGGTCGGTGGCGACGTCACTGCGGACCATCGCGCATACGTTCAGTCGCAGCCGGCCGTCGCCGATCACCGGCTGCACGCCGCAGTAGCCGCCGCGGAAGCAGAAGAGCTGGGTCGTTTCAGCATCCCACCCGGCGTTCGTGGATTCATCGGGCGGCGCGTCGAAATGTGCCTTGATGCCGAGCCAGCGCGGTTTGCCGGTCGATGGTAGATCGCCGGCGTTCAGGTTGGACCAGCGGCCGGTGGCATCGATGGCTGCCGGCGCGGTAAAGCGATGCGCTTTCGTCATCACACGGAAGCCGGCAGCGCGAACCACTCGCTCGACCTTCACCACGTGCAATTCGCGGCAGGTCACACCTGCATCGCGCGCTGCGTGCCACAGCGCAGCATCGAGCGCAAAGCGCGCGATGCTGGCGGCCGGCGGATCCAAGGCGCCTTCGAGTGCCTGACTGCCAACATGGATCAGCGCGCGGCGGATACGCGGGGCGCCGGCAAGCAGTGCGGTTGCCGCGTCGCCGAGCAGCGCGCGCAGCAATCCCAGCGCCTCTGCGGAGACGAACTCGCCGCACACCTTGTGCCGCGGATAACGCCCGCGCTCCAGCAGCAGGACGCGCGCACCCGCACGCGCCGCCGTGATGGCGGCAGAGCTGCCGGCAGGGCCGGCGCCGACGACGATGACGTCGTAATGCTCCACGGTAACGATGATAGCGCCGGGCGGTATAATCGCGGGTTTGTTCATGAGTGCGCGGAGCGCATGTCAGCCGCGCACAGGAGAGCAGCAATGGCTTCCTACAACGGCGTGGCGCCACCGCAGGACGGCGCGCGCATTGAGTACACGAACGGCGCGTTCGTCATCCCCGAGAACCCGATCATCCCGTTCATCGAAGGCGACGGTACCGGGCGCGACATCTGGCGCGCGTCGCAGCGCGTGTTCGACGCGGCAGTGGGGAAGTCCTACGCCGGCAAACGCAAGGTGGCGTGGTACGAGGTCTTCGCCGGTGAAAAAGCATTCACGAAGTGCAAGAACTGGCTGCCGGACGACACGGTCGACGCGATCCGCGAGTTCCGCGTCGCCATCAAAGGCCCGTTGACGACGCCTGTCGGGGGCGGCATCCGCTCGCTGAACGTCACGCTGCGGCAGGTGCTCGACCTGTACTCCTGCGTGCGGCCGGTGCGCTATTACCAGGGCGTGCCGTCGCCGGTGAAGCATCCGGAGCGGATGAACGTGACCATCTTCCGCGAGAACACGGAAGACGTGTACGCGGGCGTGGAGTGGAAGCAGGGGACTGAAGGCGCGAAGAAGCTGATCGACTTCCTGAATAAGGAGATGCTGGCGGGCACGAAGAAACGCATCCGCGAGGATTCGGGCGTCGGTATCAAGCCGATCTCCATCACGGGAACGAAGCGGCTGGTGCGGATGGCGATCCAGCATGCCATCACGAACCAGAAGAAAGTCGTCACGCTGGTGCACAAAGGCAACATCCAGAAGTTCACCGAGGGCGCATTCCGCGAGTGGGGCTACGAACTGGCGACGGAAGAATTCCGCGACGCGGTAGTGACCGAGCGCGAGAGCTGGATCCTCGACAACAAGGACAAGAATCCCAACATCACGGTCGAGCAGAATGCGCAGGCGATCGAGCCTGGGTTGGAGTTCGGCTCGCCGGACTTTCAGAAGGGCGTCTTCGCCGAGGTCCAGCAGGTGCTCGACCGCATCTACGGGTCGCACGGCAAGGGCGCGTGGAAGCAGAAAGTGATGATCAACGACCGCATCGCCGATTCGGTCTTCCAGCAGATCATCACGCGGCCCGAGGAGTACAGCGTGTTCGCCACACCGAACCTGAACGGCGACTACATCTCCGACGCGTGCGCCGCGCAGGTCGGCGGACTGGGGATCGCGCCGGGGGCGAACATCGGCGACGAATTCGCCGTGTTCGAGGCGACGCATGGCACCGCGCCGAAGTACGCGGACAAAGACGTCATCAATCCGGGCTCAGTGATCCTGAGCGGCGTCATGATGTTCGACTTCCTCGGCTGGCGCGAGGCCGCGCGCATGATCGAAGACGCGATGGAGCTCACTATCCAGCAGAAGAAGGTGACGTACGACTTCGAGCGCATGCTGGAGGGCGCGACCAAGGTCAAGACGAGCGAATTCGCCGAGCTGATCGTGAAGAACATGGACTCGGTGGCACGGAATCCGGCGGCAGGACAAGCGGCGCCGAGGGAGCGGGCGCGAGCCTGATCACTGACGAGAGGAAGCACTGATGCGAAAGAAAGTAACGGTAGTAGGCAGCGGGAACGTAGGCGCGACAGCGGCGCACTGGCTGGCGTCGAAAGAATTGTGCGACGTTGTGCTGATCGACATCGTCGAGGGCGTACCACAGGGCAAGGGTCTCGACCTGCTCGAGGCCATGCCGATCGAGAAGCGCGACGCGCACGTCCTCGGCACGAACGATTATGCCGACACGGCCGGCTCCGACATCGTGGTGATCACCGCCGGCATCCCGCGCAAACCGGGCATGAGCCGCGACGACCTGCTCAACACCAATCACAAGATCATGCAGGATGTGGTGTCGAAGGCGATGGCGGCGTCGCCGAACTGCATCCTCATCGTCGTCTCGAATCCGCTCGATGCGATGGCGCAGGCGGCCTACAAGATGTCGAAGCTGCCGCGCGAGCGCGTCATCGGCATGGCCGGCGTGCTCGATTCGTCACGCTTCAGGACCTTCATAGCTGAAGAGCTGAAGGTCAGCGTGGAGAACGTGACTGCGTTCGTCCTCGGCGGGCACGGCGACACCATGGTCCCGCTGCCGCGCTACTCGACGGTTGCGGGCATTCCCATCACCGAGCTGATGGACAAAGCGACGCTCGACCGCCTGGTGCAGCGCACGCGCGACGGCGGCGCCGAGATCGTGAAGTACCTGAAGACGGGCAGCGCGTATTACGCGCCGTCAGCGGCCGTTACCGAGATGGTGGAGGCCATCCTGAAAGACAAGAAGAAGATCCTGCCGTGCGCGGCGTACCTGCAGGGTGAATACGGCATCAGTGGGCTGTTCGTCGGCGTGCCGTGCAAGCTCGGCGCCAAGGGCCTGGAGCAGATCATCCAGATCAAGCTGACACCGGAGGAGCAGGCGGCGCTGCAGAAGAGCGCTGATGCGGTGAAGGAGCTGGTGGCGGTGATCGGGGTGTAAGGAAATGTGCTGTGAGAAGAAGCGATATCCAGGTGTGGTGTTCCGTCGGGGTGTTGCTCATGCTCTGTGCTGCTGCTGTCACGGCACAGACAGGTGCTCCGGACAGATCCAAGATAACAACAGCCGAGATCCTCTCACGGTCGATTGATGCAGCGGGCGGTCTGGCATCGCTCAAGAACCTCAAGACTCTCGAAGTGCATGGGCGTCTGATGACTTCCTCACTGTCGACGTACTCACAACATGACTTCGCCTATTACCGGCGCGAAGACTCCGACTTGTTCGAACTTGAATCTGCCGGCCGTGGCACGGTGTTCGTTGGACAGTACAAGGGGAACGCACTGCACAACAGAATTGGTGGGTTCGGCTTCGGCATGGTCAACAATGTCAGCGTCGGTGTCATGATTGAGATGTTCAGGACCCTTGGCGAATGGAACTGGGCAGCGCGGTTCAGAAAGATATCGATGATTGGGGTGGAGGCGATTGATGGCAAGAACACTTATGCCATCGGTTTTGAGCCTGGGAAGGGCGACCGCCAGATTCGCTATTACGATAGTCGTACATTCTCGCTCCTTCGTCTCGATCAAGCCCAGAGATTTCGGGCAACAGAGCATGGAGAGCAACAGGCTTACGAAGTGGAAGCTTACCTATCAGATTACAAAGCAGATGTGCTGACACTGCCACATAGAGTGCACTTTGTCGCGAGAGGGTTCGACGTTGATTTGACCGTCGACAAGTATGTCCTCAACGGTCCCATCGATGAATCGCTGTTTCGCAAGAAGCTTGATGCGAAATGAGCGGTCATAGCAACCTAAGCCCATCCTTCAACGTTGGATAGGCGAGTTGCGGCAGCAGCTCGCCTCTTCTTTTGGTGTCGGCAACGGATGAAGTCATGCCGGCGCGCACGATGTCGCGCGTGAGCGGGGCTGCGGTACCGAAGATTCGAGCAGTGTCCTCGATAACAGCTCCAACTGTGCGAAAGCACCAAGTCGGCAGGCGCCAAGGGCGCCCATATCCCCAATGGCGCGCGAGTTCATCGAGGAATTCCTGCAGCGTTAGCGGCGCGTCGTCGCACATGTTGTAGATGCCGTGCGCGCTCGGCTTCTCGACGGCGGCGGCGACGGCACTCAGGAAATCGGGTAGCGCGATCAGGTGGACCCACGTCGGTTGCCGCCACACGGCCATCAGGCGCCACCGGAGCAGCTTGCGGGCAGCTTCGGTGAGATTGACGCCGCGGCCGTAAACCACGCCCGCGCGCAGGACGATCGGCGTGGGCGGCGTCTCGCCTAGCACCACCTTCTCGGCCTCGAGACGCGTGCGGAAGTGAATGACGCTGGGCTCGCGGTCGAGGCGGTCGGTGGCGGGGTGCTCGGGCGTCGTTTCGCCCTCGGTGTGCGGAAAGCTCACCAGGATGAACTTCGCGACACCTTCTGCTTTTGCTGCCGCGAGCAGGTTCCGGACGTAGCCGACGTTCGTCGCCGGTAAGAACATCTCTGGCCGCGGCGCGAAGAGTACCCCAGCGAGATGGACAACGGCGTCAACGTCGCGGCAGGCGTCGGTAAGAGACGCTGCATCTGAGAGGTCGGCGCGGAAGGTGGTGAGCTGTGGGGAGGCGGTCACGTCGGACGCCAGCGGCGTGCGATGGACCAGCGCATGGACGGCGTGGCCGCGTGCGAGCAGATCACGGACAACGAATGTCCCGAGATTGCCCGCGGCGCCGGTGACGAGGATGCGCACGCGGCAGTATCGCAGAGTGGTGTTACCTCCGGGAAAAGCTCCCACACGAGCAAGAACGGCTCGTGTGGGGCACCCAGGAACAGAGTCCTCATTTATGCGGCGACGGCATCGGATGGCCGTGCTGCAGCGCGTAGTTGATGGCCTCCTGCCAGTGCTGCATCTTCGCGGCGTAGGCCTTCTCGTCCATCGAATCGACGAACTGGTTGGCTTTTTCGTTCAGGCCGGTGTGCTGGTAGGTCACGCTGGCTTCGGTCTCGTTCGCGCCGAGCGCGCGGCAGCGGATGACGATGCGGTTCAGCATGTAACCGGCGGTGACGTTGGCGTAGGCGATGGTGTGCAACGCTGGATCGTATTGCGTGACCGTCCAGTACCAGGTGCCGTGCGGATCGTCGATGGTGAAGACCATGCCTTCGGCGACGTCTTTGTCGGTGGGGTGGGTAAGACGCGGTTCCCAGCCAGGCGCCCAGAGTTTTTCTTTCACGGGGCCGAAGAGGGGGAAGACCCGCTCGGTCCCGGCGTTGAGGCGGATGGTACCGGTGCGAGTGACGGATTTGGATCGGAATGCGGTGGTTTGGGCGAGCGCAAGGCCAGCCAGGGGTAGCAGGACGACGAGAACTTTCAGCACTTTGCCTCCAAAAGAAATCGCCCGCGCTGCCGCCAAGCGGCAACGCGGGCGAAGAATTTGTCCGCCAAAGCGGAAGCGCCCGGTCCCGCAGAGCGGGACCGGGCGCCAGGCAAGGATTGTAGGGGAGCGGGCGCACGGGCGCAAGCCTTTGCGCGCTCCTTACGGCTCGCTCACGCTCGCCTCACTCGCGCGCTATCCAGAAGTCAGCATCTACGGCACGGCTGAAGCCGTGCCCCTCCGAAAGACTTACGCCCGCTTCGCACAGCCGAGGCGGCTGTGCCACACCAACTCGTATCACGCTCGTTCGATGGTCACCGACTTCAGTACCACGTCCTTGTTCGGGCGGTCCTGCGAATTGCGCGCGGCGGCGCCGATCTTCTCCACGATGTTCTGGCCTTCGACGACTTCGCCGAAGATGGTGTGCTTGCCGGTAAGCCACGTGGTGGGCGCGAGCGTGATGAAGAACTGCGAGCCGTTGGTGTTCGGGCCGGCGTTGGCCATGGCGAGCTTGCCGGGCTGGTCGAAGCGATAAGGCGAACCGGAAGTCTCGTCGGCGAACTGATAGCCCGGGCCGCCCATGCCGGTGCCGCTCGGGTCGCCGCCCTGGATCATGAAGTTCGGGATCACGCGATGGAAGATGCTGCCGTTGTACAGCGCGCCGGGGCCTTTCTTGCCGCTGACGCGGTCGCTCCAGTCGCGCTTGCCCTCGGCGAGGTCGGTGAAGTTCTGCACGGTCTTGGGCGCTTCCTTCTCGAACAGGCGGCAGACGATCTGGCCTTCGCTGGTGTCGAAGACCGCATAGGTTCCGGGCTGACGTGCCATGAATGCTCCTTTATGAGGAGACGTAGCAAGCTACGTCTCTACGGTTGTTTTTTTGGTGCGGCTTTGGCCGGTGTCTTCGTCGCGGTGCTGGGCCGCTTGACAGGCGCAGGAACTGCCTTCGGCGCGGGTGCAAGTCCCTTGATCTCGATGTGGTTGATGACGACTGGCTGCGTGGGCCGGTTCGTTCCACCCAGAATGTCGCGCGGCTCACGCGCGATCTTCTTCACCAGTTCGACCGACTCCGGCGTGCACTGCCCGAAGATCGTGTAACCGTATCCCTTGTCCACATGGCGCGAGCCGCGCGGGCTGGTGCGTTCGCAACCGGCGTCGTCGGAGCAGGGATCGAGATGCGGCGTCTCCACCTCGGTGATGAAGAACTGCGAGCCGTTGGTGTTCGGTCCGCTGTTGGCGTAGGCAAGCACGCCGGGCTTGTCGAACTTCAGGCCGGGTCCGAACTCGTCATTGATCTTGTAGCCCGGATCGCCGCGACCCGTGCCCACCGGGTCGCCGCCCTGGATCATGAATTCCGGGATGACGCGATGGAAGATCGTCCCGTCGTAGAGCGGCACGCCGTGCTTCGGCTGGGCAGTCTTCGGGTCGGTCCAGTCTTTCGTGCCCATGGCAAGGCCGATGAAGTTGCCGGCAGCGTTCGGCACCTTGTCTTTGAAGATCTCGCAGGTGAGGTCACCGGCCGTGGTGTGGATCACCGCAGTGGGATTACCGGCAGGCGCTTTCGTCACCACGGGCGCGCCAGCTTTGGCAGGCGCCTTCGCCGCAGCTTTGGACGCGGACTGCTTCGCTGCGGATTTGGCGGCGGTTTGTGAAAACGCGACAGCGACGAGCAGCAGGAAGGAAGCGACGAGTCGGCGCATCAAGAAAGAATACCTCAGCAGACGCAATCACGCCGTCATGCTGAGCGGAGCGCGAGCCCGGAACGCGCGCAGCGGCGAAGTCGAAGCATTTCTATGGCCACGCCGGCATTCAGGGTGCAATAGGGGTCCTTCGACTGCGCTCAGGATGACGGAGTTCCGTGATACCTAAAGCGTTACTTTAACTACTTCTTGCCCGTCGCTGCCGGCTTCGTGGCTGCCGGGATCATGCCCGGTTGCCACTCCGGCGCGCCGGCGCGGAGCTTGCGGCTGGTCTCTTCGACCTCGCGGAAGACACGCAGCAGATTGCCGCCGAGGACCTTGTGGATCTGCGGCGCGGTGTAGCCCCGGTCGAGCAACGCCTGGGTGATGTGCGGCAGATCGGCGGCCGAATCCATCCCGGCGGGCGTCTGGCCGGAAACGCCGTCGAAGTCGGAGCCCAGTCCAACATGGTCGATGCCGGCGACTTTGGCGATGTGGTCGATGTGATCGATAAGCGCCTTCAGCGGCGGCCGGGGGATCTTGTCCGCCCAGGCGCGCTGCACATCTTCGCCGACCTGGTAGGGAACTGACTGGCCGGGGTGCTCTTTCTTCCACGCGTCCACGGCGGCTTCGACCGCGGCATTCTGTTCCTTCGACTGGGCCGCGTTGGCGACGCGAAACTGCTCGTCGAGGAATGCGGAGTAGAAGTTCACCATCACGACGCCGCCATTCTTCGTCATGGCCTTCAGCATGTCGTCCGTCATGTTGCGCGCGGCATTGGTGAGGGCGCGCGCCGAGGAGTGCGAGGCAATGACCGGTGCTTTCGTGGTGGCGATGGCGTCGTAAAACGTCTTATCGGCGACGTGCGAGATGTCGACCAGCATGCCGAGGCGATTCATCTCGGCGACGATCTCGCGGCCGTGCGGGGTGAGGCCGTTGTGGTGCTCGACGCGCTGGTCGTTGATGTCGCCGGAGGAGTCGGCCCACTCGTTGGTGTTCGACCACGTGAGCGTCATATAGCGCACGCCGATGCGGTAGAAATCGCGCAGCAGGGGAATATCGTCTTCGATCATGTGGCCGCCCTCCATGCCGAGCAGGGCAGCGAACTTCTTCTGCTGGTGGGCGCGCACGATGTCGTCGGCGCTGAAGGCCATCACCATCTGGTCGGGATGTTTGGCGGCCTGCGCATAGACCGAATCGATGAGCTGCATGGCGCGCTTGGCGTATTGGCCCTTGAATTTCGGTGGCTCCGCCCAGATAGAGAAGAACTCGCCGGCGACGTTGCCGGCTTTCAGCTTGGCCAGGTCGACGTGGCCGCGCGGCCCGGCATCGCTGCCGATGTCGAAGCCTTCGTCGAGGAAACGCTGCGGCGTGTCCGCATGCGTGTCAATGACGATCGCCGAATTGTGGATCTGGCGCGCTTGCGCCGAGACAGGAGTCGGAGCCGGGGTCTGGGACATGAGCAGTGGGGCGCACAACAGCAGAAGCAGGATGTGGCGCATCAACGCGTCTCCGCTACCGCCGGGGATTTACGAACGTGCGATTGTACGGGAAATCCACCACGAAGGCACGAAGAGCGCGCTTCTTTGTTGTCATCCTGAGCGAAGCGAAGGATCTGCTGTTCGACCGGCGAAAAGCAGATCCTTCGGCCAAAAGAGGGCCTCTGGATGACAAATAAGCAGGTGCAGTTGCCGTAGGGTCTACTTTTCCGGCGTGGCGGTGGCGTCGGTCTTGGAAACCTTCGACAGGGCCTGGTCATCGCGCCAGTTCTGGTAACGGTCGAAGACCATGATGTGGTAACAGGCCTGGCGGCGCTCTTCGGCGGGCTCGATGAGGTTCTTTTCCTTCAGGTCGCCCAGGTATTGGTCGATAAAGGCGTGCTGCTTCTTGGTCATGCCACGTTTGCCGATGTCAACGGTAGTACCGGCGAGGTGCGAGGAGGCCGTATCGCCGTCGATGGGTGCAGCATTCTTGTTGCGGCGACGTAGTTTCCTCTGCTGCTCGGCGGTGCGCACCAGCGAGGTAACGGCGATGGGCTGGTGGAATTCGGCGTAATAGGCGCTGCCCAGGTCTTCCACGAAGTCACGCACGGCCGGGCGGGCGGTGCGGCGGTCGGCATGCATGCTGGGGTTGAGCATGACGGCGTTGCTGGCGCTGACCGGGACCAGGACTTCCTGCTCGATGAGCCACTGCAACTGCTCGTCGTTCTCGATGCGCTGCAGGCCGGCGGCATCGATCTCTTCGTTCTGCTTCAGCATCGATTCATGCGAGCCGGGCAGGGCAGGGTTCCAGGGGATGCGGCGGGTACGACGGCGCGCACTGGCGGTAGTGCGGGTGGTCTTCTTAGCCTTGACGACCTTGGCCGGCTGCTTGGCGCGAACACGGGTCGGGGCCACGCTGGCGCGATAGGCCGCGTGGCCGAGGAACGGGTACGTCATGCACGCGATCAGGATAAGGAGCCGCTTTCGCAAGTGCTCTGCCTCCGGGTTTCTGCCTTAACTACAAGATGCTGAAAGTTCGTGGATTGTAAACCAGGGCTGCAGGATTTGGGCTTACTTTCTTGGGTCAACCGCCAGCAGAAAGGGAGCATCCTTTGGTTTTTCTTCGCACGGTTGGGCACAGTCTTTGGTCATCAAGTCAGTCAGCGAAAGCCTACTCGACTGACTGACTACTTCGACACGACATCGCGAATCGCCTGCTTCATCACCTCGCGGCCAACTTCGGAGATGGCACGGGTCAGCGGGATGTCCTTGGGGCAGATCTCGACGCAGTTCTGCGCGAAGCCGCATTCGTGGATGCCGCCATCGCCCATCAGGGCGGCGAGGCGTTCGTGTTTCTGCATCTGGCCGGTGGGGTGGGTATTGAAGAGCCGGACCTGGCCGATGGTCGCGGCGCCGACGAAATTCGTCGTGGTATTGAACTGCGGGCAGACCTCCATGCAGCAGGTGCAGGAGATGCAGCGCGAGTAAGGGTAGGCCTCTTCCTGGTTCTGTGGCGATTGGCGCGGACCGGAGCCGAGATCGTAGGTGCCGTCCACCGGGACCCAGGCCTTCACGCGCTTCAGGTTCTCGAACAGGACGCCGCGGTCAACGGCGAGATCGCGCACGACCGGAAACTTGGAGAGCGGTTCGAGCCGGATGGGCTGCTCGAGCTTATCGATCAGCGCCGAGCACGCCATGCGCGCCCTGCCGTTGATGAGCATCGCGCAGGAACCGCAGACTTCTTCCAGGCAGTTGGAATCGTAGGTGATGGGCGTTGTCTCCTTGCCGTCTTTGGTGGCGGGCGTGAGCGCGATGTCCATGAGCGCGGAGATGACGTTCATGCCGCGCTTCCACGGCAGCGAGAACTCTTCCCAGCGCGGCGCCGCATTCGGCGCTGCCTGGCGCTTGATCCGAATCTGGACTGTCTTCTCCGCCATAGTCACCTAGAGTTTGAGCTTGTCACCAAGAACCAGCAGCGCGCCACCGATCACCATCACGACGAAAACGACCCCGGGGATCAGCGCCCAAAAGTACACCGCTGTAACGAGCATCAGGACGCCGACCACGAGGCGAACCGTTCGGATGGGCATCGTCAAATCCTCAAAATGCAATCTGCTCACTTCGCCGCGTCATATCTCCTCGGCCTTGGTTTGATCAGGCTCGTATCTACGGGCTCGAACTCGAACTTGGGCTCATCGGCGTCGGGCGCGAAGTACGCCTTGGTCGTCTTCAGCCAGTTGGCGTCGTCACGCTCGGGGAAATCGGGCTTGTAATGCGCGCCGCGCGATTCGTTCCGCATGGCCGCACCCTGCGCGATGACGCGCGCCA
>CAYWSH010000044.1:0-22981 GCA_964460655.1 uncultured Terriglobales bacterium | reverse complement strand
GCAGGATGGAAACTCGGCCGCAACACCAGTCACCGGCGCGCGCTGCTGCGCAACCTGGTGACGTCGCTCATCGCCGAGGAGCGCATCGAGACCACGGTGCAAAAAGCCAAGGCCATGCGTCCGCACGTCGAGAAGATGATCACGCTCGGCAAGCGTGGCGACCTGTCGGCGCGGCGTCAGGCGCAGGCTTACCTGATGACGCGCGAATCGGTCAGCAAGCTGTTCGATACGCTCGGCCCGCGCTTCGGCGACCGCACCGGCGGCTATCTGCGGATCGTCCGCACTGGCTACCAGCGTGGTGACGGCGCTGAGAAGGCGATCATCGAGCTGCTCGGTTCCGAGAAGCTGCAGGAAGAGAAGAAGCAGAAGCGCGCCGAGATCCGCGCCAAGCGCGCCGAAGAGACGCGCAAGGCGATGGAAGAGGCCGAGGCACAAGCGGGAGCCGAGGCCGAGTCCGCGAAGGAGACCGAGAAGTCAGAGTAGCTCTGCTCCCTGCCCGGCCGCCTACCCCGATGTCCTCGGGGCCTCGGGGGCCGGGTTCCTTTTTTGGGTTAACACCGGCCGCAACGCGCCGTCTATCGGTGCAGCATGAACAAAGCTGCCAAGATCGCCGCCGTACTGCTTGTCGTCGTCTTTCTCGGCGCGCAGGCGATCCGCCCGCCGAAAACGAATCCTCCGACGGACGCAGCACGCGGCATTGCGGCCGCGACGACCATGAAGCCTGAGGTCGCGAGGCTCCTTGATCGCGCCTGCAACGACTGCCATTCCAACCAGACGCGCTGGCCCTGGTACAGCAACGTCGCGCCCACCATGTGGCTCGTACGCGGCGATGTGAATCATGCGCGCACGCACCTGAATTTTGACGAATGGGGCAAGTACGACCCGCAACAGCAGAAGAACCTGCTGATCAACATGTGCAAGCTGGCGTCCATCGGCGAAATGCCGATGCCCATCTACCTCCACATGCACGCCGACGCATCCCTGACGCAGGCCGATCGCAAACTGCTGTGTGACTGGACCGAGGAACAGCGCGGCGGCTTCTGAGCATCTTGCCGCACGTCGCGTGCCGCCTGTAATCTCGTAAGGATGCGCTACGTAAAGCTGCTCTTTTACTCTCTCCTCTCTGCGCCCCTGGCCACCAGTGGCGCGTTCGCCCAAACGCGCGACCGCTCGAAGATCGAGGACCAGTACAAGTGGAACCTCGCCGACATCTACCCGTCGGACGATGCCTGGCGCCAGGCCACCGACAAGGTGAAGGAGCAGATGCCGCAGCTCAAGCAGTTCCGCGGCACGCTGGGACAAGGCCCGGCGCAGTTGCTGCGCGCACTCGACTTCATCACTGACGTACAGAAGGAATTCAGCCGCAGCTACGTCTACGCCAGCATGAAGTCCGACGAAGACACGCGCGTTTCCAAGTACCAGGCGATGAAGCAGGAGGTCAGCCAGCTCGCCGCAACGCTCGGAGCCGAGTCGGCATTCGTCGAGCCGGAGATCCTGAAGCTCGATCGCGCCACCATCGATGGGTTCCTGGCGCGCGAGCCGAAGCTGAAGATCTACGAGTTCAACTTGCACGACATCCTGCGGCGCAAGGCGCACACGCTCTCCGAAGGCGAGGAGAAGGTGATCGCCGATGCCGGCCTGATGTCGTCGGCGCCGGGCGACATCTACGGCATTTTCTCCAATGCCGATTTCCCGTTCCCCACGGTGACGCTGGCCGACGGCTCCACGCGCAAGCTCGATGCGTCTGCATTCGCCGTTTCGCGCACGCTGCCCAACCGCGAAGACCGCAAAAAGGTTTTTGCCGCGTTCTTCGGCGCGCTCGGTCAGTATCGCCGCACCTTCGGTACCACTACCAACGCCGAGATGCAGCGCGACCTCTTCTATATGCGCGCGCGCAAATACGGCTCGACGCTCGAAGGCGCGCTCGATGAAAGCAACATCCCCACGACCGTGTATTCCAGCCTGGTCAACGGCGTGAACGCTGCATTGCCTACCTTCCATCGCTACCTGAAGCTGCGCAAGCGGATGATGGGGCTGGACCAGCTGCACTACTACGACCTTTACGCGCCGCTGGTCGCGAACGTCACGCTCACGTATTCCGTGGATGAAGCCGAGAAGCACATCCTTGCTGCGCTCGCGCCGCTTGGTCCGGAGTACACCAGCGTGGTGCAGAAGGCGTTCCGCGAGCGCTGGATCGATTTCTATCCCACCGAAGGCAAGCGTTCGGGTGCGTACTCGAACGGCGGCGCGTATGACGTGCATCCGTTCATGCTCATCAACTACAACGGCCGCTACGACGACATGAGCACCGTGGCCCACGAGATGGGCCACACCATGCAGAGCTACTTCTCCAACAAGACGCAACCGTTCGCCACGGCCGGATATCCGATCTTCGTCGCCGAAGTCGCTTCCACGTTCAACGAAGCGCTGCTCATCAACTACATGCTCGGGCAGATCAAGGACCCGGCGCAGCGCTTGTCGCTGCTCGGCAGTTACCTCGAGGGGGCAAAGGGTACGGTCTTCCGCCAGACGCAGTTCGCCGAATTCGAGCTGAAGATGCATGAGATGGCCGAGAAGGGCGAGCCCATCACCGGTGACGCGCTCGACCAGCTCTATATGGACATCTCCAAGCGCTACTACGGGCACGACCAGGGCGTCTGCATCGTCGACGACGAAGTGAAGCACGAGTGGGCGTACATCCCCCACTTCTACCGGAATTACTACGTCTACCAGTACGCCACGTCGTTCACCGCCTCGGCCGCGCTCTCGGAAAAAGTCCTGGCCGGCGACAAGACGGCGATCGCGAACTACTTGAAGTTCCTTTCCGCCGGTGGATCGAAATATCCGATCGACCTGCTGAAAGACGCCGGTGTCGACATGACCACAGCGCAGCCGCTCGAGCTCACTATGAAGAAGATGAACCGCATCATGGACGAGATCGAGGCCACCCTGAAGGAGATGAAGAAGTAACCTCAGGCAAGCCTCTGCTAGCCGCTCCTATTCGGCCTTGTTTGTGTGTTGCGCGGCAGCGGACTCGACTGCTGATTCCAACTAAGGCGCAGCCCGCAGGGCGGCTGATGTTAGCCCAGGACGAAGTCCTGGGTAGCCGGCAAGAACGGGGCAGAACCCGCTTTAGCGGGTGACACAACAACCGCAATCCCTTGCCCACCGTGCCTTTTCCACAGTAGGCTAAGGACAACTCGGGCGCCGGGCTCCCTGCCGGCATCCAACGTGGCCTGTGGGGTGCCGCGCAGATGTTGAATCGCCGGCAGCGGTACGACATTGATTGTCACAAGCCGGAGAAGCAGGACGCCGAGGCGCGCGTCCACAACTTCTCCGAGGTGTACCAGCCGTACACCGTCCAGGCCGCTATCGAAGAGGCCCAGCGCTGCCTGCTTTGCGAGCACTCCCCGTGCATGCACGCCTGCCCGCTGCACAACGACATTCCCCGCGCCTTCGAGTTGCTCGGCGAAGGTGACGTGGTCGGCGCGGCGCTTAAATTCAGCGAGACCTCCAATATGCCTGACGTCTGCGGGCGCATCTGTCCGCAGGAAAAACTCTGCGAAGGCGCCTGCGTCGTGGGTGCGCGCAAGCCGCCGGTCACGATCGGCAAACTCGAGGCCTTCGTCGCCGACTACGCGCGCCACACCGTCGGTTATCCGCGGCGCGACCGCGCGCCGCACACGCATCGCAGTGTTGCCATCATCGGCGCCGGCCCAGCAGGGCTGACTGTCGTCGAGGAACTCGCCGTGCGCGGCCACGACTGCGTCGTTTATGACGGCTGGCCTGTGCCCGGTGGCTTGTTGATGTACGGCATCCCCAACTTCAAGCTCGATAAAGAAGTCGTTTTCGACAAGATCAAGTATCTGCAGTCGCTCGGCATACGCTTCGTGTGCGATTACCACGTCGGGCGCGATCACCCCATCGAGTCGCTGCTGCATCCGGGCATGGAGATCCCCGGCGCGCCCGCGCACGGCTTCAACCTGATCTTCCTCGGCCACGGCGCCATCAAGGGCGGCGAGATGAAGATCGAGGGCGAACACTTCCGGCACGTCTACCAGGCGACGGAGTACCTGGTGCGCGGGAACCTGCACGGCGACGCGCTGCCCGAAAAGTGGCGCCACGAGCCCGATCCGCGGCCGCATATCGGCGCCGTCACCATCGTGGTCGGCGGTGGCGATACCGGCATGGATTGCGTTCGCACCGCGCGCCGCCTGAATCCCGCGGGAAAGGTGTACTGCCTGTATCGCCGCACCGAGGCCGAGATGCTCGGCCGCATGGAAGAGCGCATCCACGCACGGGAAGAAGGCGTGATTTTCGAATACCTCACGCTGCCCATCCGTTTCCTGGGCGACTCGAGCGGAATCGTGCGCCAGGCAGAGTGTGTGCGCATGGAACTGGGCGCGCCCGACGCGAAGGGGCGCCGGTCTCCGGTCCCGATCCAAGGTTCGAACTTCCTGCTCGATTGCGACACCGTGGCGCTGGCCATCGGCTACAACGTCGACACCGAGATCGCCGAGACCACGCCCGATCTCCAGACGACGCGCTGGGGCTCGATCATCGTGCAGAGCGAAGAGAGCGGCCAGACGTCGCGCGAAGAGATCTTCGCCGCCGGCGATGCCGTGCGCGGCGCCGATCTGGTAGTCACGGCGATCGCCGCCGCCCGCAAAGCCGCGGTCGCGATGCACGGGAAGCTCATGCTCATGACGCGTACAGGAATCGCCGCAGCGTAAAGCCCATCCAACGTTTTTGGAGGACGTCATCCTGAGCCCTGCTCTTGGGCGAAGGATCCCACTGCCGTTGGCAACCATCTCTGGCGTTCGCGTCTTTTCAACCGAGAACCTTCGACCGTCGTGGCCTAGAAGCGATGGCCGGCTGGGATTGCGCCAGCATCCGCGGGATCCTTCGGCCAAATGCGGGCCTCAGGATGACAATCGCAAAGGTTCTTTCCGCACCTCCGCGTCCCCGCGGTGAATAGAATTCACTTCGCCCCCTCGCGCCTTCGTGGTGAAATCCCCTGAATGCCCAAACCCTCGCGCTCCGAGTGGCATGCCGTCGCGGCCGGCTTCCTCGGCTGGACGCTCGACGCCTTCGACTTCTTCGTGGTCGTCTTCATGCTCGATGCGCTCGCCGCGCACTTCCGCGTCCCCAAGGCGGCCATCGTCGGCACACTGACGGCGACCCTCGCCACACGGCCGCTGGGCGCGCTCATCTTCGGATTGCTCGCCGATCGTTTCGGTCGCCGCGTGCCGCTCATGGCGAACGTCGTTTTCTTCTCGGTGATCGAGCTGCTGTGCGGCTTTGCGCCTAACTTCGGCGTCTTCTTCCTGCTGCGCGCGCTCTACGGCATCGGCATGGGCGGCGAGTGGGGCGTGGGCGCATCGCTGGCCATGGAGATGGCGCCCAAGCGTTGGCGTGGCGTGCTCAGCGGTATCGTGCAGTCCGGTTACGCCGTCGGCTATCTGCTGGCCGCTGGTACTGCGCGTTTCGTGCTGCCGGCGTTCGGCGACGACGCGTGGCGCGTCATGTTCTGGCTCGGCGGGCTGCCGGCGCTACTGGCGTTCTACATCCGTACAAAGGTTCCGGAGTCCGAGGCGTGGAAGCAGCACCGCGTCGCGACTTTTGGCGAGGTCTTACGCACCATCGCCGGCAAACGCACGCCTGTATTCATTGCGTCGGTGGTGCCCATGATCGTGTGGGCCACGTTCCTTTTCCATCCGGCGCTGCTGCCGTTCCCGTTCCCCTTTGTTGTGCTCGCCGTTGTGTTCGGCATGCTGGCGTGGTCATCCGGCTCATTCGCTTACCTCGCGCTGCTCATGACCAGCATGATGTTCCTCTCGCACGGCACGCAGGACCTCTATCCCGACTTTCTCGTACACGATCGCGGCCTTGCCGCCAGCACCGCGTACTACATCGCCATCATCTCGGCCGTCGGCATGATCACCGGCGCCGTCTTCTTTGGCGAATTGAGTGAGCGCGTGGGACGGCGGCGAGCGATCCATCTCGCTGTGCTCCTCTCCGTCTGCGTGATTCCGCTGTGGGCGTTTGCCGGTTCGGCGTGGTTGCTGGTGGTCGGTTCGTTCCTGATGCAGGCCGGCGTGCAGGGCGCGTGGGGCATCATCCCGGCGCACTTGAACGAACTCGCACCTGATGCCGCGCGCGGCCTCATGCCGGGACTTGCATACCAACTCGGCATCCTCTTCGCGGCGCCGACCAACGCCATCGAGTACGCGCTGCGCGACCACCTGACGTACTCGTGGGCCATCGCTGCATTCGAGATCGCCACCATCAGCGCCATCGCATTTCTCATCGCGTTCAGTCACGAGCGCAAGGGACGCAGCTTCGTGAGGGAAATGGAGATGGCCGTCGAGTAAGCGAGACTCTCAGTTCCTGGGTGCCGGGTGCCCCAGACGAGCGTTCTTTGCTCGTCTGGGTCTTGACTCAACGAACAGTTGCCGGGTGCCCCCAGACGAGCGTTCTCTGCTCGTCTGGGCCTTGGCTTAACAAACAGCCGCCACGTCATCCTGAGGCCAGCTTTTGGCCGAAGGATCCAGCGACCGACGGTACCACCACGAGAGTGGTCGCTTTCCGGCCCGCGAACTATTACTTAAAGACATTTTCCACAGCTACTTTGTTCTTGACAGTTGTTGTTCCTCGCATTATTCTCACCTCGCGCTCAATGCGCTGCCGCTCTTCGGAGCGGCATTTGTTCTTTGTAATCAACGCGATAGCGTAACTCCTTTGTTTGACGGATTTTCCGCTAAACCCTTTAGATCGCACGGACCATGGGGGAGGGGGAGGGGTGTACGGCAACTCCGCCATCTGCTTTCGGCTCAGTAGCTTAAGTCGCCGTTTTGTTACACTTTCGCGCTCTGAGGTGATGCATGTTCCGTCGCGCCTTCATCGTTTTCCTCCTCGCCCTTCCTCTCTCCGCCCAGAACATCGCTGACGATGCGCAGAACGCCCCACGTCCCATCAAGATGGTCCCGGCACCGCCGGCGCAGGTGTTTCTGCACTGCGGACATCTCTTCGACGGCAAGAGCGACACGCTGCGCGACAACGTTGTCATCCAGGTCGAGCAAGGGCGCATCACGGCCGTGCTTGCGGCGGCGCCGGCGACCGCGAACATCATCGACCTCAGCACGCAGACCTGCCTGCCCGGCCTCATCGACACCCACACCCACGTATTCCTGCAAGGCGACCGCAAGCCCGGCCAATACGACGCGCAGTTGCTGAAGCAATCAGTGGCGTATCGCGCTATCGAGGCGACCGCGGCCGCGTGGCAGTCGCTGCAGTGGGGCTTCACCAGCATCCGCGATCTCGAGACCGAAGGCGCCGGCTACGCCGATGTGGACGTGCGCAACGCCATCAATCGCGGCATCGTTCCCGGTCCGCGCATGTTGGTGGTCGGCCGTGCGATGGATGTGACGGGCGCGTATCCGTTGCAGCCGGCGTACGCCTGGGACATCCGCGTGCCCATCGGCGTCGAAACCGTAGACGGCGTGGAAGGCGCGCGCAAAGCCGTGCGCGAGCAGCTCTCGCACGGCGTCGATTGGATCAAGGTCTACGCCGACCGCGGCAACCGCCTGCTACCCAACGGCGTGCTCGACGACGTCCTGACCTTCACGCCCGAAGAGATGCAGGCGATCGTGCGCGAGACGCACCAGCAGCGCCACAAGGTTGCGGTGCATGCCACCGGCATCAACGGTGTGCACAACGCGGTCGAGGCCGGCGCCGATTCCATCGAGCACGGTGAGTACATCGCACCCGCCGACCTCGCCACCATGGTCACGAACGGCACGTACTACGTGCCCACGCTCTATGTCGCGCAGTATGACGCCGAGCTGCGCGCCGGTGCGAGCGGTACGCCGCAGGAGACGCCGACCATGCGCGTCCACTGCGACACCTTCAAGCGCGCGTTGCAGGCGGGTGTGAAGATCGCGTTCGGCACTGACGTGGGTGCGTTCGAGTGGGACGTGACCCCGGCGCGCGAGTTCCCGCTGATGGTGAAGTGCGGCATGACGCCGGCACAGGCGCTGAAGTCGGCGACCTCCGTCGCCGCTGAGTTGATGGGTTTGCAAGTCGGTACGATCGAGCCGCAGAAGTTCGCCGACATCATCGCCGTGCCTGGCAATCCGCTGCAGGACGTGAGCGTCCTGCAAAAGGTCAGCTTCGTGATGAAGGGCGGCGTGGTGTACAAGAAGTAGTTAGGCGACGCCCTCCTTGCGCTCACGGCGCTTCTTCTGGCGTTCTTGCCAATGCGCGCGGATGTGTTCGTAATGCTTCGCCAGCCGCTCCAACTCCGCGTCCTCGAGATTCTCGATGTCGATGAGCTCGTTACGCGCAAGGTGGATCGAGCGGATGATCTCGTCGAGCTTGAGGTGGATGGCGAGCGAGTCGCGGTTCTGCGTGCTCTGGATGAGGAACACCATAATGAAGGTGATGATGGTCGTGCCGGTGTTGATCACGAGCTGCCACGTGTCCGAGTAGTGATAGAAACGGCCTACCGCCGCCCACACCACGACGACGATGAGGGCCGTGACGAACGCCCACGGCCGTCCGACGGCGATGGATGAGGCTTTGGCAAAGCGGCTGAAGCGATCACCGATGTGCGCCGCCTTCGGATGCGCCGGGCTCGGCGGCAACGTCACCGCGTGCGCAGGCGACTTCTTGTGGTTGTGACCCGCGTTTTCCACTCCTTTCCTTGGATGCACACAGCCCGCAGCGCGAAAGGGACTTTCGCCTTACCTTCGTCCTGTGGTAAGAAGCAAGCTATGGGCGCGCTGTGGATGGTCGGGATCGTGGCGGTGGCGGCGGGAGTGGTGATCGGGTGGTTCGCCGCGTCGGGGCGGGCGTCGGCGGCGGATGCCCGCGCGGAGGAATTGCGCACGCAGTTGCTCGGCGCGCGTCAGGAAGTAGAAACGAAAAATCGCGCGGCGGTGGAAGCGCTCGCCACGCGAGCGGCAGCCGAAGCGCGGGCGAATGAGGTCGAACGCAAGTTCGCGGAGCAGCAGACTCGTCTCACCGACACGTTCAAGGCGCTCGCCACCGACGTGCTCAGCGCCAGCAAGCAGGACTTCCTGCAACTTGCCGAGCAGAAGTTCAGCGCTCTGCAACAGAACGCTACGTCGGACCTCGAAGCGCGGCGGACGGCAGTCGAGCAGCTCGTTAAGCCCCTCGGTGAGGCGCTGCAGAACTATCAGCGCGAGACGCAATCCTTGGAAAGCCGTCGCCAGAAGGACCTCGGCAGCGTGGGCGCGCAGTTGGCCGCGGTCGCCGAGACGCAAGGCATCCTGCACCAGGAAACAGCCAAGCTGGTGAATGCGCTGCGCTCACCGCAAGTACGCGGGCGGTGGGGTGAGATCGCGCTGCGCCGCACCGCGGAACTCGCGGGCATGTCGGCGCATTGTGATTTCACCGAGCAGCAGACCGTGATCACCGATGACGGTCGCATCCGGCCCGACATGGTGGTGCATCTGCCCGCGGGGCGTGAAGTCGTAGTCGATTCCAAGGTGCCACTCGATGGTTTCCTGAAGTCGCTCGAAGCCAAGACCGATCCCGAGCGGCTGGCCGCGCTCGACCTGCATGCCGCGCAGATGCGGCATCACGTGAACGGCCTGGCGTCGAAGCAGTACTGGGAGCAGTTCGAGACCGCGCCCGAGTTCGTCGTGCTGTTCATCGTGAACGATTCATTCCTCGCCGCCGCCGCCGAGCGCGATTCTGGCTTGATCGAGGACGCGCTGGCCAAGCACGTCGTCATCGCCACGCCGACCACGTTGATCGCGCTGCTGCGCGCCATCGCGTACGGCTGGCGGCAGGAGCAGATCCAGCAGTCGGCGCAGGAAGTGAATGAGCTTGGGCGCAAGCTGTATGAGCGCATCGTCACGTTCCTCGAGCACCTGGAGGGCGTCGGCTCCGGCCTGAAGAAAGCCGTCGAGGCCTACAACAAGTCGGTGGCGTCGCTGGAGACGCGCCTGCTGCCGCACGCGGAGAAGTTCGAAGCGCTCGGCGTCAGCACGCAGAAGCCGCTGCCCGACGTCGAGCAGATAGCGGAACAGCCGCGCGTGGTGGCACAGCGCAGCCTGCCGGGTGTGGGTGATGACGATGAGGAACGGAAGGAAGAAGCAAAGTCCGTGGCAGTGAAGGTGAAGTAGCTACGCGCTCTTCTTCTTTTCCGTCTCGGCCTGGTCGAGCGCGCTGCTAACGACGGAATACATCTCGTTCAGCGGCGCCGGTTTTCCGGTCCAGATCTCGAACTGCCGTGCGCCCTGGTTGGCGAACATCTCGGCGCCGGTGATGATCTGTGCGCCGCGCGCGCGGGCGAGCCGAATCAGCTTGGTCTCCGTCGGGTTGTAGACCATGTCCATCAGGTAGCGACAGTTGATCTCGCTCTCGTTCAGGATGGACGCGCGCGAATTGCCCATGCCGACCGGCGTGGCGTTGATGATGACGTCGTAGCGCGTCTTCTTCAGCTCGTTGCGCTTGGCGACGCGCGCGCGCGCCGAGCGCGCCAGCTTCTGCGCCTTGGCGCCGTGGCGGTTCAGGATGTGGACTTCGGCGCCGCGCTCGCGCAAGCCAAAGACGGCTGCGCGCGCCGCGCCACCGGCGCCGAGCACGAGGATCTTCGCGCCTTCGAGGTGCATACGCTGTTCCAATGGCCGCACGACGCCTGCAACGTCCGTATTGAAGCCGTAGAGCTTGCCATCCTGCGCGCGCACCACGGTGTTACAGGCGCCGACCTTCGCGGTCACGGGATCGGTGTTGTCCAGGTACTCCATGATGTCCTGCTTGTACGGCATGGTGACGGCGAGCCCGTGGATGGGGATCTCGCGCACGCAGGTCATCAAGTCGGGAAGCGTCTTGGCATGCAGCGACACGAAGACGGCGTTGACGTTCTCGCGGCGGAAGGCCGCGTTCAGCATCATCGGCGAAAGCGAATGCGCGATGGGATCGCCGGCAACGCCGTAGACACGCGTTGCCGCGTCCACCTGCGCGATGCGATACGTATCGCGCAGCGTCCGCGCAGTGATCTGGCCGGGTGCAGTCTCGTCGCCTTCGGTCACGGCCCCGTAGGTGAACACACTGCCGGCGCGCACGCCGAGAACGCGGCTGATGATGCCCTGCTCGCCCATGCACAGCCCGACCATGGAGTAATGGCCGCTGTGCGTCTGCAGGAACTGCATCATGGTTACATTGTCGGTAAGATTCGCGGCGGTACTAACCACTTTGTAAAAGTCGGCGGGGTACTGCCGCATCTTCCGGAAGGTCTCATCGAGCTTCTTCGTCCCACGGAAATCATGGTACGACAGAATGATGGCGGCCCTGTTGTGCAACTTATTGAATTCAGAAGGCTTAAGCGCAGCAGCGCTCTGCAGGTCGATATCGATGATCTGGCAGCCGGCATCCGCGGCCTTCATGAGGACTTGGACTTGGGCCGCCAGTGAGCCTCTGAACTTGCCCCCGTTAGCTACTCGGCGGCAGGTTCCGACGGCGATCAGCTCAGGATGGATATCGAGGTACCGGCGCAGCTTCAGCAGCGCTGCCGCAGGATTGCGAAGGTAGTCTAACCTGAACTCAATAAAGGGGTTATCGCGGACCACGGCGTCCGCCTTCTCAATCATTTCGCCCGCATCTTTGCCCACGACCACCACGCACATATTCGGCAGTCGGAGTGGCAGGTAACGGGTTGTGGCGGCGGCGGTGCTCATTGGGGGCGGCGCGCCATATTACAGGTGCACAAACTATGATGCAACCCGGGAAATAAGCTTGTGGCTATGGACGGATGTACCTCCGTATCCTGCTGGTTACTAGTACCAAGTGGCATACGCTGCCACGCTGTGCTAGCGTTTCGAGCGCTTCCCCGGCGCCGTGGCAGCCGTTTTGCGCCCCGCGGGGAAGCGTCAAGGGCAGGAGGAACTATGCGCAGAAGCCTGAAGACGTCTGGGCTCGTCGTGGTGCTGGCAGCGTGCGCGCTGGCGCAGACGCCGGCCACACCCGCCGCACCGACCGCGATGACCACGAACCTGGTGGAGCACGCCGCCGGTCCGACCACGTCGGACATGAACTGCTCGGGC
Source organism: uncultured Terriglobales bacterium (assembly GCA_964460655.1). Classification (GTDB taxonomy): domain Bacteria; phylum Acidobacteriota; class Terriglobia; order Terriglobales; family Acidobacteriaceae; genus CAVUAF01. Next base: position 10,907 of record CAYWSH010000044.1, on the reverse strand, counting down.
TTCGTCAGCAACCAGAGCTTCCCGGGGACGAACCGGATCTCGGGGGGCTGGGAGGCACCTGCGGCCACGCGCTTCGCGGACCGCGACTTGGTGTACATCACCGGCTCCGGCCTGCAGCAGGGCCAGGAATACAACGTGATCCGCAAGCTGCGCGATCCGAACCACGCGCAAGCTTTCAGCGGTCAGAGTATGGCGGTGTCGGCGCTGGGTTCGCCATACGCCGAGCTGGGCACGATCAAGGTGACGGGCCGGACGGAGAAGACCACGATCGCCACCGTGACAACGAGTTGCGATCCGATCGTGCCGGGCGACCTGGTCGTCCCTAAGGTGCAGCATGAGTCGCTGCGCTTCTGGCCGGCGCATGACTTCGACCGCTTCAAGCCCTCGAACGGCAAGACGACGGGCCGCGTGGTGCTGGCAAAAGACTTCGATTTCTTCGTCGGTGAAGGACAGAAGGTATACCTCGATATCGGCGCCGACAAGGGTGTGAAGCCGGGCGACTACTTCCGCGCCATGCGAACCAGTGCCGACATGAAGGCGAACCCGGTCGATTCACTCTCCGCCAAAGCGAGCATCAACGAGAGCACGCAGCAAGACCCGGCGACGCTAGCTACGACCGATCCCGACAATTTCCCGCGCCGCGCCGTGGGGCAAATGATCGTGCTGAGCGTCAGTCCGAAGAGTTCTACTGCGATGATCACGCGCTCGCTCGAGGACGTTCACGTGGGCGACCACGTTGAGCAGGAAGATCCGCCACCGCCTCCGCCACCGCCGCCACCGCCGCCAGCACCGCCGGCCCCGCCGACGATCTCGTGCGCCGTGGCTCCGGCTTCGGTCCGCCCGGGTGACAGCTCTACCATCACCTGCCAGGCGGCAACGCGCGACAATCATCCGGTGGACGTGGCGTTCTCGTCTGATCGCGGACGCGTGCGCGGCCGTGGCAACGTGGGCACGCTGGACACGACGAACCTGACGCCCGGCCCCGTGACCGTGACGGCCGTCGCCACCGATGACCGCAACCTGAGCTCGAATGCCACCGCGATGGTGAGGGTGGAAGCCGCTGCCCCACCGCCGAGTGCCGGACGCGCGAACGAAGTCGCGTTCAAGCCGAACGGCGCTTATGTGGACAATCGCGCGAAAGCGGTGCTCGACGACATCGCGCTGCGTCTGCAACGCGATCCCGATTCCAAGGCGATGATCCGCGGCATCGCGCCGGAAGGTGGCGCCAAGCTGGCGACCACGCGCGCCAACAACGTGAAGACTTACCTGACGAAAGACAAAGGCATCGATCCGCAGCGCATCGCGACGTCAACGGCCACCGGCGGGAACACCGCCGAGATCTGGCTGGTGCCCGCGGGCGCGCAGATGCCGCAGTAGTTTCGAGTACCGAGTACCGAGTACTGAGAATCGATCGGCGATGGCTGATTCCTACCGCGACTTGGTCGCGTGGCAGAAGGCGATGCAGCTCGCCAAGGCCACCTACGATCTCACGTCGAACTTTCCTCGCGAAGAAACCTATGGCTTAACAAGCCAGATGCGCCGCGCAGCCGTCTCTGTCCCGAGCAATATCGCCGAGGGACAGGCACGTCACTATAAGCCGGAGTTTGTGCGCTTCTTGCGACATGCGAAGGCATCGGTGGCAGAGCTCGAGACGCAAGCCCAACTTGCCGCAATGTGTGGCTTTCTTGACGAGCGGGGTCTTAAGGCATATCTCAGGTTGACGGATGAAGTGAGTCGCATCATTGCCGGGCTGATTGCGTCGATGATCCCTCCGGAAGAGCGTTAGCCACTGCCTTTCAACACGGTACTCGGTACTCAGTACTCGGTACATTTTCTGTGTTCTAATAAAACATCGCCATGGACCTCTCTGCCATCCAGGCCGCGCTGCGCGACCGCAATATCGACGCGTGGCTGTTCTACGACCATCATCATCGTGATCCCATCGCGTATCGCATCCTCGGGCTGCCGGAATCGCTGATGGTGACGCGGCGCTGGTTCTACTGCATTCCGGCGCAGGGCGAGCCGCAGAAGCTGGTGCATCGCGTCGAGATCGGCCACCTGGACGCGTTGCCGGGCAAGAAGAACGAGTACTCGAGGTGGCAAGAGCTCGGCGAGGGATTGAAGAATCTGCTTGCGCCGTACAAGCGCGTGGCGATGCAATATTCGCCGAACAACGCGATCTTTCTCATCGGGCTAGTGGACGCAGGCACGCTGGAACTCGTACGCAGCTTCGGCAAGGAGATCGTCAGCTCGGGTGACCTGGTAGCGCGCTTCGAGGCGACGTGGACCGACGAGCAGGTCCAGAGTCACTATGCGGCGCGCGACAAGATCGACACGATCACCGCCGAGGCGTTCCAAGAGATCGGGCGACGCGTGCGCAACGGCGGCACGAATGAGTACGCCATCCAGCAGTGGGTCGCCGAGGCCTTCCAGCGCGAAGACCTGACGCCGGGCGACGACCTGCCGATCGTGGGCGTGAACCAGAACAGCGGGAACCCGCACTACGAGCCGCGCGCGGACGGCTCGGCTGCGATCAAGGAAGGTGACTTGGTGCTGCTCGATATCTGGGCGAAGCAGCGCAAGCCGAACGCCGTGTTCTACGACATCACGTGGATGGGCTTCGTCGGCAAGCAGCCGGGCGCGAAACACCAGGAAGTGTTCGGCATCGTGCGCGATGCACGTAATGCGGCGATCGAGCGCGTGAAGTCGGGCATCGCGAAGGGCGAGAAGCTGCAGGGCTGGCAGGTGGACGACGCTGCGCGCGGCCACATCGCCCAGGCCGGCTACGGAAAATACTTTGTGCACCGCACGGGACATTCCATCGGCGTGACCGTCCATGCTAACGGCGCGAATATGGACAACCTGGAGACCCACGACGAGCGCGAGATCGTGCCCACCAGTTGCTTCTCCATCGAGCCGGGGATTTACCTGCCGGAGTTCGGTGTGCGCTGCGAGGTGAACATGCTGGTGCGTCCCGGCAAGGCCGAGGTCACCGGACGGGTGCAGGACGAGTTGGTGCTGATCTGATGGCGGCTAACGTACAAACCATGCCATTGCCGGGCGCGCGGAGCAAGACCTTCGCGGCGGCGGTGCTCGTGCTCGGGTGGCTGGTGCCGGGTGGCGGGCACTTCCTGCAGAAGAAGTGGTGGCGCGGCTTGTTGCTCGCGCTCAGCGTGTTCGCGATGTTCGTGCTCGGTGTTCTGATGGAAGGCAAGGTGTACGCCTTCAATACGGGCGACATCCTCGACATTCTGGGATTCGTGGGCGACATCGGCGCCGGCCTGCTCTACATCGTGACGCGCACGATGGACTGGGGCAAAGGCGCGATCGCGGTCGCCGTCGCCGATTACGGCACGAAATACATCATTGTGGCCGGCCTGATGAACATCATCAGCGCGGTGGATGCCTACAACATCGCGGTGGGGAAGAAGCCGTGAAACCCGTCGTTGGTCGTTGGTCTTTGGTCGTTGGCAAAGGATCATTGATTTGAACGCTTTGTTCGCCCTTCAGCTCTCGCATTTCAGCGCGGCGTTTGTGTTCGCCGTGTTCGCGTCCATCGTGTTCGGCATCACGCAGCGCAACACGCGCGACGAGATGGTGAAATACGGGCTCTACTGCTTCGCTCTGTTCATCGGCGGCGTGTTCGCGGCCGGCTGGGTGATGTGGATCATCAGGCACTGAGTACCGAGTCTCGGGTACCGAGTACCGAGTCGGATGTGACTGGCGCCGGGTTTGCGATCTACCCGAACATCCTCAGTCCCCTGGAAGTCGCGGACTTGAAACGGGCTCTGGCCGAGGCACCTCTCTCGCGCAGCCGTGCTGGTGCACGGCATCTGATGGGCTGTCCCGCAATCTCCACATTGGCGAATGATCCGCGACTTGTGGCGATCGCCGCGGAGTTTGTCGGCCGGTCGCCATTCCCATTTCGCGCGACGCTCTTCGACAAGTCACAACAATCGAATTGGCTGGTCGTCTGGCATCAGGACACAGCGCTGCCCTTGCAACAGCGATTCGAAGCACCTGGCTGGGGACCGTGGTCGGAGAAGGCGGGTGTGCAATATGCACACGCACCGGCAGGTGCCTTGGAGCGCGTGATTGCTTTACGAGTGCACCTCGACGGTTCCACTCACCAGAACGGCCCCCTACGTGTCTTGCCGGCAACACACACAAAGGGGATCCTAACTGACGACGAGATTACCGGATTCGCGGAACGCTTGCGGGCGACTGATTGCGTGGTTGTGGCAGGTGGGATTATTGCGATGCGTCCATTGATCATCCACGCGTCAACGAAAGCGAGATCCTCTCAGCCGCGACGTGTCATTCACATCGAGTACGCCGAGAGTCGCGGAATCGCCATACTGTCGGAGCTAGCCGTAACTTAGAAGCCCGTCCCTCAGCGGCTAAAGCCGCCGAAGCAAGCAGCTCTTACGGCGCGGCTGGAAGCCACGCCCCTTCAAGGCTCTCAACCCGGTACTCGGTACTCGCGACTCGGTACTCACCCCTCCCACACAAACGCATCGAAGACGCGCTTCAGGCTGAAGCCGAGCTTGTTGTAGAGCTCCACGGCATGCTGGTTCGCTTCCGTCACGGTAAGTGAGAGCGCGGCGAAGTTGCGCTTGCGCAGAGCGGCGCTCGTGGTGGCGATGAGGGCTTCTCCGATCTGCTGGCCGCGCTGCTCGGGCACGAGGCAGACCTGGGTGATGTGGCCCACGTCGGACTTCACGCGCGAGCACAGGATCAAGCCGACGAGCGCGCGCGACAGGCGATGCACGGCGACGAACGACGCGTCGGGATCGAAGACGCCGCAGCCGGGGAAGCGGATGATGTTGTTCAGGAAGCGCAATGAGCCGGAGACGCTGCGGTATTGGTCGTTGATCTCCGAGTCGACGTGACCGCGATAGGCAGCGGTGATGGCGGCGGCGGCGCCCTGGAAATCGTTGTCATGCCAGCGGCGGACCTCGATGGTGGCCGGCAGCGACGGCGCCGGGCGTGACGGCAGCTCCGTCGTGCGCAGCGGCAAGACCATGAAGAGGCGCGGGTGGCGGCGGAAGCCCTGGTTCTGGAACGGCTGCGTCACTTCGCCGGTGGAGTGCACGAGCAGCTGCGCTTCGATGCGGTGGATACCCGGCGACTGCTGCAAGGTCTCGATCACGTGTCCCAGAAGCCGCTCTTCGGTCCTCAGCTGTTCGTCTTTTGGCTGCGAGCTCCCATTCGCCACGAACATGTCGCCGATCACGCCCTTGGCGCCTTCGTAAACGAAGAACGAGTAGCCAAGGATGCGCTTCCGCTCGACGGCGGCGTAGCCGGGCAGGATCTTGGCGTCGACGTAACGCAGGATCATCTCGGCGGAGCTCGAGTAGTCCCAGGAGAGCAGCCGCGACCAGACTTGCGCCTCCTGGTCGAGCAGGGGGCGCAGGTCAGCCGACGAGAAATGCCTGAGGTCGAGGATCTCCACGGAGAATCCAGCAGGGGAGCCCGTTCAGTCTATGGCGCTGCGCGCCTGGGTGCAATTGGCGCGCAGAGTACTTACTACTCGCCCCTTGTCCTGTGCCAACCCTGAGCACCGCGATTCCCACTCGCGGCGTGAGAGCGCACAGTGGCTGACGGCGGCGGAGCGGAAAGCCCGGTTTTCAGTGATTTAGAGCGATGATCCCACGCCCGTGGTGGCAGCGAAACTGCACGGACCAAGGCGTAAACGAGTCATCGCGGGCCCACACAGTCCCCCGACCGAACCCTGGAGCAGTAATGTCTGAAAACGTGATCGACCAGATCGTGGCGCGGCTGCGCCAGTCTGCCCCTGAGCTTTATCCCCAACATACGGAATTGCGCAACGTCCGCGTCGTCGGACACACACCCAAGACCGACCACTACATCTACGACGTGGTGGTCGATTTCCCGGCCGGCAGCGAGCGGGTGGCGGCGAAGGTCTACCGTCCTGCCAAATGCGGCGCGCAGGGCGCGCGCAACCGGGCGCACAGCGAGACGCAGAACCTGCAACGCGTCTACAAGGTCTTCGAGAAGAAAGGTCTCACGGGCGTTCCGCGGCCGCTGGGCGACTTTAGCGACGCCGGCGCAGTCGTGGCGGAGAAGGTAAGCGGACTGCCGCTGCAATCGATCATCATGAAGGCCGCCCTGCTGCCGGGTTACGCCGACCACGCCACGCTGGGCATGGCGGCGCACCGCGCGGGCGAGTGGCTGCGGCAATATCACAAGGCGACGGCGGAGCCGACGGCGATGTTCGACGTGGACAGGCTGCTGTCCGACGTGGAACGGTTATGCGTGAACTGCAAAGGCGAAGGCCTGGACGACGCTGCCATTCGGACCATCACCGGCGGCGCGCATAGCATCCTGGCGCGGGCGAAGAAGAACCTGCCCTCGTCCGCAGTGTTGAACGAGTTCACGCCGCTGAACGTCATCGTGACCAGCGGCGGCATCGGCTTCTGCGACTTCGCGAAGATGAGCGACCGCGGCATGTCGCTGCACGATGCCGCGACGTTCCTGGCATGCGTGGAGGCGCTGGAGAAGTATCCGTTCTGCGATCGCTCCATCACGGCGCGTGTGCAGCAGGAATTCACCGCCGGTTACGGCGTCAGTCCCGCGGAGCAAGCCATCTTGCGCGTGCTGAAGATGAAGATCCTGCTCAGCATGTTCGCCCAGGGGCGCACGGTGAAAGAAAGCGCGCAGCGCAAGAAGGTGATGTGGGCCACGGTGATGAAGCGCTTCATCCAGCAGGCCGCGAACCGGAGTATGTCACCGGCGGCGTGACGGCCTCTTGCTTTACGCCGCCTTCGCCTCGGCCGGTTCCTTCGCCGGCGGCAGCACCATGCGGTCGTAGATCCACAGCAGCAGCGTGGTCAGCACGCCGACACCGGTGATCCACCACCACATCATCGCCGGCTGGTGCAGCTCTTCGCCGTAGTGATGCAGCAACCAGCCGCCGAACTTGCCTGCAATGAACGAGCCGATGCCGATGGGCAGGAACGCGAATCCCATGTACGTCCCTTGTTGGCCTGCGGGCGCAAGGCGCGAGATGTATTCGTAGTACCGCGGCTGCTGAATGAGTTCGCCGAGCGCGACCACGACCAGGCTCAGGATCGCGGCCATCACGGTCGGCGACAGCCCGATGACGACCCAGCCAAGCGAGGTCACCAGCGTGCCCAGCGCGACCGCACGGAACGCCGCGACTCGCTTCATGGCGGCATTGATCACGACCGTGAACGCAATGACTACGAGTGGATCGGTGATCAGGATGAGTTCGGTATTGGCGTTCGGGTCGACGTAATCGTGGATGTAGAGCGGCAGGATGAGGTATTGCTGCCAGAACACGACCCAGTAGCCGGAAAAGATCAGCAGGAAGAGGACGAAGCGGCCGTTGCCCAGGACGGTAGCGAAGTTGCGCGCCACCACCCCGAGGCTCGCGGCCTGTTCGTTCGCGGCGCGCCGCGGCTCGCGGAAGAAGATGAGCACGCCAAGAAACATCAGGAAGACGCTGAGCGCTGCCAGCCGGAAGACGTTCTCCACGCTCATGCGCGCGTGGATCCAACCGGCGAGGAACGGCCCCATCGTCGAGCCGATGTTCACCATCGTGTAGTAGATGGAATAGCCGAGCGCGCGCTGGTTGTCCTTCGAAGCGCGCGCCGTCGTACCGACCACGCTGGGCTTCACCAACGCGACGCCGAATGCCGGCAAGAAGAGGATGACGCCGACCATCAGGCCGAGCGGGACCGTGTCGCGCACGGGTGCGAGCCAGGGCGCGCCGATCGAACCGACCAGGAAGTAGGCCAAGCTCAGGATGAAGTACGCGAGCGAGAGCGCACGCCGATAGCCGATGCGGTCCGCGAGGGCGCCGCCGAACACGGCCATGATCCACACGGCGCCGCCGAAGATGCTGCTGAGACCGGCGGCTTGCGCGGTAGGGAACCCGAGCGCCTCGTGGAGATAGCGCACCAACGACGCGAACACGGCGTAATAGGAGAGGCGCTCGAAGATCTCGCTGCCGTTGGCGACCCAGAAGGGCCGCTCGAAGCCGCGGAGTGCGCGCAGGCGTTGGTCGAGGCTCAAACGTGCTCCTGGTTTACGAAATACGCTTACGAGATACGTTACGGAGATGCGATGCGCGCCCGGACCTGGTCCGCCGCGATGCTGGCCACGCGCACGACTTTGTTGCGGCTGCTCTGGCCCGCGGCAATACTAACGGAGGAGCGCGGCACGCTCAACCAATCGGCCAGGAAAGCGATGCAGGCCTCGTTGGCCCGGCCTTCGACCGGTGGCGCGGTGAGCGCGAGCTTCAGCGCATCGCCGTGTTCGCCGATGATAGCGTTGCGCCTGGCGCGCGGCTGCACCCGGATAGCGAACGTCGCACCCTGCGGCGTGTCGCGAACCGGGATCACAGTTTCGTCCGCTTGCCGAAGATGGCCGTGCCGATGCGCACGTGCGTGGCGCCTTCCGCGATGGCAACCTCGAAGTCGTTCGACATGCCCATCGAGAGGACGTCCATCGCGACCGCAGGCAGGTGGCGCGCGGCGATCTGGTCGCGCAGCTCGCGCAGGCGGCGGAAGTAAGGACGCGAGGCCTCGGCGTCTTCCGACCAGGGCGGAACGGTCATGAGGCCGAGGATGCGGATGTTGGTGAGGCGCGGCGCGGCGGCTAGCAGCGCATCGAGCACAGGCGAATCTTGCGCGACACCCGACTTTTGCTCCTCGCCGGCGATGTTGATCTCGATGAGCACAGCGAGCGTGCGGCCGAGCTTTTCGGCGGAGGCGCTTAATCTCTCGGCAAGATGGACCGAATCGACCGAATCGACGGCGTTGAATAACTCCACGGCCTTGCCTGCTTTGTTGGATTGCAGGTGGCCGATCATGCGCCACTCTCCGCTATCCAAGATGCCGAGCTCGCGCAGGTGCGGTGCTTTCTCGGCGAACTCCTGGACGCGGTTCTCGCCGAAGGTGCGCAAGCCGGCGCGGTAGGCCTCGGCGATGGCGTCGGCGCCGAAGGTCTTGCTGACGGCGACCAGCGTGATGTCTTCCGGCTGGCGACCCGCGCGGCACGCCGCGGCAGCGATGCGCTCGGTCACGCGCGCGATGTTCTCGGCGATCGACAAACTAGAACCGTTTGCTCTCAGCCTTCTTCGTCTCCACGCCTTCCAGCGGCTTACGGGCGAAGTAGAACGCCGTGGCCGCGAGCACGCCGTACATGATGATGGAGATCCAATGGCCGGTCGCGCTGTTGTTCTGGTTCCACGGCAGCTGGACTCCCCAGGCGAGTGCGCCTTCGCGTATCCAGTTCTGCGTCTCCATCAGCTTCACCGCGATGCCCAGCAGGCCCACGATGCCGCCGGCGGCAATGAGCCCCGAGGCGTAGAGCGAGCCGGGTGAGACGTCGCTTTCGGCCGTCGATTCACCGGCGCGCTCGGCGCTGCGCTCCACCAGCCAGCGCACCATCCCGCCGATGAACATCGCGCACGTCGTCGCGATCGAGATATAAAAGCCGACGGCGAACGAGAGTGAGCGGATACCGAGCAGTTCCACCCCGACCACGAGGAACACGCCGAGCATGACGAGTCCCCACGGCAGGCGCTGGTTGAGGATGCCGCTGATCACGGTGGCCATCAGGCGCGCTTGCGGCGCGGCAGCGCGCTCCGAGCCGATGCCCGGGATCCACTGGATCTCGACTTGGTTCGTGTCCTGGTTGTAGAGATATTTTCCGTCGGGCAATTCGCGCGAGCCGAGGGCGTTCAGCAAGCGATAGCGCGAACCTTCGACCGTCTTGACCGGGTTGCCCTTGTCATCCGTCACGCGGATGTTGGGCGGCAGCGTTGCGCCTTCCTGCAGGTCGACGCCCGCAGGGCGCTGCGCCAGGTCGATCGCTTTGGTGAATGGCCGGTACGATTCCAGGCCGCGATTCATGCCCATCAGGGTGAGGCCGATGGCGAACACCGACACCATGACGCCGACGAGCAGCGCGTATTGCTGCTTGCGCGGCGTGGCGCCGACCAGATAGCCCGTTTTCAGGTCCTGCGAAGTGTTGCCGGCATTCGCGGAAGCGATGCAGACCACGCCGCCAATAGTGATGGCGAGCGCGCTGAATGCGGTGGCCGTCCAGCCGAGGAGTAAGAAGACGGCGCAGGTCGCCATGAGGGTGGCGATCGCCATGCCGGAGATGGGATTCGACGATGTTCCGATCAAGCCGGTGATGCGCGACGAAACGGTGACGAAGAGAAATCCGAAGATGACGACGAAGATCGCCGCGGCGATGTTTGCCATGACCGACGTATAGGCGCCCGGAACGGGCTTGAACGTCAGCATGGCCCACATCATGACCAGAACGAGCCCGACGCCGGCCAAGCCCCAGGCCATCGGCAGGTCGTCGTCGGTGCGCTGGCGCGATGCGGCCGCAGACGCGCCTTTGGCCAGGTCACCGGCGCCGGCACGCAGGGCTGCGATGATGGTCGGCGTGGTCTTGAGCAGCGTGATCAGCCCGGCGGCGGCAACTGCGCCCGCGCCCATGGGGCGGATGTAGCTACGCCACATGTCGGAGGGCGACATATGGCTGACCGGGACCGTGCCGGGATAAACGATGGCGTCACCGGCGAAAAACTTTATGGCGGGCATCACCACCAGCCACGCAAACACGCCGCCGGAGAACAGCACGCCCGCGATGCGCGGGCCGATGATGTAGCCCACGCCGAAGTACTCCGACGTGGTGTTGGCCCGGATCGAACCGCCGAACTTTGCCGGGTCGAAGGCCGCCGTGCTCGGCCACGCGGCAAAGAGGTTCTCGTTCTGGAAGAGTGTGTAGAGCGAGCCGAGCCCAAGTCCCCAGAACACCCGGCTGGCAAACGAGCCGCCGCGGTCGCCGGCGATCAGCACATCGGCGCAGGCCGTGCCTTCGGGATAGAGCAGGTTGCC